>NZ_JASONH010000002.1:0-370136 GCF_030217145.1 Winkia sp. UMB3158 | reverse complement strand
ATCACCTACAACGCGCCGAAGGATAAGACTCCGGGCGAAGTCACCGGGAAGATCCTAGTGACCCTACCCGGGCACGATAAGCCGACTGCGGTCCCTTACAAGATCACGGTCATCCCGGCTGTTCCCGAAATGTCCTACCCGGATAAGAAGGTAGAGGCCGGCAAGAGTGTCGAAACTCCGATCACCACTCCGGATGGTTACACCTTCCCGAAGGGCAGCAAGTTCGAGGTGAAGGATGCTCCTAAGGGGGTAACCGTAGACGAGACCGGCAAGATCACCTACAACGCACCTAAGGATCAGCCTGCTGGCGATGTGAAGGGCGAAGTTCTAGTCACCCTGCCTGGCCACGACAAGCCCACCCCGGTCCCCTTCAAGATCACCGTCACACCGGTAGAACCGAAGGCTTCTTATGAGGACAAGAAGGTTCCTGCAGGCGAGTCCACCGAGGTCATTCCGACTCCAGCTGACGGCTACAAGTTCCCGACCGGAACCACCTTCACAATCGACGGAAAGACCCCCGACGGGCTAACCATCGACCCGAAGACTGGCAAGATCACCTACACGGCTCCTAAGGACAGCCCGCACAAGGAGGTCACCGGCAACGTGCTAGTCAACGTCCCTGGACGTGACAAGCCCACCCCGGTCCCCTTCAAGATCATCGTCGCCCCGGCAGAGCCGAAGTTAGCCTATGAGGACACTCCCATCAACGCAGGCGAAACCGCCAAGGTGACACCGAATGGTGTAGACGGGTATAAGCCTCTCGATGGCACCACCTTCGAGCTGCCCAAAAATGCTCCCGAGGGCGTGACTATCAACCCGAAGACCGGCGAAATCTCTTACACGGCTCCTAAGGACAGCCCGCACAAGGAGGTCACCGGCAACGTGCTAGTCAACGTCCCTGGACGTGACAAGCCCACCCCGGTCCCCTTCAAGATCACCGTTGCCCCGGCAACTCCGAAACTGTCCTACCCGGACGGAAAGGTTGAAACCGGAAAGAGCATCGAAACCCCGATCACTACCCCGGACGGTTACAAGTTCCCGACCGGAACCACCTTCACCATCGACGGAAAGACCCCCGACGGTCTGACCATCGACCCGAAGACTGGCAAGATCACCTACAATGTTCCTGAAGGACACCAACCCGGTGACGTTACTGGCAAGGTCAAGGTGACCATCCCCGGCACCGACAACCCGATCGAAGTCCCCTTCAAGATCACGGTCACCCCGGTCCCGACTCAGCCTTCTTACCCGACGGCTACCGGCACCCCGGGCGCGTCTGTTGATCTGAAGCTGCAGCCTGGCGATCAGCCGTTGCCACAGGGAACCACCTTCACAAAAGAATCCGGCCCCGACTACGTTACGGTTACCCCTGATGGGACTGTGACGGTGAAGGTTCCGGACAGTGCTAATGGCGGTGAAACCATCCAGGGCACTGTGGAGATCACCTACCCGGATGGCACCACGAAGAAGGTACCTTACCTAGTGCGTGTTGAGAAGGAGGAAGGCCCAGCTGCTGACGACTCTAAGCCGCAGCCGCCGACCACCCAGGATAGTGACCACACGGTACCCGACACTGGTGATACCACCAACCCTGACCAGGACAAGCCAGCTCCGGCAGACCAGGACAAGCCAGCTCCGGCAGACCAGGACAAGCCAGCTCCGGCAGACCAGGACAAGCCAGCTCCGGCAGATACCGGTAAACCAGCCACCCCGGCGGATCAGGGCAAGCAGGTCGCCGGTGGCAAGGGGCACAAGGTGACCAAGACTGTCACCAAGGCAGTGCAGGATGAGGGTGCTAAGAAGCAGGCTCCGACTACTTTGTCGCACACGGGTACCGTTGCAGGTACCGCTTCTTTGCTAGGTATCATCCTGGCGGCTGTTGGCGCCGCTGGCGTTGCATTCCGTCGCAGGAAGAACAACGACTAGCACACTAGGCTAATTGCCACATAGGCGAGGGCGTGGATTCTTTCCCGCCCTCGCCCTCTTTTTAGGCCCCTACCCGGGCGGGCGCTAGGCTTGGGGCATCAACCTTTGGAGGGCGTAGTGCCAACTTTTCGCGACTTGTTCGATCTGCTTGCAGCCCAGGTGCGGGCGGGCACGTGGTGGCCTGCGCAGTCCCGGTTTGAGATCATCGCGGGAGCGATTTTGACGCAGAATACTGCGTGGGCGAATGTGCGCAGGGCGCTCGATAATTTGCGGGAAGCAGACCTACTGGACGCCCGAAAGGTCGTTCAGCTGCCGGCCGAGGAGCTGGCTGAGCTCATCCGACCGGCCGGCTACTACAACACCAAGTCGAAGTATTTGCAAACGGTGAGCGACTGGTTCCTGCGCCGCGACCAGGACGCCGTCCACCTTCCCACTGCCGCTTTGCGCGCGGAACTGCTCGATTTGCGCGGGGTGGGTGCCGAGACTGCGGACGATATTTTGCTCTACGCCTACAGGCGTGGGGTGTTTATTTACGACCTGTATGCTCGTCGGCTGCTAGCTGCTGCCGGTATGGGCCAGTTCAAGTCTTATGAGACGGCTAAGCGGGCGTTAGACCCTAAGGTTGGTGAGGCCAACTTTACGGTCCGGGAGCTCGCCCTCTTCCACGGCCTGGTTGTCGATGCGGGCAAGATCGCGCGCAAAGTGGGCGGATGGGCCGACGCCTATCCCTTACTGGTGAAGGGAAATTTTCCGACCCCCTAGACAGACCACCCAGATGCCTAGCCGCCCCGCTGCCCGCCGCACCACCCCCTTCTCACGGGTCTCTAATATCAGTGTGATATGACTGGCTCGTTCCCTCCTTCAAGGTTGTTTGGGGTTGTGGGCGCGCAATTTGGTAGCGCTCCCCATGCTGCATGACTGTTTTGAATCTGCTTTGTGAGGTCTTAGCACACCCGCTCTTATGGAGGCTCGGCCTCGACATCTGTCGAAGCTACCGGCCGTTAGCACCGCCTGCTCTCGGCCTTGTCTACAGGAAGTGATTTTTATGCGTTCGGAATCGAAGCGTTCTTTCCGAGTTGGTGTGTTTGCTGTGCCCTGGCTGGCGCTTGTGACGATGCTGGCGGTTTCGCTGGTGGGAGCCGACATTTTGCTGCGCGGCCTCGATTTTACGACTTCGTTCATTCTGGACAATTTTGGGTGGCTGTTTAACTGGAACACGTTTATTGCGGTCATTCTGATCGTGTATTTGGCGTTTTCGCCGCTTGGGTCGAAGAAAGTGGGTGGGGATCTTGCCCGCCCGGTAATGAAGTTCCGTTCGCTGGTGTGGATTACGCTTTGCACTACCATTGCGGCGGGTATTTTATTTTGGGCGTGCGCGGAACCGCTCTACCACCTCCACCAGCCTCCCGCCCAGGCAGGTGGGGCCGAAAATTCTCCGGCGGCGATGCTGTTTGCGATGAAGGCGATGTTCCTGGAATGGACGTGGTCCCCCTACGCCCTGTACACGGTGGCGACGGTCAGCTTCGCGTTTGCCTTCCACAACATGCGTCTGCCGCATTCGCTTTCGTCGGGTTTGGTGCCGATTTTTGGCGAGGGCGTGCTGCGCTTTTCGGGCGTGATCGATGCGGTGTGCCTGACTGCATTGGGTTTAGGCATGGCTGCGTCTTTGGGTACGGGTGCCCTGTCGATTGCGGGCGGTATTGAGAACCAGTTTGGGATCGAGTCGGGTCCGGTGTCGTGGGCGATCATAATTTTTGCGATTGTGTTGTGTTTCGTCATTTCGTCGGTGTCGGGCGTGATGAGGGGTATCCGTAAGCTGTCGGAGCTGAACATGAAGGTGTACCTGGTCATTTTTGCTTTTGTGCTGATTTTTGGGCCGACCGCCTACATTTTCTCGATGGGCACCGAATCCTTGGGCGCTTTCTTCGCAGATTTCCCGAAGATGTCGCTAGCGATGGGGACTGCTCACGGTGAGGATTGGAATAAGACGTGGCCGATCTTCTACTGGTGTAACTGGTTGGCGTGGACACCAATTACGGCCACTTTCCTGGCCTCTATTGCGAAGGGGTTCACGTTCCGCCGGTTGATCGTGGCGAACTTTATTTTGCCGTCCCTATTCTCGTCGGTGTGGATGGCGATCTTTTCGTCCTCGGCAATCTACTTTGACAAAAATGGGGTGAACTTGTGGGAGGCCATGCAGGACATGGGCCCCGAATCGGTGGTTTACGGCATTTTCGAGCAGATGCCCCTAGCCGTCATCGTCATCCCCGTCTACCTGTTCATCGTGTTTATTTCGTTCGTGACGGCCTCGGATTCGAACACGACGGCGGTGGCGGACATTTGCATGCCTACCTATAGGAAGACTCCTGCGAGCAAGCACCTCTTGAAGGTGGTTTGGGGGGCCACCGTGGGGGCCGTCACCTGGATCGTGATTAGTTTCGGCGGCATTGACGGGATCAAGATGGCGTCCAACCTGGGCGGCTTCCCCAACCTGTTCCTGTTCATTGGGTTGGGAAGCGGCGTCGCCTACGTTTCACGCCAACCCGAAAGGTTCTACAACTACTTTTCGGGGCAGCGCCCCAGCCTAATCCGCGATATCAAGTACCGCCTTTCCGAACGGAAGCAACAGCGCGAGGATGAGGAAGAGGGCAAAGAAGAGGGCAAGGACGAGATGCGGGAGGTTTCTGACAGTCCCGCCCTATAGACTGAAAATGTTTAGCTTCAGAAGGAGACAAGATGGCCCAGTCCGTTCCCACCTGCGAGGAAGGTATTCCTACGATTGATGGCTTTCGGCCCGCTGTACTTGCCGTGATGAGTGACGGTGCTGCCCGGAAGGTTCGCGATATTAGGGAAGCGGCTGCGGATTATCTTGGACTCACTGATGAGCAGAGACGAAAGTTGATCCCTACGGGGCAACCGATATACCGAAATCGGGCATCGTGGGCTTGTTCGTCTTTTGTGAAGGCGGGCCTTCTTTCTAGGCCGTCTAAGGGC
Source organism: Winkia sp. UMB3158 (assembly GCF_030217145.1). Lineage (NCBI taxonomy): Bacteria > Bacillati > Actinomycetota > Actinomycetes > Actinomycetales > Actinomycetaceae > Winkia > Winkia sp. UMB3158. The sequence continues at coordinate 365,216 of NZ_JASONH010000002.1, read as the reverse complement.
GTTTATGTGATTACCGAGGACGGCAAGGTGGTTGCTAACAGGCAGCTCGCAGAGTACAGCGAAGCTGATATGTGCGAGTGGCCTATGTGGCAGCAGTATCAAAGTGAGATTGCGCAGCGGCGTGGGCACACCTTGCCCAGTGCCCAGCAGATTAGCGCGGATCAGGTAGATGAGGATCCTCAGATTCGGATCGACCAGCTAGTTAGGGATGTTAACGCCGAGGTCGAAACGGAACTGCGGCAGATGCTTTTTGATTCTTCTCCGGAGTTTTTTGAGAAAGCCGTGATCGAGCTGCTGTGGGCCATGGGCTACGGCGGCCATAGTGGCACTAAGGAGCATTTGGGCAAAAGTGGCGATGGGGGCGTCGATGGGGTTATTCGCCAGGATCCGCTTGGGCTGCAAAACGTTTACGTTCAAGCTAAGCGGTATGCCCAGACCAATCCGGTTGGCCGCGGTCCTATCCATGAGTTCGCCGGCGTTATGGCTAGCAAGGCGGCTGACCGCGGGGTTTTTATTACGTCTTCTACGTTCACCAAGGCGGCCCTGGAAGCGGCCAAGTATATGCGCTCAAACATTGTCCTGATTGACGGTATCCAGCTCACGTCCCTGATGCTCGCTTATGGGGTGGGCGTGGAAAAATCCCAGACCGTCACCCTGTACCGGGTGGATCAGGATTTCTTTGCCGAGGAGTAGGCAAACCGCCAGCCATTTTGTGTCCCGTATCTATACTGTACCCTGGCGCCATTTGCCGGGGGCGACCGCTAAACTTAGAACACTGGTGTTCAGCAGGTGTGTCTCGCAAGGGAGGGCGATGTCCGATTCAGGCTACGAGCTCGGTTTCACTTCGGGCACGCTCATGCTTGCCGGCTACCGTGAAGCCGCCGAGCTATTCCTTGAAGGCCTCCCGCAAACCCAGGTTAGTAAGCGACTTTTTGCCGAAAATCTGGTGCGTATCGAGGGCGGAAACCACCGCCGCGCAATGGCTTCTCTTACTGCCTCCCGCCTGGCCCCGCTAGGCAGACCGGCCTGGCAGTATTTGGCGTCTGGCCTGCAGGGGGCCGAATTCCTAATGTGGCTGTCTCTTTGCTTGCGCTCCCGGCTAACGGCCGATTTTGCTCGCGAAGTGTTGCGCGATCATGCACTAATCCAGGCGAGCGCCACTACCGACCAGGATTTTTTGGAGTTTTGGAAGCAGAAGGCGCTCTGGCACCCCCATTTGCAGGGCCGCAGCGATAAGTCAATAAATAAAGTTCGCCAGTTTGTGTTCACGCAGGCGCGCAAGGCGGGTTTTTTGGACAGGCACAACGTTCCGCAAGAGGTTTTTATCCCCACCCAGGTTGCGCAAATAATCGTGGCCGCCAAAAGCAGGTGGGGTTGGCCTATGCGTGAGGCGTTTCCGGTGCCCCCGCAACAGTTTGAATTACTTCCCGATGATCAGGTAGGTGCGTGATGTCAAAGCAGTCTCATACGGCATCTTTTAGGCGCTCCCAACAGTATCCGCCTTCGCTACAAGAAACGTTAGATATTGCTCTGAGGGTGATGACCTCTAAGCGGTTTTTGAATAGGGAGGGTCTTGGTAACGAGGTCCCCTACTACGTGTTGCGTTATCGCATCGAGTGGGATCGTTCCTTCGACCAGAGTCTGCGGCAGATGCTTTCGCACCTGAACGAGTCGGTGCCAACCTTGCACATTGACGTCTACCAGTTGGCTATTCAGATATGGCGCGACTGCGGCTACTGGGATCAGATTTTGGCTCAGGAGGCCGGCATGGACAGGCAGGATTTTGCCGATGGGCTGGCGCAAATCTTGGATGCTGAGCGGGTGCTTGCCCCGGCTATCGCCGAAAGAATCCAGGCGGCCCCCGATTCGCGGGTGGTGATCCTTTCTGGCGTGCACCACCTGTTCCCCATCATGCGCGCTCACCGGCTACTCAATTGTTTGCAGCCGCTCACGGGGGATGTGCCCGTGGTGCTTACTTTCCCTGGCTCTTACCGTCAGTCGCCTACGGTGGGTTCGGCCCTAGTCTTGTTTGACCAGGTTAGTGAAGACAACTATTACCGCGCTTTTGATCTTTTGGACCAGCAGTACGCATTGGAAACTATCAAGGATGAATCATGAAGCTAGCTGAAATGTATGCGAAGGACATTAACCGCACTATTGACGGGGTAATTAAGGCTAGCGAGGACGAGCACGTGCGGCTCGAGGTCGAAGAGTACGTGTTCACTGCCGAGATCAAGAATGGTCTTTCCCGTATTTTGGAGCAGTACACTAGCCCCCACCCTAAGTCGAATGGCGTGTGGATTTCGGGATTTTTTGGTTCTGGTAAGTCGCACCTGCTCAAGATGACGTCGTTCTTGTTGGGGGATGTGCAGGGGTCTTCGTCTGTGAGCCGGGATTTTGTGGCCGAACAGTTTTTGCAGAAAGCCTCCCAGGATGCCTTCTTGCAGGCTTCGCTGAAGAAGGCGGCGGCGATCCCGGCCACGTCCCTGCTGTTCAATATTGATGCGAAGGATGATAAGGCGCAGTCTTCGAAGAACCTGGCGCTGCTGGGGGTGTTTTATCGCGAGTTCTACCGCGCCTGCGGCTATTACGACCGCGATTTGGCGGTGGCCCGCCTGGAGCGGGATTTGGATTCGCTGCACAAGCTGGCCCAGTTCAAGGAGGCTTTCACCCAGGTGTCGGGTGGGAAGCGGTGGGAGGATGCCCGTAAGGCGGCCCTGTTTGCGAATGGGGATGCCGAGGCTGCGCTCGCGCAGATTGGCTCCCCTATTACTAACCCGATTAAGACTTATCGCGACAATTTGGCTTTGTCTGCTGAGGGGTTTGCCGAAGAGGTGCGTGATTGGATCGACCGGCAGGGTCCCACTTACCGGTTGAATTTCTTTATTGACGAGGTCGGCCAGTACATTGGCACGGACACGAAGCTGATGCTCTCGCTGCAGACGGTTACCGAGGAGTTGTTCTCGAAGTGTCAGGGGCGCTCGTCGGTGTTTGTCACTTCGCAGGAGCAGCTGTCTTCGGTCCTTGGCGAGCTAGCTGACAGGCGCGGGGATGATTTTTCGAAGATTCAGGGCCGTTTCGACACGCAGGTTAACCTGTCTACTCAGGAGGTCGAGGAGGTTGTTTCGAAGCGTCTGCTCACTAAAACGGACCAGGCCTCCGCTGCTCTGCGTCAGGTTTACGATGCCCACCAGGCCGAGTTTGAGTCTGCTTTTAGCTTCCCGAATTGGGAGAAGACGTATCGCAACTACCCCACTGCCGCCTCGTTTGTTGACACTTACCCGTTTGTGAACTATCAGTTCGACATGTTTACCCAAACTATGATTGGCCTGTCTTCTGCGGGCGCGTTCACGGGCCGGCATTCTTCGGTGGGGGCTCGTTCGCTGTTGGGTGTTGCCCAGCAGATTGCGAAGGACATCCAGAACAAGCAGGTGGGGGTGCTGGCCTCCTTTGACCAGTTCTACGATGGCATGGACCAGTCGCTGAATTCGGACATCAAGCTGAACGTGCAGCGGGCGGTGGCGCAGTTTCGGGACAGTAACCCGTTGGCGATTCGGGTGCTCAAGACGTTGTTGTTGGTGCGGTATGTGCAGAATTTCCCGAAGGATCCGAAGAATTTGCGCGTACTGCTTCGCCGCGATTTAGACGAGGACGTAGCTCAGCTTGAGGCCGACATTGAGGAGGCGCTCAAGCAGCTTGAGAGGCAGGTGCTGGTCCAGCGCATGCCCAATGGCACCTACGAGTATCTGACGAATGAGGAGCAGGATATTAAGCGCGAGATCGATAGTATGCCGGTCTCTAATTCCCAGGTGTGGGATTACGTGAAGAGCGCGATCGTGTCTGCGCTTGGCAGCGACGCTACGAAGTACCGTTACCCGGATTCGAAGATGGACTTGAACGTTGGCATGTTCGTTGACGATACGCAGGTCGGTGGTGAGCAGCAGATTGCTATCCGCTATTACACTCCGAACGCGGGTGTGGATGAGGGCATTGTGGCGCAGCGGTCTGTGGGCTCGCAGAAGGACTTGTTCGTCCTATTAGACCTGCAGGTTGATCATTACACCGAGATCGAGACTTGGCATAAGACTAATGATTATTTGCGCCGCAATTCGACTTCTGCCCAGGGCAGCGCTTCTAGGTTTATTGTCGAGCACAAGGCGAATAATGCCGAACGCAACGCTTCGCTGCAAAAGGATATTGCCGATTCGATCAGGAACGCTCGTTTCTTCGTAAATGGGTTAGAGGTCTCGCCTTCTTCTAGGGGTAATGCGAAGGATGCGGTTAGGACTGCGTTGGGTCGGGTGGTGGCCACGGTCTACAACCGGATTGGCGAGGTGAAGCCTTTCCTGTCTTGGACGGAGTCGAATATTGGGCTCGCCTTGCAAGATGACGAGGGCGGCATTTTTACCAGCCCCGAGGTGGCTACGCTGTCTAGCTTAGCTAACGAGGTAGCCCAGTGGATTAACACCACCAGGCAGCGCGAGGGCAAATCTACTTATGTTTCGGACGCTGTGGAGCACTATCACGGTGCCCCGTGCGGGTGGCCGGCGGCGGTAACCTTGGCGATTATTGCTAGGGGCGTGCGCGATAACAAGTTGGAGGTGTCCCACAATCAGGCGCCGGTGCCGCGCACGCAGTTGGCGCAGCTGCTGGCAACGCGCAGCGAGCATAAGTCGCTGCTGGTGGAGCAGAAGAAGACCTACGACCGCTCCCAAGTTGCCCGTCTGTTAACGGTTGCCAACGATCTGACTAACGCGTGGCCGCAGATGCAGCAGGCGGCGGAGGCTCCCAAAGAGGTTACTAAGTACGCCTACAAGGTGATTGAGGAGATGCGGCAGGTAGCCGAAAGCGATTTTGCTTTTGCCGCCCAGGCAGATCAGGTGATTGGGGCTTTCGAGCCCTTCTCTGTTACCCATAACGTCGACTTCTTCATGGACGGGCAGAACATGGCCAGCCTAGAAGAATTGTTGGATGTGAAAGAGGATTTCGTTGAGCCGGTCGGCGAGTTCTTCAGGAAGCATCTTCCGCTGGCCGAAAAGGCTAGGCAGTTGGCCCTCTCTCCAGAGAATTACGATCTGCCTGGGGCAGATGCGCAGCTGCCGGGCCAAATTCAGGCTCTGCTTGAAAGCCCCAACTTGTACAACCTGGTGCCGAAGCTGAAGGCGGCCACCGAGGACTTGGAGCGCGCCCAGCGGGCCCTTGCGGAAGAACAGCACCGGCTGATCGAGGCCGAATTGGCCCATGCGGTCGAGGGCGTGCAGGCCTCCCAGCAGTGGCAGCAGGCTAGTGAGGCCTCGCGCGAGCGGGTAGGTAATGCTATTGCTGAGTTTGAGAAGTTGGTTGCCAGCTCTGCTAATTCGGCCCAGCTGTCTAGTTTGCAGCTGAAGTTGAATGCGGCTAAGACTAGTTGGGTCAACGAGCTGATGCGCGTAAGTCCCGTGCCTGCCCCTGCAGCTGCTGCCCAGGGCGACGCGGCTGCGTCCCCTGCTGCGGAGCCTGCCCGGCAGCCGGCACAGCCGAAGCAGCCCAGGGCGAAGAGCATTTCTTCTTTCCTTGGTTCTTCTTCGCTGGCTACGATCAGTTCTACCCAGGAACTGGATGAGTATTTGGGCCAGCTGCGGGTCCAGTTGGCAGATTTTATTGACGATGGTGGGGTTGTGACGCTGTGAGTGTTTTGTCCTTAGAATCTTTGGCTACTTCTGCCCGGACTAGTTTGACCGACCAGGTGGCTGTGCGCCTGTCTAGCCTGCTTGCCAGCCCAGACACGGACGCGCATGTGCGCACCTCGCTGACAAATGCGATCACCGGGTTTGGCCAAGATGGGGTGGTAGAGCGGGCCGCCTATTCGTGGTTCAACCGGCTGACTGCCGCCCGGTTCATGGATGCGCACGCCTATTCGGGCACCTACCAGGTGGTGACTCCCCCGCCAGGATCCAACCAGCCAGAATGTCTGGTGCAGGCCAGGCAGGGCAGCTTCGACTACAAGATTGATCCGCAGGTGCAGTCGCAGGTAACAGACCTGCTGCTGGCCGGTAAAGACCGGCAGGCTTACGTCACCTTACTGACTGCTTACTTCCAGCTGTGGTCTAAGGCCATGCCCGCGGTATTCCCGCATGCGAATAGTTGGGTGAACTATTTGGCCCCTGGCGATCTTTTGTCAGCTACTTCCGTGCGCTTGGATATTGTGCAGGCGATGGACCAGGATGCCTGCAAGGATGTGGAAGTTATTGGCTGGTTGTACCAGTACTACATTTCGCAGGTAAAGGCCGAAATTAACGACTCAAAGAAGAAGATTACCGCTAAGGAGCTAGCCCCTGTCACCCAGCTGTTTACCCCACACTGGATCGTGCGGTATTTGGTTGAGAACACGGTGGGCAAGCAGTGGCTGCGCGCCCACCCCTCTTCCCCTTTGCGCGAGCAGATGGAGTATTTGGTCCCCTCCGCCCAGGGGCAAGAAGATGCCGGGTTGGCCATTGGGGATCCTACCGAGTTCCGAATTGTTGATCCTGCTTGCGGTTCTGCGCACATGCTGACGTACACGTTCGACCTGCTGTGGCAGATGTACGTCGAGGCCGGCTATTCTTCCTCCAAGATCGCCAATTTGATTTTCACCCACAACCTGACGGGTATCGAGATTGACCGCCGCGCGGTACAGTTGGCTTCTTTCGCCTTGGCCATGAAGGCACAGGAGCACGACAGACGCTACTTGGAACGCTCCGGGGTGGCCAGCCCAAACATTGTGCATATCCGCTCGGTGGCGATCCCGCCCATCTCCCCCGAGCAATACCAGCGCATTTGCGACCAGCTAGCCGGCAGCGCCGAGCAGCTGCCTTCCCTAAAGGAGCTAAACAAGCTGATCGACCAGCTGGGCGAGGCCTCCACCTTCGGCTCCCTAATTCAACCCCCCGCCGGAGCGTACGAAGTACTGCAACAGCTGACCAACGTTGCCGATCCAGCACTTATGGGCACCGACCCTGACGAGCTAGCAGCAGCCGCAACAATAGTTAAAGCCCTGCATAACAGCCAGTACACCGCCGTGGTAGCTAATCCCCCGTACCTAGGGAGCAAACATCATTCTCCGTTATTGAAGAAATTTCTCGGTAAAAAGTACACTGCACACAAGGCAGATCTCATTACGTGTTTTATGACCAGAGGCCGAACTCTAGTTCAAGACGCTGGCGCTTGGGGAATGCTTACGCTAAATAACTGGATGTTCTTGAGTTCGTTTGAAAATTCAAGAAAACAATTGCTTAACGAGAACACGATTTCCACTTTTAAATGCTCGGCAGAGGCATATGTGGTGTCGCTATGGATTTTTGCGTTTTTACGTGTATCAACACGCCTCCCTCTGAAAGAACAGAAATACAATTCATCCATCTTGCAGATCGTGCTGAAACTCCCTCGGACGAAATGCGTACCGGAAGATTTTTCGATGCGCTAAAAGGAAAAAACCGCGATCGCGTATACCAAAAAAGAGTAGATGACCTCGAGGCAATTCCTGGCTCGCCGATTGTGTATTGGCTCCCCGACGCACTCCTGGACGCGTTCCGCAATGGCACCCCACTAGGAGAGATAGCTTCCCCCAGGCAGGGACTGGCAACCGCGGACAACGACAGGTTCCTTCGCCTGTGGTGGGAGGTAGGCCAGGCCAACTCCTACCTGCACGCCAAAGACAAGCAGGACGCCATAGACTCGGGAAAGAAATGGTTCCCCCACAACAAGGGCGGATCATTCCGCAAATGGTACGGCAACCAGGACTACGTAGTTAACTGGGAAAATGACGGCGAAGAAATTATAAACTTTGTTGACGAAGCCGGAGAACAAAGGTCCCGTCCACAAAATACAGAGTTCTACTTCAAACCATGCATTTCCTGGAGCGATGTATCTTCCGGAACAATAGCCTTCAGAGCATATCCTGAAGGTTATGTTTTCGACGCCGCAGGCCCATCTATTTTCCCTGACAGGGAAGAGCAACTAACGTTGATTTCATTCCTTAATTCAGGTGTAGCTTCCGAATTGCTAACTGCTTTTTCTTCCGGGCTACACTTCAGCGTCGGACACGTATCGAAAGTGCCAATCCCAAAGGAATCAATACCTAATACCAAGATTATCGATGAGCTAATATCCCTGTTCAAATCTGATTTGATGGAAACCGAAACAGCCAATTCATTTTCTGCGAATCTATCGCATATCCATCAGGATCTATCGAGAACCTTCGAGATAGACTTCCAGAGAGCTATCGAAAACACTAATTACGCAAGATTACTCGAGTTACAAAACAATAATCATTGGGCGAATGTCGTAGGAATTGAGAGACCCGAAGAATCGCTTTCTCTGAACCAAGTCTCCCTACTCCAGAATCCTTATTTTGCTTTTGCGCCTGAAAAGGGGCAGACGCGCTCGGAGGAGGAATATAGGTGGTTGTTCTTCCAGCGAGCGGCGCAGGAGCTAATCTCGTACATCATCGGGCTGTGGTTTGGCCGCTACTCGCTGGACAAGCCGGGACTGATCCTGGCTGACCAGGGGGCAAGCCTGCAGGATTACCTGGCCCAGGTGCCAGAGCCGACGCTTATTCCGGATGACGATGGGATCATTCCCTTCACCGACGGCTATTTCGCCGACGACGCGCTGCTGCGCGTGCAGGAAGCCATCAAGGCGATATATGGGGAGGAGAACTTGGAAGAGAACCTGGCCTTCCTGGTGCAGTGTTTGAACGTGAAGAGCTCGGGCAAGAAGAGTGAATTCACCGCGCCCACCCTCCCCACTAACTACCGGGAGGGGCTATTTAAGTACCTGGACAAGGAGTTCCTCAAAACCCACGAGGCGATGTATTCCAACCGGCCGATCTACTGGATGTTCCAATCCCCAAAGGGCTATTTCAAGGCGCTTATCTACCAGCACAGGTACACCGCCGCCACCGCGGGCCAGGTGCTCGCCAAGTATGCGGTCCCCTACCGCAATGCGCTCACCACCGAGGTAAAAGACCTGCAGGCCCAGCTGGACTCCGCTGCCAGGTCGCAGCAGGCCGCCCTCAGGAAACGCCTCAAATGGGTGGAAACCGCCCTGGCAGACGTAACCGCCTACATTGACGACTCGCTCTACCCCCTCTCCATCCGAAAGGTCAGCATCGACCTGGATGACGGGGTGCGAGTCAACTACAACAAGGTTGCCTACGGAATCAGCGGCAACAGGGAACAGCTGAAAAAGAGCGCTCTGCGCCCTCAAAAAGGCTTTAGCGACTGGTACAAAAAGCGCAAAAAAGCTGGAACCCAATTCTGGCAGGAGTAGCAATGAGTGGAACAAACCTAGACCAACTAGCAGGCGCCCTGCGGGACAAACTCATCTACTCGCGCATCGTGTCCTGGCTAGACCTGGCCGGCGAATACGCCGAAATCATCGAGCAGATGGAAACCCTACTGGGCGTGCCCATCATCGTAGTGGACGGCAACGAATTCTCGGTCAAAATCCGCGTCCTAGCCGACCATCCAAAAGAGAAGTTTGTGCTGTACCGGAAAGGCGAACTACCCCCGGTAGAAGACGACTGGCTAGCAGACATCCGGCTGGGGTACGCCACGTTCCGCGCCGACTCCATCACGCTACAGGCAACCGAGCTGGGGCTGACCGCGGACGAACTGGTGGCCACCATGCGCGCTCACGCGGGCTTCTTCAACTCGCGCGACCGCGTAACCAAGCTGCGCTCGCGCCTGCGCGACAGCGTCGATTCAAAGACCCTGCTGGCAATGATGACCTCCACCCTGTTGGGCACTGCCGACCACTCGTTCTCGCACCTATTCGCCGAGCTGGCATCCAGCGCAGCCCCACCCGCCGGCGAAGAACCGGCCGAAGGAAAATTCCCGCTGCTCAAATACGGCCTCGACGACTTCTTCTGGGATGGGGCCGCCAAAATCTGGAACTACGACGGCCAGAAGGACCTGCCCGCCCTGGTGCTGTGGCTGTTCCTGCAAGAACAAAACAACTGGCCCGAAAGTGCAAACGCGAACGCGCGCGCGGACTTTAGGAGCTGGTTTAACGCCCTGCCCAACCAGCAGGCGGTCCAGGCGTGGGCGGCGTACGCGGCCGAAAAGCTCAGTTCGTTACAACAGCTGTCGGCCCGGCCGGCAGGTGAGCTCCTGCAAAACAAGACGGTTCCGGGGGTAGACGAGCTGCTGGTGCGCCAGCTGGCAGACGAGCTGGTTGCTGGCTCCACCAATGCGGAAGCGGTCCGCAAGGTTGCCGCCGAAAGGCAAAACACCATCTGGTATGAGCGCTCGCGAAATACCTGGAAAGCTCTGCTGAGCGGGGCCGAATGCTTGACGCTGATCCGCACTATGGGCAAGCCCCTGTTCGCCGACGCGGCAGACGGGTTCTTCCAGTACACGGATAGGTGGTGGAAGATCGACCAGGCCTACCGGCAGTTCCTGTACTTTGCTGCCGGCACCGGCGGGGACAGCCCCATAGCAGTGCTGAAACAGCAGGTAGAGACCGCTTACATCTACGACTACCAGCAGCCGCTAGCCCACGAATGGGACGGGGCAATCCGGCAGCTGGGCGGGTGGAAGATCCCGGCTCGGGGAAGCGAGTCAGCCCCGTCCAGGCAGGATCGGTTTGTGGCGCTCAATGCTCGCTCGGGCAGGCGCACCATCGTGATCATTTCGGACGCGCTGCGCTTCGAAGTGGGCAAAGAACTAGAAGAAAAACTGAACCGGCAGGGCCGATTCACGGCCCAAACCGAACCCTGGTACACCCTGCTGCCCTCAGTTACCAAGTTGGGAATGGCGGCGCTGCTACCGCACGGGCAACTGGAATTTACCGAAAAGTCGGAGGTGCGCCTAGACGGCGCCTCGGCCGAGGGCACTGAGCGACGCGACCAGATCCTGGCTGACGCTTTTGCGGGGCGGGCCGGGGCGCTCACCTTCGAGGATGCCAGGTCAATGAACCGGGACCAGATTCGCGACTATGTGCGCGAGCGGGACGTGGTGTACATCTACCACAACGAAATTGATGCCATTGGGGATTCGGGCAGTTCCGAAATGGACACGCCCGGGGCCTGCCAGCGCACCCTGGAGGCGCTTTGCCGGCTCTGCACGCAGTGGGCAAACTACGCCAACACTGCCCGCATCATTATTACTGCCGACCACGGCTTCCTGTACCAGGAGCGGGCGCTCGAAGACAACGACACTGTGCTGCAGGGGCAGGTGCCCGCCGGCAAGCAGATGGTGGGCAAGATGAAAAGGCGCTACGCCCTCGGCAAGAACCTGCAGACCGACGACAACTGGACGGCCTTCACCGCGGAGCAAATCGGCTTGGCGGGCGGCTTGGACGTGGCCGTACCGAGAGGGCTGCGCCGACACCGCGTGAGTGGGAAGGGACGCCAGTTCGTGCACGGGGGTGCTTCCCTGCAAGAAATCACGATCCCAGTTATCACGGTGACCGTGGGCCGGCAGAATAAGACAGAAGACGCGCGGATCGAACTGCACTACTCGCAAACTGCGATCACCACCCCGGCTATCTCCGCTCGCCTGGTGCAAAAGGACCCGGTAGGTGGAAAGACCGCGCCCTTTACCGCCCAGATTGGCCTGTACGCCCAAGACGGGGCGCTGCTATCTGACCTGGTGACTGTAGAGGTGAATTCGCCCTCGCAAAGCCAAGAGCAACGCAACCGAAACGTGCAGTTGGCCCTAACGGCCGAGGCGAACGCACACAACAACCAAGACGTTTACATCAGAGCGCATAAGCTGGTAAACGGAAACCAGGTAGCGGCGGTGGCCGAACACAAGGTGCGCTTGTTGCGCAGTGGATTTAATGCCTTTGGAGGATTCGACATATGAGCGAACGCAACCAGCTAGAAGCAAAGGCAGCCGAATACTTTCCCGGCTACATAGTGCGCAAAGACCTGGTGCAACAGGTCAAAGGCAACGCGGTTGTGCCCACCTACGTGCTGGAGTTTCTGCTCGCCCAGTACTGCGCAAGCACCAATGAGGCCGAGATCGCTGCGGGCGTGGAATCGGTGCGCAAGATCCTAGCGAAACACTACGTGAACCGCGGCGAATCGGAACTGATCAAGTCGCGCATTCGCGAGCAGCGCGGATACCGGATAATCGACAAGGTCTCTGTGAGCCTGGACGAACGCAAAGACAGGTATGTGGCCGCCTTCGAGAACCTGGGGGTACGCGACGCGCTAGTATCTGACCAGACCGTGCAGGGCAACGACCGGCTACTTACCGGCGGCGTCTGGTGCATGGCCGACATAACCTACACGGCAGACGTAGCGGTTGGGGGCAAACCTAAAGAGGGGCCGTGGACGGTAACCAACCTGAATGCGATCCAGCTGCCGTTCTTTGACCGGGATGGGTATGTGGCCGCGCGGGAGCAGTTTGACACTGCAGAGTGGATCGACCTGCTAATCGCCTCGATCGGGTTCAACCCGGAAAAGCTCAGCCGGCGCGCAAAACTGTTGCAGCTTACCAGGCTAATCCCCTACGTTGAGCGCAACTACAACCTGGTCGAGTTAGGGCCAAAAGGTACGGGCAAATCGCACATCTATTCGGAGCTTTCCCCGCACGGCATGCTAGTTTCGGGTGGCGAGGTGACGCTGGCGAAACTATTCATCAACAACACCACCAGGCAGATTGGGCTGGTCGGTTTTTGGGACGTGGTGGCCTTCGACGAGTTCGCCGGCAAGAAAAAGGTAAAGCAAAACCTGGTGGACACGATGAAGAACTACCTGGCGAACAAGTCGTTCTCACGAGGGGATTCGCCGGTGACCGCGGAAGCGTCCATGGTGTTCGTAGGCAACACGTCGAACACCGTGCCCGCCATGTTGGCCAACTCGGACCTGTTTGAGTCTCTCCCGGAGGCCTACCACGACACCGCCTATATGGATCGCATCCACTACTACATTCCCGGCTGGGAAGTGGACGTGATCCGGCCCGAACTGTTCAACCGCGGTTACGGGTTTGTGGTCGACTACTTGGCCGAAGCTCTGCGGGCGTTTAGGGCCGAAGACTATTCGGGGCGTTTTGCGCAATATTTTGATTTGGACAGGGAAATGTCTACGCGCGACCGGGACGCGGTGCGCAAGACCTTCTCGGGGCTGATGAAACTGGTGCACCCCAGCGGGCAGGCGAGCGAGCACGAGGTTGAGGACCTGCTGCGGTACGCGATCGAAGGGCGCAGGCGCGTAAAAGAACAGATCCTGCGCCTGGATGCGACCATGCGCGAGTCAGGGCTGCACTTCTCGTATGCGCCGGCCTCGGGCGGGAATCCGCGCGAGGTGGTCACCCAGGAAGAGCTAGACTACCCGGAGCTATTTGGCCGCGACGCGCAGGACGGGCTGGCCGAGGCGGCGAGCGGCGAGGCAGCTAGCGGCGAGCGAGCAAAGCCGGCTGCGGCTGAATCGGCAAAGGTGGCCGCGACCGGGCCGGCTAAGGTTGAAGGCGCTGGCCCAGCAAGTTGCGCCGGCAGTGCCGGGAACGGCGGTAGTGGCAAACAGGCGGCTGCGGGCCCTAGGGAGCGCCGGCTTGAGGTGCCCGAGAATAAGCTGGGGGTCAGTTTGCAGCGGCTGCTAGTGGACTACCTAGTGGGAGCCGCGAAGGTGGAAATTGTTGACCCGTACGTTCGCATGCCCTACCAGGTAGAAAACCTATACGAAGTTCTAGCAACTATTTTGGCGGTCAAACCCCGTGGAGAGACTGTCGATGTCAAGCTACTTACTGGCTGCGACAGGGAGCATTTGGAGTGGGTCGATAATCAGCGGGACATGCTGGAACAGCTGCAGAACAATTTCGCTAAATACGGGCTGAATTTCAGCTTCGAGATTGGCAAGGCTGGCCACGACCGCAAAATAACCACCGACACCGGGTGGAGCATCGACTTGGGGCGCGGGCTGGACATCTACCAGCCGTGGACGTCGGATGGCGCCTTCGACCCGCGCCGACGCGTAACCCACTACCGCCGGACCAAAGCATTCACCTTCACCGCCAGCAGGCAGGAGCGTGAGAACTAGGTTTCAGGCCTTTGCCCACTCCGAGGCAGACCTACTTGAACATGTCCCAGAGGCTGAATGTGGTGCGCCTGTAGGTCGAATTCTTGATTGACCGCTTTGGGCTCTTCAGGAACCCCATCCCCTTCCGGCCGTACCCGGGGATAATGGCCCGTTTCAACGCCCTCTTCGCACGTCCAGTCGTGCGCGCCTTAATAGAACGGGTCAAAGATGGCGTACGCATACCGAACTTCATACCACCCATGCTAGTCCTGCCCTCTGTAATACGTGGCGTCCCCTGCATAAATCTACCTGTTCTGCCAATACCCGGATGAACCCATCAAATACACGTTTCCTTCTATGACACTTCCAGGCGTAGGGGCAGGCTTAATGTCATAAGGGAGTGCAACATTCAAATCCAGCCCACAGTCGACTAGACACTTCCACCACTTCTGATTCGTCAGCGTGTTTGTGCACAGCTCAGCCCGTTCAACTATCCCCTGGAAGAAGGTCGAAGGGTTAGCATCCTTTGGTTCAGCACTGCCGTCAACCAACGCGAAAAGCCACGGGCTAGTAATGAACAATGGATCTAATTCTGTGCTGCCATCCGGGTTATCCAAGCGCTGCGACTTTCGATTCTTCCTCCAGTCAGCAACCGTCGGATAAACATCGACCTCTATAGCAGTGGAAATCTAATCTACACTAGCGGCCGTCAAGAACAGCGGCCCGCCCTCGGCCTATTTGAATGCGACCCTGCGCAGGTAGTCGTTCAGTTCGGCGCGCCAAATATCCCACGAGTGAATACCCGGCTGGTCAAACTCGACCACACGCGCCCCCGCCCGGCGGAAAGAATCAGCGCGCAACAGCGAATTCTTCCCAATCGAAACCAAATAATCTTGCAGTCCAGCCCCAGTGTGGATAGCGCCTTTGAGCTGGCCAATAGCGCGGCGGTCAGCCTCGGCAAAATCGGTGGTGAGCGTGCCCGCACTCCACAGGCCGTAATAATCAAAGACCCCCGGATGCTTCGTGAGCAGCTCAATGCCACGCGCCCCGCCCAGCGAGAGGCCGCCAAATGCGCGCAGGCTCGGATCGTCGGAAGCATTGAAATTCGCCTGCACGTACGGGATGACGTTTTCGACCATATCCTTCGCGTAAGCGCTAGAGACGATCAGCGAGTCGGCGCCCAGATGGTTAAAGTTGGTGGCCACAAGAATAGTGGGCTCTGCCTTACCATCTGCAATCGCATTTTCCAAAATGTAGGGGGCGGCCCCCTGCGTGAACCAGTCAGTGTCATTACCGCCCACCCCATGGCTCAAGTAGAGGACGGGGTAAGGCTTGGCGCGGTTAGGATCGTAGCCCTTGGGCAGGTAGATCGACAGCGGGTGGGACCCCGCCGGCGACATTGAATAAGAGGTCTTATAGCTGGCGTGGACGAACCTGCCCATCTGCTCCGCGGGGCGCGGACGCTGGTAGGCATTGTTATAGGTTGGGTACTTTGGGTTTTGCGGCACGTAAACCTGCGACATGTTCTGCCTAGAGAAACTGGGCAGGTCAGCACTGACGTTCAGATTGGCCGGATCGGGGTGGCGCTTACACGTGTTCGCGTCCGCATCCAACTGCGAGCAGCCGTGCCCAAAAGCGTAACTAAACGTTCCCGAAGGTAAGGGCACTTTCAGTTCCCATATGCCGCCTGCCACCTTGTTCATTTCCAGGATCTTCCACGGTGCAGCAGGCACGTCCCCCTTCTTCCACAGCGCCGGGATTCGCCCGTCGCCGCCACCTAATGTTTTGATGGAACCAGGCTGAGAAAACGTCCACTCGCCGTACAACTGCACCGACTTGACGCCCTCGGGCGCCTTGTACCGGAACGTCACCTCGTAACCGGTAGGGCCACGGTCCGTCTTAGTCACCGTAGGCCCCAACTTGGCCACCTCCGTCTGAGCAGCCGGGGAAGACTGGCCGGACTGGCCCTCGGCGGCCCCGCCCTCGGCCGCGAGCGCTACGGATGCGAAACCGGCGGAAAGGGAAAGGCTCATGAGCGATGCCGCCCCTAGGGTGGCGATCTTTTTTACCGTGTGGATTGAGCGTAGACGTGCCATGGGTGTGCTCCTTCGCAAGGTGGCCGGCTTGGGTCCACCCTAACGACATGCTAAAGCCCCTGCAATTGTAAGGCTTGCGCTCGCTGGAACTGAGGGCTGCAAAACACAAGATGCTGGCAGGGCCTGCTTGGTGTTTAAGCCGGGGGCTACTTTTGTCTTCCAGGCAGGTGTGGGACCGGCAGTTCGGGTGGGGACAACCGAGTGTCCCACCGGGACGAGGCTAGCTTGCGTTCGCTGTGGGTAATCAGTTCGAAAAGGCCCTGATGCCACCATCCCCGCGAGCGCGCGGAAGCAGACGTAGGACCGATAATCCCAGCTTGCTCCAACTCAGAACAAGCCTTACGGGCACTTTGCCTACTGAGATCGAGCCTTTCCTGTACCAATTCGACAGTAAAAATTGGCATCTGAGGCAAACTATCCAAAAGGCGGATAGGGGCTGAATCCGCCCTCGGCGAGTTCTTATGCTCCGCAGCGTAATAGTCTAAGTACTGCTGTTTCCACCCTTTAACCAGTTCGTCCAGTTCCCTTTGTAACGACTTAGTGTTGTCTATAGCGATCTCTACGGCATCTAGAAACGCCCGCAGCCAGGTGTTTACCCCCTGACCGCCCGCGTGTTCGCCCTCACGAAAAGACATGAGTCCTTTCGCGTAAGCTTCGGACTGGGTTTGTAAAACCACCGAAATAGGCAACGGCCCAAGCAACAGCCCCCTGCGCGCAAGTACTACATGGATCAGTATGCGCCCAAGCCGTCCATTGCCGTCAGCGAAGGGGTGAATACTCTCGAACTGAGCATGAACGAGCGCGGCCTGAATGAGCGCACCATGGGTGGCGCCATCGATGTATTCAGTCAAATCTTCTAACAGTGGTTGAACATATTCCGGCGGCGGGGGCACATATTCCGCATCCAGCGGATGGTATTTGTCGCCTCCTAGCCAGTTTTGTGTCTGCCTTAAACCACATATCTCTTTGCGATCGACAATTGTCTGCTGGATACGCTCCAAGTCCGCTAAAGTCGTTTCCTCGGAAGCAGCCAAGGAATTTACCGCGTCTTCATGTGCCTTAATATTTCGAACAACGTCGTACGCCGTACCACTACCTTCCCCGGCCTCCCCCAGGTTCAGGGCTAGTTCCGCCTGCGCTAGTTTCTTCGCTGAGGTCTGCAACCCCTCGATTTTCGAAGAGGCTACTGCCTCCCGCCTAACTAGCAACCTAGCTATACTCTCGAGGCCGCTGGCGATCTTCGTTGGGAAAGCAGCATTGATGCGACGTTCCAGCCGGCCGGCGCGCTTAGCAACATCTGCAGCAATCGGGACGCCTTCGCACAGCTTTTGTGGGATATAGGCTCGGTAGGGGCCGGACGAGCGGCCGTGTTTGGAATGCGCGTTCGGGTTCGACTCCCAAAACCGCTCTTCGAATCGCCCCAATTTAGCCCCCTTATTTTGCTGCGCGCAAGGGCTACCAGCCCCCGTGAAGATAAAAATTATCTTATGCACCAGCCGCGAAACGCGCAAGGATAATATTTATCTTCACCTCTCGAGGGGGGGGTTGCGTGAAGATAAGTTTCATCTTCGCCTTCCCGGCAGATCGGGGTGAAGATAAAACTTATCTACGCATGCCGGTAGGGCGCGCCTGCAGCCAATACCCCGCAGGCCAAATCGACAGCACATCAAATGGTCGAGGGCACATCAAAATGCGTACCGTTTGATGTGCCCTGGACGCAATAATGTGCCCTCGGCGCGAAACACTGCACCCGCCTTGCCCCGGCCTAGAGCTTCGCCGCATCAACTGACAACTTGTCTTTGCGAGTTAGCCCCAGTCGATCGGTTTTCACTAGACCCCTACCCGCTTCTGCTTCCAAAGCGTTACGTTACAACGCTGCTTATTCCCTCAAGCATAGGATCTAGTGGACCAGTCGCGCTAGGCTAGTGCCGCCGCAGCGGCTAGCTTTTCAAAGCAGCCTTCCGCACTAGCTGAGCTGCAAACCGCAGATGCGGTCAGTGTTCACCTCGATCTCGGCGCCCCCATTCTCAGCTTCAAACTGTATGGGGCCGCCCGCATGCCCACAATGGCTACGGCCGGCCCCTTCTGGCGGAAAATTCCACCGCGCGAGCGTCCTTACGCCCCCTCAAAAGCGAGATTAAAGGAGGGCGGCGCGGTGCTCGCCAGTCTACGATTGGGGCTGTAGTTTTACCCGTCCACACCTCTTCTTCCGGGCTGGAATGACCAGGCTGGACACGCCTTACAGGCCACCACTCAAACCCCCTCGTTCGCCCGCACCCCGCGTGGGTGAAAAATACTCCCCTCAGTTTACTAGCGCGCGGGGTCTGGCGCCGGGCCTTTTGGTACAGGTCCACACCCAATTTTTAGGTCAGCCTCTCCCCCGGCCGAGGGCGGGCGAACCAGTGGCCGGGACTCTCACCTGCTTGCATACAAGTGAGCACTCCCGGCCACTCGGTTTCCAATAGGCGCAATGCCTACTAGATGCGTTTAGCCGCGCTGGGCTCGACGCCTTACAACCAGGCCAGCACCCAGCGTAAGAGCCACAACAGATGCGCCAGCTAGGCTGATGCCAGCAGTACCGGTGTGTGCCAGAGGGGCCTTGCCATTGTCGCTCAGAGTAACCTGGCGTTCGCTCACAATGGTCTTTGCAACCTTTACCTGCTTAGGCGCCTTCTCCTTCCCAACCTGCGCCTTGCCGGCCTTGTGACCACCACAGCAATCAGCGGCTGGCTTCTCAGTACCAGCAAGCTTTTTACCCTTGCCTTCCTTTGCGGCTTCACCGGCGCCAGGGCCGGTCTGCTCGCCCACGCCTGCCGGCTCCTGTCTGGGCACGTCCCCCGTTTGGGTACCCGCATCGGTCTTGTCCGGCTTGGACTCCTGCTTAGTTTCGCCCTCGCTCTTCGGATCTACCTTCGGATCTACCTTCGGGTCTTCCGGCTTTACTTCCGGTTCAGCATCAGGGGTGCCCTTCACGTACTGGATTTGCAGCGAAGCCACCTTCGCCTCATTCTTAGCTTCGGCCTTAAACACCAGGTAGTGGCGACCGTCGCGGTCCCGCAGCACGCGTGCTAGTGGCCGAGATCCGTCCTCACTGTTCAAACTGAATACGGCCGGCTTGTAGCCGTCAAACTTCTTGATCAACGGGTCCGAAAGTCCAATGCGAACCTCCTGGCCCTCTACCACCTTTAATTCGGCGCTGACAGGCACCCCTGCCTCGTCCTTGAACGGTTCGGTGAGCAGATCAGTGGGCCCATTTTCGCTCGGATGCACGTAGGTGAACTTTACAGTCACCTTTTTCGCGGGATCCAGCTTTTCTTCGACCAACTTCGCCTGGGTATCCTTCAGCTGCTTGGTCAGCGCGTCCACGTCAGCCTGGCTGGCGTACGGGAAACCGGTGGGCAGGGAATTTTGCACCTTCTTGATCGCGTCCAAGAACGGGGTGCGCGATGCCACCGTCCACCCGTTGCCCTTGGCGGGAGTCTTCGCCACGGCCTCGTCGAACGCCTTCTGCAACTCGACCAGATCCGGGGCCTTGTATTCTTCCTTCACCAACCCGGCAATTGCCGCTGTTAGCGCCTTAGCGGCACGGTCGAAATCAGCGTGAGTATTCAGCGGGCCCGCCTCACCCGGGGCAAGAATCGAAGTTAGGTCCTTAGCGTCAACCAGGTTTGCTGCCTCGGCAAGGGCGGAAGTGAGCGCGTCGTAGCTGGCCTTCGTGTAGCGCTTGCTGTCCTTGCCGTTTTCAGCCAGCTTCTTGTCGGCCTCAGCAATTAGGCGCTGCAGCGGTTCGCGGTTGAAGGGAGCCGGTTCGATCTTTTTGAACGCCTTATTCACTTCGTCGCGCATCTTCGCCAGGTCATCTTGGCTAATCCCCGCAGTACCCGCCTTGGCCTGCCCAACCAGGAACTCTGCTGCAGCCTTGGTCTGCTTGTAGGCGGCGTCGGTGCCTTCCTTGATCTTGATACCGGCCGAGGTCGCAGCCTGGTAGTCGCGGTCGTGTTCGGCTAGGGCGCCTTCAAGTTCCTTGGTGTCAAGCTTCTTCGGGGCAGAATCAATCTTTACGGTAATGGGCTGCTGGCCTTTTAAGTTCAGCACAACGGAATCGCCCTTGACCCAGATCGGGCTGCCCAGGCGGAACAGGGTCTTGTCATACTTGCCGTTGGTGTCCTCTGGAGCCCATTCCAGGCTGGCGGAGATAGCTTGGTTGTACTTGAGGCTGTTGTCGTCGGGCAGTAGGAGTTTCCCGTCAAATTCCTCAACTCCCAAATCAGTTGAGGAATAAGGGAATCCCAGCTGGCCGTACAGGGCAACCTTCACTGTTTTGCTCGTAGTGTTCTTCTCTAGGGTGGCGGCCCAAACTTTTAGGGTCCCGCCCATATCTAGAGAGAAATTCTGTACAGAGGAATTTGCCTTCACATTTTCAAATGTGTTTTCATCAGCGGCGCTTGCGGCGGCGGGGAATAACGCCAACATAACGAAACCTGCCACGAGGGCGGCCAGCGCCCGCTTGAGCAGGCCGATGCGGCCTGAGGTTTTCAGCATCGAATCACCTTTCTTCAAGTTAACTTAGGCGACCCTTACCTTATAGTTGTGCAGGCCAGAGCGTCAACATACCCAAATGGGAAAGCTAGAGTTCTGCCCGCTAGAGTCTCAAGTACCGGCTTTGGCTACATCGCCGCTGCGCAGAAGAGCACGCCACCAACTAGAGTGAAGTCGAAGACCTCCCTGAAAGGAACGCTCATGTGTAAGCCGGTTACGTGCAAGATCTGCGGCAAAATTACTTGGGAAGGCTGTGGCAAACACATCGACGAAGTGAAGGCATCTGTGCCCGCCGACCAGTGGTGCGATGGCAACCATTCCACCACTAAGGACTAGCGCCCGACCGCCAGGGTACCCGGCTGCGAAGGCCTAACGCTTAGCAGGCGTCGCGCCTGGCCGCCCTCACTTCCCTGGTAAGGAAGGTGGCCACGGCCCCCAAAGTCCCCGCTGCAATGACTGCCCACCAGGGAAAACGCGGCAACTGGGAGGCCTTACCCGCATTGGCTTTGTCGCGGGCGGGGGTAGGGATGACGCGCTCGCCGGTAACCAGGATCCGGTGCGAATTGATCCCCAGCGGAGTGCAAGTCACCAACGTGGCAAGGTCCTTTCCCTCCATGGCTTCAATAGCGCGCGTTTCCGAGGGCGCCACCACCTGCGTCTCAAACACCCGGTAGGTCAGCACCTCACCGAAGACTTCCAAAGTGAACGTGTCGCCCTTGCTGATCTGATTCAAATCCGTAAACAGCCGCGCAGACGCCAGCCCGCGATGCGCCGTAATAACCGTCCTGGTCGACGGCCCACCCACCGGCAAAGACGTGCCCTCAAGGTGGCCGGCCCCCTTCAGTAGGCTCGCCTCGGTGGTGCCATGGTAGATCGGCATGTCCACATCGATCTTGTCGATCTTGATGCGCCCCATCGTCCCATTTTCATCCGCCCGCAAAATGTCTTCGTAGCGCCAGCTGCCCTTCGCGCTCCCCGTCCCAGAGGCGATGCGCGCGCCCGACTTTAGCTCCGCCCCCGACGCCAAAGCCTTGTTATATTCCCGACCTGCCTCTAACTGCGCCACCCTATCCGGCCGCACAGACTGCAGGCGGTGCGCATACTCGCCCACGATCTTCGACTGGTTGTACTGGCTAATCCACGCCGCCGTCGACGGATACAGCAACAGCCCCACGCCAACCAACACCAAAGCGCTAATCAGAACAGGTAACAGCAGACGCTTCACCATAGCTACTCCTTATATATGTTGCCGTAACGGGCGAGGGCGGGGGTGCCGAGCGCGAAGGGCGGGGTCAGGGGTGCGGGCGCGGTGAGAGTGCACCCTACAGTCCCCCGCGCAACATAAAGATCGAGGGCGACAGCTAAGCCGCCGCCCTCGAAATTGCCTAAAAACTAGGCGCGCTTACGCGATTTGAACAGGTACAGGCCACCTGCAACCGCTAGCACAGCTGCGCCACCAATGGTCAGCAGCAGCTGGCCGGCAGCACCAGTCAGCGGCAGGGACGGGCCAGTCTGCTTGGTGTTGTCGTATACCAGGTCATCGGTAGTGGTCTTACCAGCGGTAACGGTGATGGTCTTGCCGTCAGTGGGCAGCACGTAGCCGGCCGGAGCCTTGGTTTCCTTTAGGGTGAACTGCTTGGTCACGCCGGTGGAATCTTCGTTCTGGCCAATCTTCTTCAGGTACAGGCCTTCGAACTCATAGACGCCGTTGCCAACATACTTAGCAGCAGCAATTTCAGTGTTCGTGTCCTTTTCGTAGACCTTGAATTCGGCGCCTTCCAGGATCTTGTGGGTGTCCTTGTCCTGCTTCTTCAGGCGGTAGTTACCAACGACGGCCTTATCGGAAGGAGTAATGGTCGGAGGGGTGTCCTTGCCCGGCTTCACCATGTCGTTGATGAAGAAGTTCGCGCCGGTGTTTTCCACCTTGCCGTCGGCGGGCAGAGCAGAAAGCGTGGTGGTCAGGGCGAAGTTAAGCTTCTTGCCTGCTTTGCCCTTTAGCTTTGCAAGACCGGACTGGGTAAGCTCGACGGTTACGAAACCGTTGTCGTTATTCGCGGTGTAGTCACCTGCATTCAGCTTGGTGTCGCCAACCTTGACTTCAGCGGAAACGAACTTTAGGTAGCTGGCCAGCTTATCGGTAACGCCAGCCTTGGTGTATTCCTTCCCATCGCTGACTGCGGGGATGTCGTAAGAGATGTTCCAGACCATGTTCTGGCCAACCTTCTTGAAACCGGTGTCGTCCAGGGTCTTAGTTGCCGGCTGGATTACCTCGTTCTTCGGGTAGGCGTGCACGTCGTACAGCCACTGCGCAGTATTCGGGAACGGGATGGAGACAAAGAAAGGCTTGGCCTTTTCGGTCACGTTATTGTGGCCGTTGTCAGCGCCTTCAGTCACGTAGTAGACGCCAGCAGCGAGCCTTTCAAACTTAGCGACGCCATCCGCGGCGGTTACCTTGCTAGAAGCAGCAGCCAGGTTGTAGTCCTTGCCGTTAGCAGTGGCCTTATCGCCCTTCGGAGCCAGCCTGGACACGACATCCCAGGATTCCGGCTTCGTTAGGTCCAGGCCTTCAACCTTCTGCACCTTGAATTCGATGCCGGCCAGGGCGCGGGCATTTGCCGGAGCGGTCTGCTCAGTGCCGTCGTTCTTTTTGCCCTGCCAGTCGGTCTTGGCGTACTTGTGCACGGTAATCGAACCGGTGCGGTTCAAGTCCGGGTTGCCCTCTGCTGCAACGGCGTGCGGCGCAACCAGAACGGTCAGCGCACCCAGCACTGCCGCCAGGAGCGCAGCGAGGACCACGAAGATCCCCTGCTTCTTTAGCTGTTCCATCAAAAATCCTTTCCGATATGGAACTTTCAGTAGTGCCGGCCTTGTGGCTCAGCTGAACTTGCGCTTCCGGAACAGCCATCCGGCCAGTCCAAGTGATAGCGCCGCGACAATTCCTCCTGCCAGGTAGAACATGTCGCTACCAACCCCGCCGGTAAGCGGCAGAGGTGGGACGTCTTGTTTCTCATTTTTGATATTGCCGAGGGCGATGTTCGCCCTTCCCTGATTGGCATACAGGTCCGCTCTGTGTACCTGCCTGCTAAGCTTGTACCCAGTAGGCGCCTTAATTTCGCGCAGGAAGTAGGTGCCCCACCCCATGTCTTGCAGAGCGAAGTGGCCGGCGCGCGGGTCCTTGTCAGGACCTTTACAGGCACTAGAGTTTGCCGCATTACAGTCAGCAATAGTGGTATGCCTGATCACGCGGTGTTTAGGCGAGGTCGCCGGCGAGTTATCGTTGCCGTTAATCTGCCAAATGGAGCCGCCCAGGGGTTTGCCGTTACTCGCGTCCACCTTCGTCCACGTGATCTTGCCTTTAACACGCGAATTTGGTACCAGCACGCGGATCGGACTTTGCGTGCCTCCGCTAACACGGACTGGGAGCCCAGCGAAGCGCTGATACCCATTTGGGGCATGCGGTTCGACAATCACATAGTCGCCGACCGGCAAGTTCTGCCACGATGCTTCGCCTTGCCTATCAGTGGACTGCACGCCACCGATGCGCTGCTCGTTCGGCTCGCACGTGCCGTTGTTGTTCACATCCCTACACAGCTGCAACCCAACCCCCGCAAGGCGCGCCTCAGGTGGCATCGACGCCTCATCGCGAGCACCCGCCTTCGCGTAAGAATCGTGGTCATGCTTCACCGCGGTGATAGAGCCAGTGCGCAGTTCGTTCCGCACGGTGCAGGAGACGTCCCTAAAGCTCCCGGCAGAGAGCTCCACGGCATAACGCTCCTTGGTATCGGCCACGACCGTGGTGCGCACACTGCGGTTCTTACTATCGGTGCATGTAACAGACTTCTGGTAGGCTGACAACTTCAGAGACGACGTCGTGGCCATCTCTTCTTCCACAAGATAGGTCGACCCAGCAAAACGCAGCAAGGAATCGGTCACTGCCGCCCGGTTACGAGCCCTCCCACTAGTTATGGCAGAAGCCTGCTGGCCGCCATTCTTCTTTTTCACAGAAATCCTGAACTGGTCATCTCCAGCGCGCGAGACCACGTCCTTCGCTGCCCGAATCGTCGGCACCGCGGCCACACAGCCTTCCATGTCAGTAATTGGCGACCCAAACCTGAAGTTGTATCTATCCAGATTCACGCTCTTCTGCTGTTCAAGTACCTTGACCAGGACGTTTCTTTCAAAATCGACCTTAAAAATGCCGTTATACCGTGGCCTACCGGCACGATGCTCAACATTGCCTTCATGGTTGGCGGACACGTAGAAGTTGCCGTCCTGGCCGGCCAAAAAGCCGGTAATAGCCCAGCGCCCCATACCGCCGCCGAAAGGCACGCCCTCCGGGCCCCTGCTCAGCATCGCAGAATGGACAAGTTTGGCAGAAAGCGGGCCAGCGTTCGCAACGCCATTAGTAGTCCAAGCAGGCACCAAGCTCATGCCAGCGCTGGTACTAACTTTCTCCGCCTTCTGCGGTAAAAGCTCCGCTGCACTACCCTGAGCCTGCCGCGAAGCGGCGTTGAAATCAACCCGATAAATATCGATCTTCGCGGCACCATTAGGATCAGGTATATTCCTAGTGCCCTCGGTGGCAGCCACCATCACATACAGCTGGTTGCTGTTGTCGAAAAGCAGATCCACGTTGGTCCTGGCCGCTGGGAACGGGCCCGCCGAGAATTGTCCAAGCGTCAGCACTCTTCGAGTAACCGTGTCATACGCCATAACCTTGATATCGCTGTACTGCGCACTGCGACTAGTAGTCACGTCACCCGCAAACACGTAGTAACGGCCTTGGTTATCCATGGTGCCACCCTTAAACGGCATGCCAGCACCCACCACTTTGATTCGTTCAGTCTGAATCAGAGTGTTCGGCGCGATAGTTGCCTGAACGATGGTCACATAACTCTTATTTCCCGACGCCGCCGACATCACAGTCGCATGGTCCGCGAAGAAAATCCGCCCGTGCTTTCGATCCACAGCAAGGGCGTCATACCCACTACCAGTGCCTGTCGTATTGCGCTTCTTGTGCCAAGTCGCAGAGCCCATCCAGATCGGACCGCCCGTAATCCGGTCGTTACGCAAGGTAAAAGCCTCGACAGAGCCGCTTCCACTTTCGATCCAGTATGAATCTCCCGGATCGCAGAAGTTACTGGTTGCCGACGACAAGGCATAGTATCCAGCCCTTCCCCGTCCGGCATCTCGGTCATCTTCGGTATTTGCAGGGTTTCGTTCATCCGTACGAAGGTGAGCGGCACCTGCAGCTTCAGCCGCTTCCGATTCAGAAGCCGGCTGCGCGGCGGGATCGACGGGCTGGGCGTCTGGTTGCGGGGCTGGCTGATCTTTTTCCCCATGGGCTACATCTTTGCCCTCGCGCGTATCCTGACTGTCAGGTTGGGGATTGGAAAATCCTGGACCGCCCGGCTCGTCCTGGTTGACGGCCGCCCGCATCTCTGTGGGCTTAGCATCTACAACGGAACCATCCGCAACGGTGGGACCATCCGCAAAAGCGGGGCCGGCGAGCATCACAGAGGTGACCAGCCCAATGCCAGCTATTGCAGCACCCGCAGCAGTCGCATAGCTGTTCTTTCTACCCAAGGCTTTACTTTCTATCCGCCAACACAACTCACCGACCAATATTTCGGCAGCTGTCACGCCCTGGCGCTGTGGTTTACCAGCCGCAAGACAGCGAGAAGTAACCTAACACGGCACAAAAACAGACAAAATCAAACCAGATGGCCAAATTTCAACAAACTTTCCATACAGAATTGCAGGGGCTCTAAGGAGCTTCACAGGAACAGTCTTAACCAACACCCTTTTTTGGGCAGACAAACAGCGGCAAACTAATACACAAACGCACGATTGGCAGTGACTTTCACTTTCCAAAAGCTAGAAATGTGCGCCTACACACAGCCCCCATTTTCGGGATAGTCCAAATAATGAGAGAGATCAGCGGCAAGATTGCACCGAGATCGAGGGCGCGGCAGAGGCGGCGGTCTTTAATTGCGTGTTCGCAGGGCTCGGGCGCTAACGAATGCGGTCGCCGCGGCCCAGGCCTGCGGACGGCACGAAGCTGGATACGGCACTGGCGGGATAAACGGGCCGCCGCCGGGCAGGACCCCAAATAGCTCGGGCATGCGGAATTGGAAACGTTCGGCAGCGCGGGAAATCCGACTGGCGATTGTGCGGGCGTGCTCGTCGAGTCCCTCCGTCAGCATCCCGTCGATAATCATGCCGTTGTCGTGCGCCCACACACTCCCGCAGTGGTAGGAGAGGGGGTGGAATGCGCCGCAGCTTGTGCTCAAGGTGCGGATTCCGTAAGGGCTCAGAAGGTCTTCTTGGCACAGTCGTTCAGCCACCGCTCGCGCCTGATCGGCACGCAAAATCCCAGTTCCCAGCAAGTGCCCCATGTTCGAGGCAGCGCCAGTGACCGTTTGCTTGTGCGCGTCCAGGGCAATGGCCGGGTAGGAGTCTGCGCCCTGGCCAACCCAAAAAGTGGAGGTGAATTTTTCTCGAATTTGCTCAGCACGCTCAGCGTACTTTTCGCTATCCACTCCCTGTTCTCCTAGCAATTTGCCGCCCTCGACAAGCGCCGCATACGCGTACCCCTGCGCCTCGCACAGAGCGATAGGCGCCTTCGCGAACTGCCCGTCGGCCCACCGGATCGAATCACCCGAATCTTTCCACCCCTGGTTGGCCAGCCCTCTCCCAGACTTGTCTACATATTCCAAAAACAGGTCCCCGTCGGCATCCCCATCAGTACATATCCACTCCAGCGCAGCCTGTAGACGCTGCAGCAGAGGACTCAATTCGCCCTCCATACCACCCCTCCAGAGGGCGACGAACAGGCGCACCCACAGGGGCGTCGCGTCGATCGTGCCGAAGTAGGTAGGCGGCAGAGAAATCCGGCCGCCCGCATCAAAGGTTTCGAGGCCGTCGCGCCTCACCTCGTGCAGGATTTTGCCGGGCTGTTCGCCAGTCTGCGGGCGATCGGCCTGCCCCTGCCGCGCCGCCAGCGCGCGCACCGTTCCCAGTCCGACCTGCGGGCATTCGTGGCGCAGCAGCCAGGCGGTGATGATGGAGTCGCGGCCAAACAGGGTGAAGAACCACGGGGCTCCTGCCGCGTAGAACGAGTTTTCGGGGCGGGAGCGCTCACCCATTAGCAGCGAGTCTAAGTCTCGGGCAGCCACCGCCGTCCAAAGGTCTACCTTCTCCTGGGCCGCGCGGGGACCAGCCGCCTCTTGCGGTTCCTTCCTACGCTGTGCCTGCGCGGTTATTCCCGCATGCCTACTCGCGGCGAATTGGCCGGATTCGTCACGCATTTGCAGCGACCAGGCACAGGCTTCTTCAGAATTGGGCTTCAGGTTGAGGCACCAGCAACAGGTGAAAGAGGTCTCGCTCTCGACGAGTTTAGCTTCCGGAGCCCACCAAGTAGCGAAGGCGCTCCCGTCATCCCACTTGCCACCCTTGGCATAAACGGCCCTAGCCGGTTTGCCGGACTTGATCTTTTCCATGGAGCTCAAGTCGGGACTAACCTGCAGCTCCAAGGTGAGGACGAAGGCCTTCGAGGACGCGTTCTGGACGGCCATCTGTTCGCGCACGCCTTCGATATCGACGACGCGGTCGCGCACTAGCAAGATCTTCGGATCAGCGGTGTCGCCCTCGATTCGCAGCGCGTTCACGAAGCGGGTGTGCCCACTTTCTAAGTCCAGTTGGGTCAGAGGTTCGACGGCGACTTCTTCCCCTTCGAGGGTGAGCCTCAGGCTTAGCCGGGAGATCAGGCGCGTGTCGTAGCAGTAGATGCCTTGGGCTCCCCCGTCAAGGTTTCCGGCGGTGTCGGCCCACACCTGATTAGGCACGCGCAGGGTTGGCACCAGGTTGTGCAAGAAGGGCTGACCAGCCATTTTCACTCCATCGGGGTTGACTTTCATTCACGATCGTATTTATGCTAGTAGACATTATTTGAACGTTCAAATCAAGTGCAAGAAAGGGGCGGCAATGGCACACAAACCGACACTGCTTTCCCTGGCCATGGACCTAAACGTGTCCAGGCAAACCATTTCAAACGCCATCCACCACCCCGAACGCCTGCAGGCCGACACTCTTGCGCGCATCCGCGCCGAATTGGACCGCCAAGGTTATGCCCCCTCGCGGGCGGCACGCCAACTGCGCAACAATCGAGCCGGCGCCTTCGGCTACCGCCTGCACCCCACTTTTGACGGCATCAACGGCAACATCCTGGACCGCTTCCTGCACGAACTGGTCGCAACGGCCCAGGCAGCAGGATTCTCTGTGGTGGTATTCGCCGCCAACTCGGACGAGGACGAAATTGCGCAGCTACAACATCTGCACCAGACCGGCGCGATCGACGGGGCCATACTAAGTGCCTCTTCCGAGGGCGACCCGCGCCCCACAGCACTCGCTACTGCGGGCCTTCCAGGTGCCAGCTTTGGCCGCCCCTGGGCAGCCCCCGCCAGCCCATACGCCTGGGTAGACGTAGACGGTAAAGCAGGCACGGCAGCAGCTGTCACCTCCCTCCGAAACGCCCACCACGACCGCATCGGGTGGATCGGCTGGAACCCAGAAGTGGGCGTCGGCCATGACCGCTACCTAGGCTACAAGGAGGCGTTAGGCGATCTAATTGATCCCGACTTACAACGCCGCTACCCGGATTCAACAGACGCAGGCCGCAGAGCCGCCCTCGAACTGGCCGAAGCGGGGGCCACAGCGGTCGTGTGCGCATCAGATTCGCTAGCACTAGGCGCGGTCACCTCGGGCGCTTTTGCAAGGGGGAACATCTTCGGCTTCGACGACACCCCCGTCGCTGCCGCAATGGAAATGAATTCGGTGCGTCAGCCCATCGAGGACATAGCCCGCACCTGCTTCCAACTAGCTCTTAGCTCCCTAGAAAAGAACATAAAACCTACAGGAACACTGGTCAAAGCCAGTCCTGTCATAAGAACCTCAATAGAAAGGTAACAGCAATGGGGAAGAAAAAGATCACGGCAGCTATGGCGCTGCTCGCTACCTCTGCGCTAACGCTGAGCGCGTGCGGATCCGGTTTCGATGACGATAACGCCTCCGGCAGCGACAGCAAAGGTGACGGCAAACTGTCCGTTCTAATTGCGGCCTCCGGAGACGCCGAAGCCAAATCCGTCAAAGACACCATCGCCAAGTGGGCGGACAAGAATGGGGTCGACACCAAGGTTGACGTCGCCTCCGACCTAGTTCAACAGTTGGCCCAAGGCTTTGCAGGCGGCAACCCACCAGACCTGTTTTATACCAGCGCTGACCAGTTCCAGGGCTACGCCGAATCCGGGTACCTGCAAGCCTACGGCGACGATTTGAAGAACAAAGACGACTTCTACCCCAGCCTGCGCGACGCTTTCACCCACGACGGCAAGTTCTACTGCGCCCCCAAAGATTTTTCGACTTTGGCACTAATTATCAATACTGCCGAATGGGAGAAAGCCGGTTTGACCGACGCTGACTACCCGAAGGATTGGGACCAGCTAAAGACTGTTGCCGCCAAACTAACCAAGGGCGACCGGCCCGGCCTTACTATGAGCCCCGAGTACCAGCGCATGGGTGCCTTTCTGGCCCAGGCGGGTGGTGGCCTCGAAAAGGACGGCAAGGCAATCGCTTCCGCACAAGGCAATAAGAAGGCGTTACAATACCTGTCTGACCTGGCTAAAGAGGGCTCTTTGAAACTATCTAACCAGCTCGGCTCTGGTTGGGGCGGCGAAGCCTTCGGCAAGGGCCAGGCAGCCATGGTAGTTGAAGGAAACTGGGTCGAGGGCGCCCTCAAGAACGATTATCCGGATCTGAAATACAAGGTAGTCGAACTACCTGCCGGCCCGGCCGGTAAGGCCACCCTTCAGTTCACCAACTGCTGGGGCCTGGCAGCAGATTCGAAGGACAAGGCGGACGCTAAGAAGTTGGCCGAATACCTGACCGAGGCAGAACAACAAAACACCTTCGCGAAAGACTTCGGAGTAATGCCTTCCGTGAAGTCCGCCGCCGAAGCGTGGAAGAAGGCCAACCCGGCACTAGCCGCCTTCCTGGACGGAGCCGACTACGCGCAGAACGTGCCAACCGCCAAGGGAGCCACCGACGTGTTGGACGAGCTGAACTCCAAGCTGGAACAGTTACCCAACTTCGACATTGAAACAACACTCGAACAGACCCAAAAGGACATGGCAGCAGTCCTAAAGTAACGCTGCGGGTGGGGGCGTCGGAGCCCCCACCTCTACAGGCTTAGAGAGGCAATGAT
Organism: Winkia sp. UMB3158; assembly: GCF_030217145.1. Taxonomy (NCBI): domain Bacteria; kingdom Bacillati; phylum Actinomycetota; class Actinomycetes; order Actinomycetales; family Actinomycetaceae; genus Winkia; species Winkia sp. UMB3158. Next base: position 334,336 of record NZ_JASONH010000002.1, on the reverse strand, counting down.
GGCAACGAAGCACTCCAGCCGCACGACGGGCCAAAATCTGGCCGGCTGGCTATTCTTGAGCCCCGTCATTTTGATTCTGGGATTGTTCTTATTCGTCCCAGTACTAATGGCAGCATGGGTATCCGTTTCCGACTGGGGAGGGCGAGGTTCACCCTTCAGCAGCAACGTTTCCTTCGTAGGCGCAAACAACTACGCCTCAATCCTTACCGACGGCGGACTGCCCACCCGCGACTTTGGCACCGCGCTCCGCAACAACGTCTACTACGTACTGCTGGTAGTGCCGCTACAAACCATCGTGTCACTAATACTGGCCGTCTTTGTGAACCAGCGAATCTTGAAAGCAAAAAGCTTCTTCCGCACCGCCTTCTACTTCCCCTCCGTGACCTCCTCGGTAGCCATCACCGTACTGTGGTTATTCGTTTTCTCCTACACCGGCCCAGTCAACAAAGTACTGAGCTGGCTAGGAATACACGGGCCAAACTGGTTCCAAGATCCACGCGGCATCGTCCACCTTGCGCTATCCGGCCTCGGGGTAAATAAGGTAAGCGCCCTAGCCGACCACAACCTGCTAGGCATAAGTTTGTGGGACTGGCTTTCGGGCCCCTCCGTCGCAATGACCGCGTTCATTCTGATGGCCGTGTTCACCACCTCGGGCACCTTCATGCTCCTGTTCATTGCCGCGCTACAGGCCATCGGCAACGAGACCGAAGAAGCCGGAATGATGGACGGAGCCGGAGCCCTCCAACGCTTCCGGTACATAACCGTGCCGATGCTAAAACCCACCGTGTTCACCGTGCTCACACTAGGTTTAATCGGGTGCTGGCAAGTCTTCGACCAGATTTATACGGGCACCCAAGGAGGGCCCGCAAAAACCACCCTCACCCCCGCCTACCTATCCTTCAACTCCGCGTTCAACAACCAACAGTGGGGACAAGGGGCCGCAATCGCGTTCATCCTGTTCTTCATCATCGTAGCCTTCACGCTGCTACAGCGATTAATGCTCCGGGACAAAGACGAGGTTCGCCCACGCAAACGGAAAGCGCGAAGGCAGCAAGTCGCCCTCGCCAACGCCACAAGCGCGAAAGAAGGTAAGTAAATGAGCACCGGTATTGTCAAGCCAAACGCTAAGACGGTGGGCGGGTTTGCAGGCCTGAAAGCACGCCACCTGCCCTTCTACCTGGTAGTGATCGCGCTTGCGATAGTGTACATTTCGCCGTTTTTGATCCAGATTTTTACCTCATTCAAGACCGAACCTGATGCCGCCGCTAACCCGCTAGCACTACCGCAGCAGTGGACCACGGCAGCGTATGAGCGCCTCTTCGTCCACTCGGATTTTCCGTTATGGATCCGCAACTCCCTCATAGTTACCCTTCTAGTAACTGCAGGTAGAGTCCTATTTGATTGCATGGCCGGGTATGCCCTAGCACGCATTCCCTTCCGAGGGCGGACGCTCATGTATTCAATCCTGGTTGCCGTCATGTCCGTTCCCGCCGTCGTACTACTAATCCCGAAGTTCCTGGTAATCAAACAGCTGGGCATCTACGATTCCTTCGCGGGCATGATCCCGCCCCTTTTGGCAGACGCGACGGGCGTATTCATTATGACCGGATTCTTCGCCTCAATTCCCAAATCGATTGAGGAGCAAGCCCGCATCGACGGAGCCGGGACACTGCGAACCTTCTGGTCTATCGTGATGCCGATGGCACGGCCCGCCGTAGTCACCATCATCATCCTGTCCTTCCAAGGATCGTGGAACGAACTGAATCACTTCATCGTCTCTACCCAAGATTCGCGACTGACAACCCTGACCAAAGGGGTCGCGCAGCTGGCCTCCGGGCAACTATCGCAGGGCTCGCAATACCCGCTGAAACTGTCTGCCGCGCTGCTCATGACCATCCCTGTCGCAATCTTGTTCTTCACCTTCCAAAAGCAGATCATGAACTCCACCGCTGGCGCAGTCAAAGAATAGGCAGGCTCGTTGCGCGAGCGGCCGCTCGCGAACGTCTTGTGCCCTATTCTGGCTGGACTTGGAAAAACGAACTACTCGCAGCACGTTTTAGACGCATTCGCGTATCACATTTTTGCTGGTTCGACCCGGTTTAGCATGCGATGTTGTAGCATTTTGGTGATCGCGGCTTCATTTGTCGCTGATTGCAGCGTGGTTTCTGACGGCGACTGGCAGCCACGTCTGCACTATTTCCCGTAGGTCCCTTGGAGCCTTGAAGAATGAATGAAGATTCACCCCGTGATGGTGTCGGGCGTGCTAATGACGCGCAGCAGTCCGCTCACCGCGAGTTCCCTTCGCGTTCCTCTAGGCGTAGGCGAGCGGCGCACCCGCACCTGCATCACCGCGCCGGCCAGCAGCCGGGAGCTTCCCGAAATTCCTCCGCGCCCCTAAGCGAGCAAGCCGAGAAGTCCGAGGCTACTGATTCACTACAGCCGCGCCGATCCTTGCGGTCCAGGGCTGCTTCTTTGTCGCGCCCTACCCTGCGCCCCACCCAGGCCAGTAGAGCGGCTTCTCGCCCTCACTGGTATGGCACAGCCGACCCGCGGGTTAAGGATCTATCTCCGGCGCAGAAAGCCCGCATCCGCAATCCCCGCCTATCAATGCGCGACCATGACGACGCCTACGATGCCACTTCGCCAACCACTACTCTGACGCACATGCCCGCCATTAAGCCGATCACGGGTGCAACGCCGATTATTTCTACCAAGCGTTCTAATTCCAGCCCGGCTACTTCTTCCGAGGGCGACCCCGCCCCTTCGCGGGCCTCTCGCGCCGGGTCTAGCCCGGCAGTTGCTAGCGCACCGGCAGCCGCGAAGCAGGATCAGGATGATACTGGGGCGAAGGCTGCGCCACCCGCCGTGGCAGCGACTGCTGCGGCTTCTTCCAGCACGCCAGTTGAAAAGCCGGCCGAGAAGGTGGCTGGCGATGCTGGCTCGTCTGCAGAATTGAAGCGGCAGGAATCCCGCTGGTGGCTGGGTGCTTCAATCGTTGTTTGTCTACTAGCACTGATCGCGGGCGTTGTCTTTGGGTTCTTCAAGCTGGCGAAGCCGAACACGGAGGCGCAGGTGCTGCCTTCGGATAAGACCACGTCAGCTTCCGCTTCAGAAACGCCCTCGCCCTCGCCCTCGCCCTCGCCCTCGCCTGAGCCCACCCCGATCCCAACCGTGCGCACCACCGAGGTGCCTTCCGGGCTGAAGGGCACCTACACTCCGCCCGCGTCGACCGGACGAATGATCGCTATACCCGGCCAGAAGGCGGCACCCGAGGGCGACGGCCAGCAAATTGCCTACGACCTGTCCTACGAGCAGGGCATGCCCATAGACCCGAATGTCTTTGCCAACTCGGTGCACTCGACGTTGAACGACAACCGTTCCTGGCCCGCCCAGGGCATGCGCTTTGTGCGCACTGACTACCAACCGCAAGTGTCGTTGCGCCTGGTCAGCCCCAACACAATTAAGAAGGAGTGCGCTGGCACTGTTGATGACGGTTTCGCCTCGTGCCTGGTTGGCAACAGGGTGCTGCTGAATTCGGATCGCTGGTTCACTTCGGCTAAACCCTGGGATCAGGCCGGTGGCGGCCAGGACGAATACCGTGCCTACCTGCTGAACTACTTCGTCGGTCTAGCTACTGGAAAGAAGCAGGTTGATTGTAAGAAATCGGGCGAGGTAGCGAACGTGATGCAGTCGCAGACCTACGAACTGAATGGGTGCAAGCCTAACGGCTGGGTCAACCCCGACGCCAAGAAAGGCCAGTAATAATGGTATTTGACCTGTTAGCGCAGGGTGTCACCATACCGCAGGGGCTGCTGCAAAGCGCGGGGGACGGGATTGCCCCTGACAAGGGAGGCCTGGACCCTCTGACGTTGGCGCGTTGGCAGTTCACGATCACCACCATCTACCACTACGTGATCGTGCCTATTTCGATCGGGCTGTCGCTCTTCCTGGCGATTGCCCAGACAATGTGGTTGCGCACTAAGCAACGCTACTGGTGGTCTGCCGTGCGCTTTTTTGGACCGATCTTCTTCGTCACATTCGCGGTGGGCGTTGCTACTGGCCTGGTCCAAGAGTTCCAGTTCGGCATGAACTGGTCGGAGTATTCCCGCTTCGTCGGCGACGTGTTCGGAACCCCGCTCGCGCTGGAGTCCTTCTTCGCATTCTTTGCCGAGTCCGTCCTACTAGGCCTGTGGATCTTCGGCTACGGCGCCCTCTCTCCCCGCCTCCACACGGCCACGATCTGGGGCGTCACCATCGCCGCCCACCTTTCCGCCTGCTTCATTATTGGCGCGAACTCTTGGATGCAACACCCCGTCGGAGCCGTCTTTGACGCCACCACCGGCCGCGCCGCATTGCACGGCTGGGCGGGATTCTTCGCGATTATCACGAACTGGACCCTGTGGACCGCCATCTTGCACGTGTGCGTTTCCTCCTGGATCGTTGCGGCCGCCCTCATTGGCGGCATCTCCTGGTGGTGGATGATCAAGGCCCGCCGCCTCAGCAACGCCCGCGCCACGCACGCCACTGCCCACCCCTCCCCCGAGCAGGATGCTCGCACTCAGGCCGCAGCTAGCGCTTCTAAAACCTGGCGTCCCCTAGTGCGATTCGCTTCTTGGGCGATCATTGCCTCCTCGGTACTGACCCTTCTGACGGGCCACCTGCAGGGCATCCAGATGGCCACCGAGCAACCCATGAAGCTAGCCGCCGGTGAAGCCTACTGCAAGCCCGTCGAGGGCGGCGCCCCCTTAGCGCTGTTCGCCTTCGGCTCTGATTGCAGCAACATCAAGACCTACGGTTCTATTCCGGGAGGTCTTTCGTTCCTGGCCACCGGCAGTTTCGATGGTAAAGTCCTGGCGGTGTCCGAGGTTGAAAAATCCTACCAGGACTACTTCAGCAAGGCGGGGGCGGAACGTGGCCGCACCGAGTCCTACCATCCGCCCTTCATGCTGACCTTCTGGTCGTTCCGCATCATGGTGCTTCTGCAGCTGCTCGTGCCCGCCCTGGCAGTGGGTGCCCTGATTGCCACCCGTGGTGGCCGAGTGCCGAAACGGGGACGCTGGTGGGGGCTCGTCCTCTTGCCACTGCCGTCGCTGGCCGCGGTCGCGGGTTGGGTGTACACGGAAGTGGGCCGCCAACCGTGGATCGTTCACCCGAATTTCGAGGGTGGTAAGACAGACCTTTATCTGCTCACCAATCAGGGCCTGTCGCAGGTGGGAGTATCGGGTACCCAGCTACTGGTTTCTCTTATTCTTTCGACCCTGTTGTACTTGGTGCTTGCCCTGGTGTGGGGCGCGCTCGTGGCCAAGAAGGTGCGGGCCGGCCTGCCCAAACCCAGAAAGTGTCAGGGCCAAGCTAGGGAGTTGTCCTTCGAATGATCACCACCTTGCAGTTCATCTGGTATTTCCTTGCTTGCGCCCTAATGGCGACTACCCTGGCGTTGGTTGGCCTGGATTTAGGTACGGGCATCGTGCTCGGACTGGTAGGCAAGAATGGGGACGAACGTGCCCTGCTTGTGCGCACTATTTCACCGCATTGGGGTGGCCACGAGGTCTGGCTGATCAGCTTCGTCTCAGCTCTGTTTGCCGCGTTTCCCGAATGGTATTCCTCGCTGCTGTCGGGCCTGCAAACCTACTTTTTGCTGCTGATTTTCGCCCTGGTACTGCGCGTGGTCACCATCGAGTGGCGAGGCCAGGTATCGGCGCGGATCGGCTCCCTACTGGATTGGGTGCACACCGCCTGCTCACTGGTGATCGTTTTCTGCTTCGCAATCATTTTTGCCTCCCAGTTGCGCGGCCTTCCGGTGGAGGTCATCAACCCGCGCGCCGGCGCCATAGCCGACCCTTCCATGGTCGATCCGAACGGCCCCGCAAACCCGGATTTGGCCGCTTACGTCCACTCGGTCACCGGCTCGCCCTGGGCCGCGATAAACCTATTTTCGCTGCTGGGGGCCGTCGCCCTAATAGTGTACTTGGCGTACGTGGGTGCGGTGTGGGCGCTGCAGCGCATCACGTTTGAATGCGAACCGCAAGAGCGCGCCTTCGCCCTGCGCAGCCTGCTTGCTCCCTTCGCCGGCCTCCCCCTGCTCGCCTGGGCTGTGTGGGGCCAGCTTGCCTACGGCTGCTCCGCCCTCGGGTGGGTGCTTATCATTCTTCTAGCCGGGGCATTGGCGTTGCAGTTCGTCTTCCGAGGCCGCATCCTGGCCCTGCACGTTTCCCTTGCTACGGCACCGCTCGCCCTGGTTACGGCGTGGGTGTACGTTGCCGCCTACCCGGTGCTGCTGCCTTCTACAGTGAACAAGGCTTACGATCTTTCGATCAATCAGGCCGCTTCTTCGGGGCCTGCGTTGGCAGTGCTGGTGGGGGCCGCCGCCCTCGGCATTCCGTTGGCTGGCGCACTTACCTGGTTCTCGCACCGCACTTTGGGTTCGCGCGTTGATTTTACGGCCATAGCCACGCCCTTCGAATAGGCCGAGGGCGGCCGTTGCGCCCCTAATGGCCTGGCCGGATCCTCGACGCCCCGCCCGGTCAGGCGGCCTTTCTATTTAGCGGCGTTCCTCGTATGGGCTTTGGGATTGCTTCTCTTGCGGCCCGCGGGGCAGGTCCTTGCCCTTGCCAAATTTCCACACGCAGACCGCGGTGGTTGCGGTAGCCGCCATGAGTGCCGCAATCAGCACTCTAGCTTTCAAGGCGAACATGCCCTGCCCCATGGCAATCGACATGACCACCCAGTAGAGCACGAAGTCGAGCGCAAAGAATCCGACGGTAAAAATGATCGCGTTTTTCACTCCTCGAGTCTAACTTTGACCCCCTCACATAGCAGCCAAGCAGCTGTTTCATGCGGAAGGCAACCCCACGCACTCACCAATAAAAAGTAAACGGTTTCCCAAGTAATGAAATACGTAGAGACTTAAGTCCCACCTCTGTGTTATGTTGCGGACCACAACAACGTACAAGGGGGTACGTATGGAAATACGTGGAGGACCAGAACGCCAAACTAGAATCATTCCGGCCGAAGCACAGGCAATGAATCGTGTGCTCGGCCTTCCTTCTGTGATCGCCTACGGGCTGGCATCAATGGGGCTGCTGGCAGTATTCACGATCTACGGCACAGGGGTAAAACTTAGCGACGGCCACTTGCCCGCCGCCTACATAATCGCTTTGGCAGCAATGTTGCTGACCGCTCACTCTTACGCACGCATGGCCTGGGCTGTTCCCAAATCCGGTTCCGCATACGTGTATTCGCGCCTGTCATTCGGCCCGTACGTGGGCTTCTTCATCGGGTGGACCATGCTGCTCGGATACATCTTCTTGCCCATGGTCAATTTCCTACTGACCGGGCTGTACCTGAACACCCTTTTCACTTCGATCCCACCGTGGATCTTCACCCTGACATCAATCATCCTGGTCGGCATCTTGTCCATCGTGGGGGTTACCTGGGTGGGAAAACTAAACATTGCGCTTGCCGTCGCGGGCACCGCCATCGTAGTCGTCTTCGCAGTCCTAGCTTTTACCCACGCGCAGCATCTGAGCGCCGAATCGCTCATCGCTCCGATTACGCCCGAGGCCGGCTCCCTGGGAACCGTAATGGCCGCCGCCGCAGTCCTCTCTTTCGCCTTCTTAGGCTTTGACGGGGTATCCAACCTGGCCGAAGAAACAAAGAAGCCGCGCCAAAACATCCCGCGTGCCATCATGCTCTCTACCCTGATCATCGGGATCTTGTTCTTCACAGTCGCGTGGGCCGGCTCGCAGCTGTACCCGAACTGGCGGGAGCTAACGAACCTGGATGCTGCAGGAACTGAAATGATGCAAAAGATCGGCGGGCCAATCCTGGCAACGGTCTTCCTGGCCATCTACGTTTTTGGCACCACCCTGTGCGGCACCGCCGCGCAGATGTCTGTATCCCGCGTGCTGTACACGATGGGGCGTGACGGCGTTCTGCCCTCATTCCTGTCCCGCCTTCACCCCCGCTTCAAGACCCCTTACGTGGCGGCGCTGCTAGTGTCCGCCCTGTCCCTGCTCGCCCTCGTGTTGACGCTTGACCAGTCGGTTTACATGATCAACTTTGGCGCCCTGGTGGCTTTCGCGGCCGTGAATCTGGCCGCCTTCAAATACTTTTGGATCGACCAGAAAAAGCGGGGCCTGCGCGCCCTCTTTTCTTTTCTTTTGGCCCCACTGGCAGGCTTCGCTTTTATCGCCTACCTGTGGAGCTCGCTGGAATGGTTCAGCTACCTGGTCGGGGCCATCTGGGTCGTCCTTGGCCTGGGCATTTTGGCCTTCCAAACCCGGGGATTCACCAAGACTCCCCCACCCCTAAACATCGACGCGTAATCACCTAACGGAACGGAAAAACAATGGACCTAATCATCACCGCAAACACCATTCACACCATGTCGGATGCTCCGGATACACCCCAGGCGTTAGGGATTACTGCCGGGCACATCGAAAAGGTGGGCTCGCTTGCCGAGGCCGATTCCTGGCAGGCCGACCACCGCGTCGACTACCAGGATGCCACCATCACTCCCGGCCTGACCGACGCGCACATTCACCCCATCTGGGGTCAGCACATCGCGCGCGGCACCTACTTGGGGAAGGCGAAGGATAGCGCCGAAGCTGCCAGTCTCCTCTTCGAAGCGGCAGGCGAAGTAGCGGAGGGCGAATGGGTATTTGCCTGGGGGCTTGAGCAGTCTGCTTTTGGCGAGGGCGCGCCCTCGGGTGCCGCTTTTACTGACGCCTTCCCAGACAATCCCGTCTTCGTGATGCTCTTCGATGGGCACGCCGCCGTGGCCAATGCCAAGGCGTTAGAGGCGGCAAATATTCGCGGCGCTGAAGAGCTGGCTGGGCCAGGACAGATCATTGTGGATCAGGATGGAAAACCAACCGGATTCTTGCGGGAAGCATCCGCCATCGACCGTCTAAAGGAAGCGGCCCCGCCACTCACCTTGCAGCAGAAGGTGAAGGACACTTTAGAGACTTTCCAGCAGATGGCGGCGAGCGGCCTTACTGGCGGCGAGATGTTGGATTTCGACGACCCGGAGTCCCTAGACGTGCTAGAGGCGATCGAAGCCCAGGGGGACTTACCTATCCGCTTGCGCATCGCCCCCTGGATTTTGGCGGGGCACCCCGCCGAGCGAGTCCAGCAGGTGCTCGATCTACAAGGCAAGGCGGGCCGGCGCTATCAGGTGCGCGGAGCCAAGATGATGATCGACGGCACGATCGACAATGGCTCCGGCTGGCTGGCTGAGCCCGACACGAAAGGGGAAGGCACCAGCTCCTCTTGGGCCAACCCGCACGATTACGTGCAGTTACTGCGCACTTTCGACGCGGCCGGGGTGCCGACCTCTACCCATGCCATTGGCGATCGCGGCATCGAGTTCGTCATCGACGCGATCCGTTCCCTGGGGCGAACTAAGGTGGTCCACCGAATCGAGCACATCGAGGAAATTACCGACGAGGGCGTTCGCGCCCTTGCTGAGTCCGGCATTTCCGCATCCATGCAGCCCACCCATTGCACTCATTTCCTAGATCCGGATGGGGCCGACGCGTGGTCACGCAGGCTAGGACCGGAGAGGGCGAAGCTGGCGTTCCGACTAAAGGACGTCTACAAGGCCGCCGACCATTTAGCGCTGGGTTCGGACTGGCCTATTGCGGGTTCTGACCCCCGCGAGATCATGGCGGATGCCATCTCGCGCCAGCACACCAAGGACCCGAATAGCAGGCCGATCAGCCCAGATCAGGCGCTCACCAACTTGCAGGCGTTGCAGTGCTACACGCGTGAAGTGGCGGCCTCTACTGGCGCGAGTGGCGGGGTTATAGAACCGGGGGCGTTGGCCGACCTGACGGTCTTTGCCGCAGATCCGCTGCAGCTACCCGCGAAAGAGCTTGCCGAGGTACAGATCGTGGCTACCTACCTAGATGGCGTGCAGGTACACCATGGCTAACATGCCAGGCCAACAGGCCCCTTATCTGTTAAGGCGTTACCTATTTCACAGTACATTTTAGGTGATACATGTCTAAATAATTATTTAGCAGAAGGAAGACAAGCAAATGTCTAGCCCATTCCAGTCCTCACCAGACGCCAATGCGGACAAGAACAATAGCGGCGGCACTGGCAACCAGCAGCAGGGTTCCAGCCCCTTCCAAAATCCAGGTAGCCAGGGGCAGGGCTACCCGCAAAACGCGCCCCAAGGGTATGGCCAGCAGGGATACTCCAACCAGGGGCAGGGCTACTACCAGAGCTCACCCCAGGGATACGGGCAGCCACAATCGGGCTACTACCAAGCCCCGCAGCAAGGAGGGCCGATCTACCCTGGCCAGCAAAATCGGCAGCCAGAAGTAAAGAAAGAACGCAACAACATTGGCATTGCCGGCATCGCGGTTGCGGTAATCGGCATAATCCTGGCATTCTTCAAGCCCACCCTGCCCATCGCCTGGCTGTGCGTCCTTGTAGCGTTGATCTTGACTGTTGCCGGATTTATCGTCAAGGGCAAGGAGCGGAAGACCGCGATCGGCGCCGCTGTTGCAACACTCTTGCTGATAATTGCCACGATCGCGATGACCTCTATCGCGGCATTCAAAATGTTCGACCCCGACAAGATGAACTGGACCTACACCCAGAACATCAACGGCACACACAAGGAATACACCCACTACCCCAACGGCAAGACTCACATCAAGGAGTACACCGACGGCTCGGACGGTGACGTCAAGGAATACGACGAGGGTGGAGACGAGGACCAGGACGATGACGGCAGCTTTTAGGGCACACCCATAGCCCACCTGCACAATCGTTCCGGATACTACAGGTTCCTTATTTGTTGTGGCGTTATCCACCTCACAGTAAATTGCGAATTAATACACCCCAAAATGTTTAAATCAGAGAAGAAAGCACAGGCCAATGTCGAGCCCATTTACACCACCCTCTGGCCCTAATAAGGACCAGGATAAATCCGCACGCACAAATCCTGGTGCGGCAGGATCCCAACCAGAAAAACCTGAAACTAAGCCGGGCAAGCCGCAGGCCCAGTCAGGCAATTCCCGGCCCCAGTCGGGCAGGCCCGAAGGCAATACTCCCTGGTCGCGGAGCGGCACATCCGCTGACCAGACTTCCCCCGCATTCCAAGCTCCGGTAAGTCAGCCTCACAATAGCCGGCCGCAGCCGGACCATAACCAGCAGTTTACGCAGGGCAACCAGGGCCAGCAGCAACAGGGTCCCCAAGGTTCGCAGGGCGGAATGGGGCCTTACACGGGCGCCAACTACAACCCGTACCAGAGACAAGGCACAACTCAGACTGGTAAGAAAGACCTAAACTATGTCGGCATCGCCGGCATCGCAGTTGCCGTAATCGGTATCATCCTGGCATTCTTCAAGCCCACTATTATCGCTGCCTGGCTCTGCATCCTGATCGCGTTGGCCCTGGTGGTCGCCGGATTCATCGTGAAGAATAAGGAACGCAAGACCGTCATTGGCGCTCTTGTCCTAACGGGCATTCTTGGTCTTACCGCCATATTCACAACCGGGAAGGCACTGATGGACGCGGGCTTGGCGTCGATCTCTTACCGCCCTCACAATGACACGCATTACTCTGAAAAAGCCGATCCCTCCCAAAAAGCTGACGAGGATTCTTCTGACGATGCTGTGCCCTCGAAAGAGGACGGTAAGGACGATGCTGACCAGGACAAGAAATCGGCTTCTAAGAGCGTGGGCACTAGGGCCAACCCGTACAAGCTTGGCCAGGACGTCGAAACCACAGAGTGGGTTATCAAGATAAATTCCTTCAAGCGAAACGCAGATAAAGAAGTCCTCGCTGCGAACAGATTCAACGAGCCACCAGCAGACGGTAACGAATACGCCATTGCGAATGTCACCGCGAAATATAAGGGATCAGCTGACCCGCAGCACCCCGATGAGGCCGGTATACCCAGCCTGCTGCGAGTGACTTTCGTTGCCGAGGACGGGAAGAGCTACAACCGCACTAGCCACGTCATTGTGTACGACTCCACGAGAAACGGCTCCGGAGAGCTCTACGAGGGCGGTACTGCAACATTCAATGAGGTTATTGAGGTGCCCAAGGGCGCCAAGGGCGTAATAACCATGCGGCCTTCCTACGATGAAGACCCCGTCTTCATCAAAGTGCAGAAATAGCCTTTAGCGTTGCGGACTACGGCAACCGGTAGCGACCTCCGCAGGCAATGTGCGGAGGTCGCAGCGTCTTTACAGCAAGTTGCCGGCACCTGAGGGGTACATGTTTGCCGTATCGCAGACACGAAGCCTGGGCCCGCATACCATGGGATGGTCTGATCCCTCGTTGGCATGGAGACAATATGGATCCCCGGGAGCGCGAAGTGCGTCGACGCATGCGCGAAAATGAGCTCTACCTTGATTTTGGTCCAGGTTTGGAGGTGCTTGAAGAGGAGCGCATTCACGGCAAGGAGTTGGCTGACAAGTACAACCGCACTTCGGCCAGGGATAGTGCTGGCAGGACTCGGTTGCTGCAGCGGTTGTTCGCGCATGTGGGTAAGGACGTGTGCGTAGAACCGCCATTGCATGTGGCTTATGGTTCTAACACCAGCGTGGGCAATGACGTGTACATGAATTTTGGGACGACCCTGGTGGATGATAGTGAGATTCAAATTGGCAACCAGGTGCTGATTGGTCCGAACTGCACGTTGTCTACGGCGGGCCACCCGATCGACCCGGAATTGCGGGCTACTTACGCCCAGTTTTCCAGCAAGATCACTCTTGAGGACAAGGTGTGGCTTGGCGCTAACGTGACAGTGCTGCCGGGCGTAACCATTGGCCAGGGCGCAGTGGTTGCTGCCGGTTCGGTGGTTACGGCGAACGTGCCTGCCAGGGTGGTAGTGGGCGGTGTCCCTGCCAAAATTTTGCGCCACATTACCGATGCGGACAAGGAGTTCACCTACAAGCCGCCGAAGGATCTGTAACTAGGGTTCGCCCTCGGGATAGCCGCCTTTACTTTTCCAGGCGATGCCGAATCCAGGTGCGGAAGGCTACGGCTGCAGCGCCCCTAGCCCAATCAACGAAGGCCCCATCGCGCACGTGCAGAGTCAGGCCAGGTTCATCCGGATCGTGCATTTGGGCCAGCTTTTCTTTCACGGCCAGTTCCTGCCACCCTGCCAGTTGGGCCAGTTCGCCTCCCACTACTACCTGGGAGACCATCGACACGTTGCCAACTATAACGATGGTGCGGCACAGAGCTTGCGCGTAGTTTTCAAGCACGGCTATCCCAGCAGGGTCGCCCTCTTGCACTATTTGCCGCAAACTGGAAGCAAATTGGTCGGCGTCTGCAATGTCTGCGACGGGTACCCCAACCGCGTGCATGTCATGCGCGAGGGCGGGCATCGACAAGACGGCGCTGGCACATCCACGATGGCCTAGTTTGCACACCACCTCGGGGCCGGCAACCGGCACATGTCCAATAAGTCCGATCCCGGAATACGGGCTGTCAAGGAGTTTCCGCTCCCTTACCACCGCGTGACCGACCCCCATTCCGGTGGTCACTATGGCAAAGTCGGAATACTGCCGCCCCACTCCGTACCAGAGCTCTCCGAGGGCGAAAGCATCCGCGTCGTTCACAAATACCGTAGGTTTCTTCCGCCCCCACTGCGCACCAAGATCCACCTGCCGCCATCCATAAAACGGTGCCCGCGTCACGTACCCGGCAGGGCTTATTGCTCCGCCTAGAGAAACTCCTGTAGCGGTTATCGGGCGATCGGCCTCCGCAGCCAATTCGCGCAACAGCTCTTTGCCTAGGGCTGCCACTGCCGCAACCGAATGGTCTGACAGTTCAGCCTCTAACGATTCACGCACCTGTCCGCGCGCGTCCATGAGCACGGCAGTGGCACCACTGGTGTGGAACGTAATGCCGGCCAGCAACAATTTTGAAGATGGCTGTACAGCAACCACCGGCCGCCCCAGCGTGGGCTGGGTTTCTTCGCCCTCTTCTACTATTCCGGCTCCAAGAAGTTCCTTCACCAGCCTGGTGGCTGACGCCGGCGACAATTCCAGCGTGGCGGCAAGACTGCGCCTACCCACCGGCGCTGAACGCACAATCTCGTATGCGAGCTGCAGGGCAGTTGACCCCATCGTCGTCCCCCATTCCCCTCATGCTGACTAGGTTTATCCCGCATTGGCTTTTATTTTACCGCAAAACAAAGTAGAGTCGAAGTATCACTTTTCAGAGTCGAAAGGTACCTCATGGCGCAGCCGCATATCATCACCCTATCCCGGGGTGGAACCTCATTAGTTTTAGATGTAACACCTGTTCACACGGCTACTCCAATTTATTGGGGCAAGCAGCTACCAGTCGCATCTGACTCCACCCCCCTTGCCGCAAAGTTTTTCACCCCCGGCCTGGCCCCTAGCGCCACCGACTTACCAGCCACACTTAATTTGATTCCGCAACAATCGAATGGCTGGTTAGGGACACTTGGGCTAATCGGGTCCAGGCAGGGCAAAGACTTCGCCCCCCAGTTCTCGCTGACCGCCACAAAGGTGGAAGACGCCAGTGCAGAGCTGTCCTACGAGGCCGCCGACGCCGGCCTCGAACTGCGCCTACATCTACAAGTAACCCCATCTGGTCTCGTACAGGCCAACGCCACCCTGACCAACACTGGACAGGATCCGTACGAACTAACCCGCCTGGCCCTGGCTCTACCTACCCCGGCACGCGAGAGTCGCGTCCTGGACCTGGCATCCCGGCACCTGCGCGAACGCAACCTGCAAACCCACGAGTTCACCATCGGTACCCACACCAGGCAGAACATGGTCAGTCGCGACTTTGCAGGCTCCACCCTGCACGGCACCTGCACTCCGGGTCCTACCTGGACTGATGGAAGTGCCCACCTTCTCCACGTGGCCTACTCCGGCTCAACCCAAACGTGGGCAGAAAAGACGAATTCGGGGATCACGTATCTGGCCGGCGGCGAATACTTGTACCCCGGCGAAGTAGTACTGCAAAGCGGCGAAAGCTACACCAGCCCCACCATGCTGGCCTCCTGGGGAGCAGGCCTCAACGACGCCGCCGCCCGCTACCACGGCTACGTGCGCGCCCTCCCGGCACACCCCGACACCCCCCGGCCCGTCACCCTGAACGCGTGGGAAGCAGTCTACTTTGACCACACCTTGCAGCCCCTCCTAGACCTGGTAGACGAAGCGGCAGCCATCGGCGTGGAGCGATTTGTCCTGGACGACGGATGGTTCGGCTCCCGGCGCGACGACACTAAAGGCCTGGGCGATTGGCACGTCAGCGACGAAGCCTGGCCGCAGGGGCTTTCCCCCATCGTCGATGCCGTCACCAGCAAAGGCATGCAATTTGGCCTGTGGTTCGAACCCGAAATGGTAAACCCCGACTCTGACCTGGCCCGCGCCCACCCCGAGTGGATCCTGGCCCCCACCCGCGAGCGCTCCCCCATGGAAGGACGCCACCAGCAGGTGCTGAATCTGGGCATTAAAGAATGCTTCGACTACCTTTACAACGCCATTGCGAGCCTGCTTAGCGAATACCAAATTTCGTACATCAAGTGGGATTACAACCGCGACATTCTAGAGGGCGGCTCCCGCCTTACCGGTCGGCCTGCCTACCGCGATCACGCCCTCGCCCTGTATGCCCTGCTAGATAAGCTGCGCGCGCAGTTCCCGCACCTAGAGATCGAGTCCTGTTCTTCCGGGGGCGGGCGAATCGACCTGGGCATCATGGCGCACTGCCAGCGCGTATGGGGGTCGGACTGCATTGATCCGCTGGAGCGGCAGGGCATTCACAGGGGTGAACTATTACTGTTGCCGCCCGAGGTAATCGGATCGCACGTAGCCTCCACCACCTCGCACACTACTGGGCGAGCGCACTCGATCGACTACCGCGCGATTACCGCCCTCTTCCAGCACATGGGCATCGAATGGGACCTGCGCAAGGCCACGCCCACCGAGAAGGAGCGGCTAGCCGCCTGGATCAAGGTGTACAAGGAACATCGGGGACTGCTGCATTCCGGCAAAACCGTGCGCGCAGACTACCCCGATGCGGCACTGAGCTGCCGCGGAGTGGTGGGGAACGGGCAGGCCATCTTCGAGCTCAGCTGCACTTCGACCTCGGCAAGTGCGCCCTTTGCGCCCCTCACCTTGCCGGGACTTGCCCCCGAGGGCGAATACGAAGTTCGCCTGCTAGGACCCACCCAAACCGTGTTCGACCTTCGGAGCGCCCCCGCATGGTGGCCACCCGAGGGCGAAGCCGTAGCCATTCCTGGAGCCGTGCTATGCCAAGTCGGCCTTCCCATCCCAACGCTGATTCCCGAATCCGCGCTGCTTTTGCAAGTTTCAAAGAAGAACTAGGAAGCAAGCCATGTCATCAACCAAAGCGCCCGCCAAATTGCGGCGCAAATCAAATAAAGGACTGTGGGGCACCGTCCTCCTGTTCCTGGGGCCGGCCTCTATAGGCCTAATCGCCTTCTACCTGGTCCCAGCCATTCGAGGACTGTACTGGTCGTTCACCGAGTACCACGTGCTGACTCCCCCAAAGTTCGTAGGTACCGCCAACTACGCCCGCATGTTCTCTGACCCACTGTTCTGGAACGCCCTCTGGGTCACCTTCTACTACGTGATCTTGAATATCGGATTCCAGACAATCATTGCCGTGCTATTGGCCGTACTGCTGCACAAACTGACCAAGTCCACGGTAATTCGCGGTATGGCACTGCTGCCCTACTTCGTAGCTAACGTGATCGTAGCCCTGCTGTGGTATTTCATGATGGATTTCAACATCGGCATCGTGAACTCGCTGCTGCAATGGGTAGGCATAGACCCGGTCGCCTTCTTCGGCGACGAAAAATGGGCCATCCCCACCGTCGCCGCCATCAACGTGTGGCGCCACATGGGATACACCGCCCTGCTAGTGTTTGCGGGACTACAAACCATCAACCCACAAGTTTACGAAGCTGCCTCCCTGGACGGGGCTAGCGAGACCCGCAAATTCTTCTCGATCACCCTGCCACTACTGCGCCCGGTCATGGCAATGGTGCTAGTGGTGACCATGATTGGCTCCTTCCAGATCTTCGACACCATCTCGGTCACCACCAAGGGCGGGCCGGTCAACGCCACGCGCGTGCTGTACTTCTACATCTACGACCTAGCATTCGGACAGCTGGACTTCGGATACGCATCCGCCCTAGCGGTAGCCCTATTTGTGCTGCTGCTAGCCGTGGCACTCATCCAGATGAAGCTCATGCGAGCCAGCGAATCCGACGAACTGTGAGGGCAAAAATGACAACCGCAACAGCGCCCGCACACATTGGCGCAAAGAAAAACAAGGGCACAAAGGTTCGCCGCGGCATCGGCCACTACCTGGCCTGGGCATTCCTGATCATCATCCTGGCAATCACCATCCTGCCGTTCCTGTGGATGCTACGCACCTCGCTAACCCCAAACTCCGAGATCACCGGATCGCTAAACAACCTGATTCCAGACAACCCCACTCTGGACGCCTACCGCCGAGTACTGGGCCTAACCTCGCTAGACGAAAACCTGGCACAAGGCGGCGCCGGCGCCCAAATCAACTTCTGGATTTACATGCGCAACTCCGCCGTGGTCTCCACCGTCGTAGCAGTTGGGCAAACACTCTTCTCGGCAATGGCCGCCTACGCCTTCTCAAGGCTGAAGTGGCCGGGCCGAAACATCGTGTTCACCTTCTTCCTATCCGCGCTCATGATTCCGTCATTCTTCACGGCAATCCCCAACTTCGTCCTCATCAAGGAACTGGGCCTGCTGAACACCTACGCCGGGATCGTGCTGCCCACCCTGCTGATGACTCCCTTCGCCATCTTCTTCCTGCGCCAATTCTTCCTTGGAATTCCGCGCGAAATTGAAGAGGCCGCCCTCCTAGACGGGGCCTCGCGCATCGGCACCTTCTTCCGGGTCATTATTCCCATGGCAAAGGCACCCATAACCACCCTGTTCGTGCTGACTTTCATCACCCAGTGGAACGACTACCTGTGGCCACTGCTAGTAGGCCAAAACGAAAAGGTGCGCGTGCTAACCGTGGCGCTCGGCATCTTCCGGTCGCAAACCCCGCAAGGAGCCCCCGACTGGTCTGCGCTCATGGCAGCCACCCTGCTGGCGGCCGTGCCCATCATGATCCTCTTTGCCATCCTGGGCAAGCGAATCGTCAATTCCATCGGCTTCTCTGGCCTGAAGTAGAAGGAGCGGAAAAGTGAGAAACAAACGCAAAGGGATGCTCGCCCTCGCCCTTGGATCTATAAGCGCCCTGCTACTAGCAGGGTGTAGCACCGGCGAGGTCGGAGAAGCAGGCAAGACCACCATCAACTACTGGTTGTGGGACAGCGCCCAGCTACCCGGATACACCGCATGCGAGAAGGCGTTCGAAAAAGAAAACCCCCACATCGACGTTCGCATCAACCAGTACGGATGGGACGACTACTGGACGCAGATCACCGCGTCCATGGTGGCCGAGACGGCCCCAGACGTCTTCATCAACCACACCCAGCAGATGCCAAAGTACCAGCAACTAGGGCAAATACTGGATATCTCCAAATATGCCAAACGCGACCACGTAGACATGTCGGCATACCAGGACGGGCTGGCAGGGCTGTTCCAAGGCAAGGAAGGCAAGGGCCTTTACGGGCTACCGAAGGACTGGGACACCGAAGCCATGTTTTACAACAAGACCTACCTAAAGCAGGCCGGCTACACCCCGGAAGACCTGTGGAAGCTCAGCTGGAATCCCAAGGACGGGGGTACCTTCGAAAAGTTCATCGCCCACATGAGCATTGACAAAAACGGGGTGCGCGGAGACGAAAAAGGTTTCGACCCGAAGCACGTAGAGATCTACGGTATGGGCTACAACGAGTCAGGTGCCGGCTACGGGCAGGTGCAGTGGTCCACCTACGCCCTGTCTAATGGGTGGCGCTACAACGCCGACAAGGACGAGGCCGGCAAATGGATCACCAAGTGGAACTACGATTCCCCCAAACTGACGGAAACTATCGCCTGGTGGAAGGGACTAATCAAGAAGGGATACATGCCCTCCCTCCCAGCCGCTACCTCGGGCGTTGGGACCGTGGAATCGCTAGCCGCAGGTAAGTACGCCACCCTGATCGAGGGGGCCTGGCAGAACGCCAACATCAAACCCAAGATGGAAAAATGGGGCGTAGACGTAGCACCCGGCCCATACGGACCGGCCGGATACAGAGCCTCGGTAATGAACGGCGTGGGCGACTCCATCTTCGCGGGCACGAAACACCCCGAAGAAGCCTGGAAGTGGGTCCGGTTCATGGGCACACCCAAGTGTCAGAACCTGGTTGCCGCACAGGGCGTCGTCTTCCCGTCGCTGAAGGAATCCACCAAGAAAGCAATCAGTACAGTATCGGATATGGGCTATACGGCCACCGCCTACTCTTCATATATGAAAGAGGACGGCCGGACGGTCCCCTCGCCCGTCACCGCCAGGTGGGACCAGATTCAGACGATCATGCAGCCAGCCATGGACGCCGTGGTTGGCGGCAGCAAGCCCCTAGAATCGTTGATGGGCGCAAACAAGCAGGTAAACGCCCTCTTCAAGTAGGCGCTACCAACAAGAAGCCCCGCTTTGCCCCGAATTTTTCGGCCAGCGCAAGGCGGGGCATTTCTTTTGGCGCGGGCAGCAAATTGGGACAATCAGGCAGCGGCTCGGGGCGATCCGCAACAGATGCGGCGTGGGCGCGCTTGTGAAAAGGGGCGTAAAACAGCCCTAAAGTGGGCTTCTGGCTCGCTCAGCTCATACAAATGTGCTACGCATAAAGGGTGAATTTCAGCGCCCATCGTCCCGTTTTGCACGTCCGTCCCGAAAAAGGTTGGTTGTCTAACCCCGCCGGATTATTCCGCGCTTCTGGCGTTACTCACGTCTTTTTTCAACACAACCCCAACTCCACCATTCGTGAACAGGTGCACTGGGGACACGCCACCTCTAGGGACATGCTGCACTGGCACAACGAGCCAGAAGCGCTGCGCCCCGAACTAGACGGCATCGATGACAACGGCTGCTGGGGCGGCACCGCCCTTGCCGAGGGCGACACGGTAAAACTGGTCTACGCGGGCGTAAGCGGCGTCTCGAACGGAATCTGCCAGCCCATCATCGCAACCGGCACCCCGGACACCAAGGTATTCACAGACAAATCCCCTGTGCAGGTAGAAAACCGGCAGGCTGAAGCCGCCAAGCTGGGCGCCCCCTGCGTATTCGTACACGACGGTTTCCGCTACGCCATTCAAGGTGGGCAGGTTGGCGAACGCGGAGGCGTAGTCATTTACGATGCCAACGATTTGGATTCCTGGCGCGAACTGGGCGTGTTCTACAGCGCTGCGGACGCCCCCGGCGCCTTGGAAGCCCCCAACTGGGAATTCCCGCAGCTAGTCCGATTCGGGCAGCGATGGGTATTCTTCATTTCCATGCGCCAGCGCGACACCTTCAAAGATTCCGTCGGCTGGGCTTTGGGCACCATCAATTTCGACGGCGAAGTACCCCACTTCCAGGCCACCAAGGCTGGCAGAGCCGATTCCGGCCCAGACTTCTTCTCGCCAAAAATTGCACTCCTAGACGGGGTGCCCACCATGATGGCGTGGGCTCCCGAATCTAAGGTTCGCCCTCTAGGAGAGGTCGCTAAAGACGGCCTGGCTGGCGCACTAACCTTCCCGCGCATCGTCACCCTAGCCGAAGGCCCCGACGGCGCCTTCCCCTACCTGGCTCCCTTCGAAAAGCTCACCGAGCTGCGCCAGGAAGAGGTAGCACAAGACGAGCTAGCGGGCGTACATGCGTGGGAGGCAGAGTTCACCTCCGCCGGCAAGATCACCCTGGCTAAGCGACGCGACCTAGACGTAGAACCGGGCGACCGGCTGCTAGTAGACGGATCCTTGGTAGAGTTCTACCCGGCAAAGGTAGGCAGGTTCCCCCACACGGAACGCTTCGACCCCACGAACGGGATCAGCCTTGAGCTGCAGGATGCAACGGCAAATTTTTGGAAGTTAGCAGATGGGACGCAAGAGGCGAACTAACAAGTGGGCGCAAGAAGCGCGCCCTCTACAGATACGCCGCCTAGCCTCCACCCCAACCACCCAGGTGCGTGGCGGCAACACCTATCGGGTGCAACGCCTACCCGCGGCAGAGAAGGAATACATCTGCCCCGGCTGCACCCACGTCATCGAGGTCGGCAGCCCCCACGTAGTCGCCTGGATAATCCAGGGCTCCTTCGGGCTGGACCAAGGCGTCGACGCCCGTCGCCACTGGCACCCCTACTGTTGGAACGCCGGCACGGTAGGCCGCTAAAACCCCAATTACAACAGGCCAGCAAAACCCAATTTCTGAGGCTCATCAGGCCACATTTTTCCTTTTGTGCGACTTTTCTGATAATTTTTTAATCTGCGTGGATCTCACTTCCGCTACACCTGCACGGAAGCGGGAAGGAAGCTAGAGTCCCGCATGTACAGCGCGAATATTATGCGCAACAACTAGTTGAGCTTTGCCCCGGACTCTAGAGCCATGGTCCCTGGCGGGGCTCAACTCATTTAAAAACCCCACCCCCACTTCCTTAATGCACCCGGGCGTCCAGTTGTTTCTAATCTTTGCGTATTAGGGTGAAGGGCGTAGCAAAGCGTAACGAGTGGAGATGGGACAATGTCAGTTTTTGATTTCACTGTAAAAGCCGCCGACGGCAGCAACTATGACCTTTCCCAGCACCAGGGAAAAGTGTTGCTCATAGTAAATACTGCCTCTAAATGTGGTTTCACTCCGCAGCTCGAAGAATTGCAGAAGCTACACGAAAAATATGCCGACCAGGGGCTAGTGGTGCTGGGATTCCCCTGCAACCAATTCGCCAATCAGGATCCCGGTTCCAATGACGAGATCCAGGAATTCTGCAAACTAAACTACGGGGTTTCCTTCCCCGTGCTCGCAAAGATCGATGTGAACGGGCGCAACACCGACCCGCTGTTCGAACACCTGAAAACCGAAACGGGCGGTATGTTCGCCGCCATCAAATGGAACTTCACCAAATTCCTAGTGGGACGCGACGGCCAGGTAATCCATCGCTATGCCCCCACCACTAAGCCCTGTTCCTTCGAGGACGCAATCCAAGAGGCGCTCAAGGCTTAGGGCAGGGGCAACTCGCTATTCTTCCTGCGCTGGCTGAGAAGTTTCGGCAGCCAACTGCGTTGCAGCCTGGTCAATCTTGGCCAACGCTTTGTTCGTTAGACCAACCTCGGCCATCAAATTGTTGTGGTAGCAGGGTGAGGCGAACTCGTGTCCCTGCACGTAGGGAAGAATCATCCCGGTAGGCCGACGCTCCGAATCTCCCGTGAACACCGACCGCAGTCGAAGCCCGGCCTCTTTCACGGAAGCCTTCGAAACGATGCCATACTCGCACTTGGAGGTTGCGACCTCGTCTGCGTTATCCGTTGCAGAAGCAACCGGCACCGCGTAGTCGCCCATCTCGATCAGTCGCTTCGAGGTTTTCCCAAACAGGGTGAAGCCGCCAACCTGCACGTCGCCCGCGTATGCCGTGTACGGCACGCCCTCGGGCCAGGCAGGAAGATTCTTGATCTCGACTGAATCGTCACGCATCGCCAGCGCGCCCTGACTGTAGGCGGCGTCGGGCGGACCACCAATGCCGAAACAGAACTGTCCGGTCTTATCTGCCATCGCCGAACACTGCTTCAGCAGCAGTTTTGTAAGTCCAACGGGAATGTTCAGCCCCGGAACCAGCATCGCTCCATCGACCGCATCGAAAGCTACCGATGCGAGCGGCACGCCCGTGTTAGGAGTGCCAAAGGTGATCGCCTGGCCGACCCGAGCAGAAATCGGCTTGCCGTCCTGGTCTACCTTCGCCATTGCTTCGCGGAGCGCCAAGCCACCCATCGAATGGCCCACTACCACGGCCTTCTTGCCGAAAGTATCAGTCACGCATTCAAGCCCCTTGGCCAACCTGTCGCCAATCTGCGGGTCAGTCACCCAGTGCGTGGACACCGGTTCGTAGTTGAACATGAACACTTCCACGTTCGGGTCCTGCTGCAGTTTGCCGATGAACGAAGACTTGATCTCGCTCTTCGCCAGCAATTCCCCGCCAATACCGTTGGCCTCCCGGTCGATCTTCAACGAGAACTGGCTGCCGCCCTCGTCGGCATGATGGCCCCGAGCAGTCCACCCATGCACCAACACCACGGGGATCTTCCCCACGCCATCGCGCACAATCGGCTGGTCAGAATCCGTATGGTCGGAATCCAAAATCGGGGGATGATCCAAGAACGCCGAACACGCATTTACGTCCGGCTCCTCCTGCGTCTGGGGAGTGGCAAGGGCTGTCCCCGCCATCCCCGCTGCAGCCAGCGCGCTCACAGCCGCCACCGCAGATACCTTTCTGAAATGTTTGAACACCATTGTCCTTTCTTTCAATTACCGGGCTGGAAAAATGCCCGGGGTTTTCGGGCCGGCCTACTCGCTTTGCGTGTCAGCGCCGGCGTCGCCCTCTTCAAAAGGCAGAGTGCCAAGCAACGTCCACTTTCCGTTGGACTTGCCAAGTACCGCAGTGTACTTCTCTGCCTGCTGGCCGGGGCGGGTGATTGTTGTAAGCACCATCGCCGTCGTCTCGTCCACATCAGTCCAGGTGCTCTTGTCCACGTCCACCTTGGTGCCCTTCGGGAAGACCTCCGAAAGGTCCACCCCATAGAACTCCTTGGTGTTCGCCGACACCGCCTGATCCGGGTCCTTCGGAGCGTCGGTAACCGTCTTTACGGCCTCTTCGACCTCTTCCTTAGAACGTTCCACCTTGGCAGGCGCTTCCTTGGTGGGAGTAGGCGTAGGCGTTGGCGTCTTCACTTTCGCTTCCGCGGCCGGATCCTTCTGGCCCGCCTGCTTTTGCGGAACAGTGGCACTTGGGATGGTGTCCGATGCTGCCTTCGGAGTCGCTTCCTTGTACGTCCACAAGCTCGCGGCCAGGCCAATCACTACCACCGCCAGTACCACCCCAATGCCGGCCAGGATTAGGTTGCGGGTTCTACTGCTCACCAGCTGCCTCCTGTACCTGCTGGGCAGCGCGCTCGCGCACCACCTTCACTACCGCCTCGTTCGTGTTGACTTCGCGCAGCAAAGCCTCATGGGCGCAAGGGGTGTCGAAAATTGTTGCGGGTCGTTCAACCGAATCGCCCTTTGACAGCAGCTTCAGCCGATCAAAGTCCTCCTTGGCTCCCCAGGTGGAAACAAAGGCGTAGCGGCAAGTCTGCACCTGTGCTTCGTCCGCACCCGCCGTAGCAGATTCTGTAGTTACCAGCGTGTCCCCCAGTGACACCACCGGCTTCGTAGTTTTGCCGAACAGCGACAGCCCACCAATCTGGATGTCACCGGCTAAGTTAGTCACGTGAATACCCTGCGGGATCTGCGGCAATGCTGCCAGTTCAGGTGAGTCTGGGCGCAGCGCCTGCCCACCCCAACCGCGGAATGCATCCACCACTGGCACGCCAATACAGCCTTCATTCTTTTCGTCCATCTTGGCTGCGCACCCCTTCAGGATTCGATCAGCCAAGCGCACGGGCAAACCAATCAGCGGCGCGTCGCTGGCGCCCTCGATAGTTTCATTCAAGGTGCCCGCAATATCGGAACCCTTGTTGGGTGGGGCAATAGCAACCACGTCGCTCACCGCTTCTTGGGCGGCTGTCGGATCCATTTTGCCGAGCGCCTCACGAATCGCCAGCCCACCCATCGAGTGTGTGACCACTACCGCCGGCTTGCCGTACTGCTTTGCCAGGCACGAAAGCCCATTAGCCAGCTTGGCGCCAATTTGCGGATCTGTCACCCAGTGCGAACCCACCTGCGAGTAGTCGAAAGTGTAAGGCTGCGCGCCCGGAACCTGCTGTACCAGCCCGATCATCGAAGAGTGAATATCGCCCTTCGCCAGTAGAGTGCCCGCATGGCCGTTGGCTCGCGAGGCTACGTAATGCGAAAAGTAGCCTTCCCGCCCTTCGTCGTGAGCAATCTTAGAGACCCAACCGTGCACGAACACCACGGGGGTTGCTCCCTGAGGATCCTGCTCCGGGATTGGGGTGCCGTCTGGGCGGGTGTCCGATTTTAGAATCTGTGGCCGCTGCACGAACTGCGCACAAGCGTCGGCGTCCACCGCCTTTTTCGAGGGCAATTCTGCAGCTAAAGCCGGCGCCATTCCCGCCAGCCCTACAGCGCCGGCAGCTGCCGCCGCCAGCAAAGCTTTTGATATTGCAAACCTGCGCTTCATTGCGCTACTCCTCGTCATTGAGAACATTGGCTATTTTTCGAAGCTAGCACAGGCCACCCCACCCGGAAACTGTTGGCAAAAATGTGCAAATTATCTGCCAAGTACGCACACTTTCTCACTGCCAGAGCAAAAAGTGCACCCCCTCCCAACCAGTCACTCCTGCATTATTTAGTATCTGCCAAGGCTGGGCCGAGCCTTAGGCTGCACGTCCGGCCTCTACCTTCAGACTTCGCCACCGCTAGCGGCACTAATTGGCGTGTTCGCTGCTAGCGCTTTGAAAGGGCAGCCTTTAGGCATCCTTGATAGGTTCGTTCTATGGGAAAAACCACCAGTGAGCCTTCTTTTTCAAACCCTATTTTGCGACCACTCCAACCTGTTCAGGACGCGGTGATCGAAGCCAGCGATCTGACCAAGGTCTACGGTCGAGGTTCCAACAAGGTGACGGCCTTAGACCACGTTGATGTGCAGATCGAACGGGGGCGGTTTACGGCCATCATGGGCCCGTCCGGTTCTGGTAAATCCACTCTTATGCACTGCTTGGCTGGCCTAGACCGCACCACCGGCGGGAAGATCATGCTTGACAACATCGAGGTCACTAGCATGAGCCAATCCCGACTCACGAAGCTACGCCGCGACCGCATCGGCTTCATCTTCCAGTCCTTCAACCTAATTCCCACGCTCAGCGCCGAAGAGAACATCACGCTGCCGGCAGACGTGGCCCACCGCAAGCTCGATCCGGAACGTTTCAACACGGTAGTCGATCAGATGGGGCTCCGCGAACGCCTGGCGCACCGGCCCGCCGAACTGTCCGGTGGTCAGCAGCAAAGGGTGGCTTGTGCCCGCGCCCTGGTTGGGGAACCTGCGGTGGTCTTTGCCGACGAACCCACCGGAAACCTAGATTCGACCTCGACCCGGCAAGTACTAGATCGCCTGCGCGGGGCCGTCGACTCCTTCGGACAGACGGTAGTAATGGTGACGCACGAACCCGATGCGGCCGCCTACGCAGACCGGGTGCTATTCCTGGTGGACGGCAAGGTGGTTGCCCAGCTCGATGACCCGAACCCCGATTCGGTATTAGACGCTTTGCGCGAGCTCAATTCCGCCGAGGCGAAGGCCGATTCCTCTGCAAAGAGCGAGCCTGGTCGGCAGGCTGCCCCCGCCGATTCAACACCGCCTAGCCGCGAATCTGCCGGTTCTAGTCCGGCCACTCCTGCCCTGGTGGAAAAAGAAGATGCTCAGGTTCAGCCCGAGGAGCCGCAGCAGGTACCTACCGCTCCTGTCCGTCATGGCTCACATGTGTCTTCGCGCGGGTTTGACGCTCCCCCGGAACCGACCCCGCCCTCCGGAGAGATCCCTCTGGTATTTCCCCCGCGCGCTCGCCGGAAGAATAAGTGATGCTGAAAGTAACTCTGCGCGGAATTAAGGCCCACTTTGGCCGCTTTCTACTAACCATGTTGGCGGTTGCCCTGGGCATCGCCTTCCTCTCGGGCACCCTATCCCTGCGGCAGGTGCTCGATTCCAACTTCAAGTCGCTTACCGCTTCCTCGCGTACGGCGGACATCTACGTGGTTGGACCGAAGATCTCTAGCTCCTCCTCCCCGCTGACCATGCGCGATCAAGTCCCCCTTGACCTGCAGGAAAAGGTGCAAAAAGTGCAGGGCGTATCCGAGGTGCGCCCCTACTACGTTTCCATTGCGGTGCTCATGAAGCAGGACGGCACTCCGCTACGGACTGCCGGTACGGCCACCGCCCAGGTGGTAGAGCCCGGCCCCGGTGGCCCCAAACTGGTAAGTGGGAAGGCCCCGGCTAAGAATCAGGTAGCTATCCCCCACAAGGACGCGAAAAAGCTAGGAGTCAAGATCGGCGACAAGGTGAAGTTTGTCGTCGAGGGCACTCCCTTAGACTTCACCGTCAGCGGTTTTTACAAGCTGCCCATAGATATTCAGGCCTACCAGATCGTCTACATGAATCCCGAGCAAGCCAGATCACTACTGGGTGCTTCCGGCAAATCCATGTACCTGTCGGTCAGCAAAAATAAGGGCGCCAGCACTACGGCGGTAGTCCACAACATCAATAAGGTTCTGGACCGCGGCACCGAGGCGATGACGGCCTCGAAGCTGGCAGACGAGGACAACAAGACCATCGACCAGGTCCTCGGTTTCGTCAATACCTTCCTGCTCGTGTTCGTCCTTCTTGCCCTGTTTGTTGGCACCTTCATCATTGGCAATACTTTCCAGATGTCGGTGAAGGCCCGTACCAAGGAATTTGCCCTGATGAGGGCGGTCGGGGTTTCGTCGGGCCAGATCTTCCTTTCCGTAGCGCTCGAGTCGGTAGTAATCGGCCTGATTGGCTCCATCATTGGTGTTGCTTTGGGCGCCGGCTTGCTGGCAGCTATGGGAGCACTAATCTCCGCCGCCGGGCTGCCTCTCAAGGTCGGAGGAGCCATGTCGCTGGGCATCATCTTGCTCTCGATGGCCATCGGCACCGTCGTCACCGTTCTGGGTGCACTATTGCCTGCTCGGCATGCGGCTTCCATTGCGCCTATCGAGGCAATGCGCACCGCCGAGGGCGCAAACGAAAAGCCCCTCACTTTGCGCACTATTGTTGGCGTCATTCTTACCGCCGCCGGTTTGTTCCTGACCTGGACGGCTGCCACCGGCAAGGTCACTTTCAGCCAGCCCGGCATCATGCTGGGCGTTGGGGCAGCAGCCCTGCTGTTTGGAATCATCGCGTTGCTGCCTATTCTTGCTAGGCCGATCGCGTGGCTGCTGGCTTGGCCGCTGCGAATCTTCCGGCCACACGGACGCCTTGGCCTGCGCAATGTGCTGCGATCTCCGCGCCGCATCGCTTCCACTGCCGGTGCACTACTGATTGGCATGGCCCTGGTTTCGGCCGGGTCCACGTTGGCGTCCTCGGTGCGCGATTCGACCGCGGATCAGATGAAAAATGAACTGAAGGCGTCGCTGATAGTGCGCACTATCGAGGGCGTAAAACCCACTGCCCTGACCAAGCCTGTGAAGGATAAGATTCTGCAGGTCGAGGGCGTCAAGTCGCTAAACGATTCGCTCCAGATGGGCGTTGCTGCCGGCTATGGGCCAAAGCAAACTGCGCAGGATGCTTCCCCCTTGTTGCTCGGTAGATTCGACGCAGATGCCATGGCTAAAGACTTGAATCTGGCAGTCACCGCCGGCAAGATCGCCAACCTGGGCGAAGGCAAGATTGCGCTCTCGGATAGCGCCGACAAGGACATGAAGGTGGGCACCAAGGTCCACGTGATTGGCAGTAGCGGCACGCCGCGCGAATTGACGGTGGTTGCCCGCTACGATTCCGCAGTTCTTCGCACTACCGGACTGGTCAGCCCTGCCGAGGCCGACAACATTGGTCTTTCCCAAACCGTTTCCGGCAACGCGTTCTTGCGGGTGAACGATCCGAAGGATCACAAACAAGTTGAGCGTATCCAGAAGGACGTGCAGGACATTCTGAAGAAGACTTACACTTTCGAGGTCATGACTCCTGCCGAACTGGATTCGGCCACCGAAGCTGGAATTAACCAGACCATGGGCATCTTGTATGGCCTGCTTGGCCTGTCCATCGTCATCGCGATCTTGGGAATCATCAACACCCTGTCGCTTTCCGTTTCGGAACGCACCCGCGAGATTGGCCTGATGAGGGCGGTGGGCATGTCCCGGCTAGGTATTGCCGGAACCATCACCATCGAGTCGGTGCTGATCACCATCTTCGGCGCACTCACCGGCATCATTACCGGTTGCTACCTGGGGTGGGCGCTGCTGAAGTATTTGGGTTCTTCTGGGATCAACACCATTTCTATTCCGTGGCCAACCATCGCGATCCTGGCCGTCGGCTCTATCCTGGTTGGCATCATCGCGGCAATAATCCCTGCCGCCAGCGCTTCTCGCAAGCCCATCCTGGACGCAATCACCGAAGAATAGGGGGGTACCTTCCCAGGCCATAAGCTCACAAAAAACATGCAAAAGGCGATAACTTTCTTAAATAGTGGCAAAATGATGCCAGTACGTACAGTAAGCCTAGGAGGCCAATGTGACTAGTCCTTCCGTAGACCCAAAGGCGAATGCAGGCAGCACCGCCGCCCCAACCAACACAGCTAAACCTATCCGCACTCAGTCCGGATCTTCGTTGGGGGAACTATTTTCGAAGCTATCTGACCAGGTGCACACTCTTGTGCAAGGCGAAATCGACCTGGCTAAAGCCAAGGCCACTGTCATGGCCAAGAAGTGCGGCACCGGTGGCGCACTGCTAGCAGTTGCAGGCGTACTAGCCCTTTACATGCTCGGCATTTTGCTGTGGGCAGCCATATACGGCATTGGCGTAGCACTGCCTATGTGGGCATCTTGCCTGATCGTGGCCGGTGTGCTGCTAGTTATTATTCTTATTCTGGCGCTGGTCGGCCTCTCTCAACTGAAGAAGGGCACCAAGGACAAGCCGGATCCACAAAAGGGTTTCAAACAATCTATCGACGCGGCTAAGACCGGAGCACAGAAGGGACTAGGCAAGTGAGCGACAATCGCACCCCCGAACAGATCGAAGAAGAACTGCGGCGTGCTCGCCAGGATATGCAGGACACTGTGGATCAGCTGGCAGCCCAGCTCGACCCCAAGGTGAAGGTCCAGGAATTTAAGGACACTGCCAAGGTAAAGAGCCAGGAGTTCAAAGAGAGCGCCAAAGTCAAGGGCCAGGAAGCAAAAGTGAAAGCACAATCACTTTTCGAGGCTGCTCAGGCTGGCGACACGAAGGCTATCGGCACAATTGCCGGTGCAGCTGGAGCCCTAATTACCGCTTTGGGAATTGCCTATTTTGCCAAGCGAAACTAACCATTTCTTTACGCGAACATGGGTTCGCCACAAGCATATGGTTAGCGTAAGGGTGCAACGAAGTTGTACCCTATAGACACGAAACATTTAAGTTGAACATCCGGGACGCACGTTTGTGCCTTCCCGACGAGAAGAATAGAGGGGGTCGACCCCATGGGGCGCGGCCGTCAGAAGGCGAAACAGCGTAAGGTTGCACGTAAGCTGAAGTATTTCAGCACTGATACAGATTACGCGGCATTGCAGCGCGAACTTGCGGCTCAACGTGGCGAGACCATTGATACGGACGACCAAGGGTCGTACGAGGATGATCCGTACGCAAAATACGCCGATAAGTACGCAGATATGTATGCTGACGACGACGCTGATGACTGGGAAGACTGGGCATCGGCACACCGCTGATTAGTATTTTTTGGTGGCCCGACCTGTTAGGTCGGGCCACCAAAACGTTTAAGCCCTAAAGTTCCACATTCCGCGTCGCCTGCTAGAAGCATCGGCCAATGGCAGCCGCATACGTTGCCAATCAGGCGAGGGCGTAGCTACCAGTTAGCACTACCTTGCCGCCCTTTACGCCTTTCGCTTCAGAGATGACGCGTCCGGTAGCGGTAGGATCGGATTCAACCTGACCCAGAATTGCAGACTCGCAGCCCGCCTGGCGGGCGCATTCGCGCACGGCATCCACGCTGTCTGGAGCGCACACAGCAACCATGCCGATGCCCAAGTTCAATGTCATTTCTAGATCGTCCCAGGAAACATTGCCCTGAGTGCGCACCCAGTCAAAAACTGCAGGCACCTTCCAAGAACCGCGGTCTACAACGGCTCCCAACTCTAGCGGCAGGACGCGGGCCAGATTTGCTGCCAGACCACCGCCGGTCACGTGGGACAGAGCGTGCAGGCCTTCGACGCCGACCTCGTCCTTAATCTGCAGGCAGAGGCGCGAGTAGAGGCGAGTGGGTTCTAACAATTCCTCGCCTAACGTGCGCCCGAATTGTGCCACCTGCGCGTGCAGATCGGCCTTAGAAACCTCGAGCACGCGCCTGACTAGCGAGTACCCGTTCGAGTGCAGCCCGGAAGCGGCAAGCCCAACCAGCACGTCCGATTCGCGAACACGGTCGGCACCAAGCATCTGGTCGGCCTCGACAACACCCGTCGCAGCCCCAGCAATGTCGTAATCGTCGGCACCCATCATCCCAGGATGCTCGGCGGTTTCCCCACCCAGCAACGGAGTGTCAACGGCGGCACATGCCTCGGCTACCCCACGCACAATGTCTGCGATGCGCTGCGGCTGCACATGCCCGCAAGCAATGTAGTCAGTCATCAGAAGAGGGCGTGCCCCCACTACCGCAATATCGTCTACCACCATGCCGACCAGGTCCTGGCCGATCGTGTCGTGAATATCCAGGGCCTGCGCAATAGCGATCTTCGTGCCTACCCCGTCAGTAGACGTGGTCAGGTACGGCTTCTTCATACCTGCCAGGGCAGAAGCGTCGACCATACCGGCGAAACCGCCGATACCGCCAACCACCTGCGGGGTGAAGGTGCGCGAAACGGCCTCCTTCATCAGTTCTACGGCCTGGTCGCCAGCAGCGGTGTCAACTCCCGCAGAAGCGTAGGTGATTTCTTCAGACATGAGTGCCCTTTCTTAGATTATTCGGCCCAGACCTGCTGGCTGGTAACCGCGCCCTTACCGCCGGGGACAGGGGTGCCCGCGGGGATGGAAATTGGGTAGTCCCCATTGAAGCAGGCCATGCACAGGGTGGAAGGATCCTGCCCGGAAGCCTTGACCATGCCGTCAATACTCAGGTAACCAAGCGAATCGGCCTGAATAGACTCGCAAATCTGATCAGTATTCATAGATGCGGCAATCAGTTCGGCGCGAGTAGCAAAGTCGATGCCGAAGAAACAGGGCCACAGCACGGGCGGGGAAGAGATGCGCACGTGCACTTCGGCAGCGCCGGCCTCGCGCAACATGGACACGACCTGCCGCTGCGTATTGCCGCGCACAATCGAGTCATCTACCACGATCAAGCGCTTGCCCTCAATAATTTCGCGGATCGGATTCAGTTTCAGCCGAATGCCGCGCTGACGCATGATCTGGGTGGGCTGAATGAATGTGCGGCCCACATACGCGTTCTTGACCAGGCCTTGCTGGAACGGGATACCGCTTTCTTCGGCATACCCAATGGCAGCGGGCGTGCCCGAGTCCGGGGTTGCCATAACCAAGTCGGCCTCTACCGGGTGTTCCTTGGCTAGTGCCGCCCCCATTTCGCGGCGGGACTGGATGATGGACCGACCTCCGATGCGAGTGTCAGGACGGGCCAGGTACACGTATTCGAAGGCGCACACGTTCGGAGTGGACTTCGCAAAACGGTAGGACCGCACCCCCGAGTGGTCGATCGAGATCAATTCGCCGGGCTCTATTTCGCGAACCACGGTAGCGCCCACAATGTCGAGGGCGGCGGTTTCCGATGCCAGGGCCCACCCATGCGGTAGCCGGCCCAGCACAAACGGACGCACCCCGTGCGGGTCACGGGCGGCGTACAGGTGTTGCTCGTCCATGAACACGAGCGAGAAGGCACCCTTCAGATGAGGCAGGACGCGGAGTGCAGATTCAATCAGCGGCGCTGGCGCCTCGCCTACAAAGGTGTCGTTTGCGCCCTTGATGCGCGCCCCCTCTATGCCGCCCTCGGGCAATTCCCACCCGATCTGCGAAAGTTTGTCACCTGAGCCTAACAGCGCGTTGATAAGCGCGGTGTCTGTAGAAGCACCCCGAGCTACCTCTCCACGCGATCCCAGCTTGTTCATTACGATCTCGCGTAGCTGCTTCGTGTTCGTCAGGTTGCCGTTATGGGCCAGGGCGAGCGTGCCCGTGCCAGAGGGGCCAAGCGTAGGCTGAGCGTTTTCCCACACGTCCGCCCCAGTGGTGGCGTAACGCGCGTGCCCAATGGCCGCATGCCCCTTCAGCCCTTCTAGAGCCTGGTCGTTAAATACCTGGCTGACTAGCCCCAAATCCTTGTACACCAGGATCTTTTCGCCATTCGAGGTGGCGATACCGGCCGATTGCTGGCCGCGGTGCTGCAGGGCGTAGATGCCGAAATAAGTTAACCTAGAAACGTCCTCTTCTGGAGCCCAAACTCCGAATACGCCGCACTGATCTTGTGGTGCAGGGTCATCGTGGGGATCCAAAGAATGGCTCAGATTGCCGTCGCCGCGTATCACGCGCCCATTCTTTCATGTTTTGGCGCGAAGACACCAAATGTTCCTGAAGAAATTTCCCCATTTTGGAAAGAATCAGCCAACTCTGGATGCCCGATTTCCGCGAGTGCGGGATGCCCGGCCCCAATTGTTTCCTCTGAGTTGTTGCACACAACCAGCAATTCACCGCTCCCATCCGCGGCGCTGGCCCGGTAGGAGATTACTTCGTTTTCAATATGAGTCACTTCGATTTTTGCGTGCGCCAGCCACGGGTGGCGACGACGCAGTGCTATGAGGGAGGCATAGTAGTGCCAAAATTTCTTTTGCCGATCAGTAGTAACGCCGGCCGTGGCAGGCAGACTCGGCCGGATCGCGTCATCCCCGCCTGCCCGTTCCTCTTTTACGCCCTGGTACCCCAGTTCGTCGCCGTAATAGATCGATGGCACCCCTGGCAGAGTCAGCAGTATTGCTGCTGCCTGCCCCACCTGCCCAGGAGTTAGCCGGGAGGCGATTCTGGTCACGTCGTGGTTTGAAAGGAAGGTTTGCGGCCAAAAATGTTCACAAAATTCCAGGTGACGAGTTAGGTTCCACTGCAATTCATAAAAGTTGTGGTCGCTTAGCGAAGACCAGATGGACTTCCACAATTCATACTGGGTTAGTGAATCCCACCCCGCCTGCGCGACCAGCTGCGGATAGTCGCCGTGGATTACCTCGCCGAACACCCACAGATGCGGATACTTCCGACGGAGCGGCGGCAGGATCTGCGCCCACAGTTGTGGGTCTACCGCGTATGCGGCGTCTAGGCGCCACCCGTCTAGTCCCCGTCCACTCCAGTAGTCCATTACTTTGCCGATCAAGGCGCGCACCTGGGTGTTTCCGTGGTTGAGGGCGGCCAAGCCGGCATGGCCTTCAAAAGTGTCGTAGGCGGGCAGTCGCCCGGGATGCCAGTCGGTAAACTCTGCCCGGAAAAAGTCTGCGTATGGCGATTGCGGGCCCCGCTGCACCACGTCGCGCATTTGCGGGCAGTAGGGCGAAACGTGGTTGAACACCCCGTCAGCTAATACCGCCATCCCTTGCCGGTGAGCGTACTCGATAAAAGCAGAAAAGTCCTCCATTGTGCCTAGGCGTGAATCGATGCGGAAGTAGTCGATGGTGTCGTATCCGTGCGAGTAGGACTGGAAAATGGGCCCCAACAAAATGGCGTTTGCCCCCAACCGGCGAGCATGATCTACCCACGTCCCCAAATCCGCGAGCGTGCGCACGGGCCGGAAAGGGCCTTTTTCTGGCACCTCTATTTCGGGATTTAGTTTGGGCGCCCCCAGTGCTCCTAGCGGGTAGAGTTGCCAGCAGATTGCGTGCTCGCTAAATTCAGCCATGGTTCAATTCTGCCGCATCCACACCAGTTTTTCTGCGTTTCCCCGCTCCCACACACGTTTTACGTATTGGCAGCACTGTGCCGATTGTAGGCATTTTCTGGACTAATTCCAGATTAGGTGTTAGGGTAAGTATGTATGTTTGGGGCGCGCTAGAAATAATGGCGACGCCTACGAACAAGAATTTAGGCTCGCGTAATGCGGCCGGAAAGGAAAGCACATGGTCAAGGTTGAAGGAATCGTAGGCGACACCCTGCAGCAGACTCTGGTTGATCTGATTTCGTTGGAACTGCAGGCAAAGCAGGCACACTGGAACATCAAAGGCCCGCGTTTCCGCGCACTGCACCTGGCGCTTGACGAGGTCGTCGACCTGGTCCGCAACAACGCTGACGAAGTTGCAGAACGCCTAGCCACTATTGGCGGCAACCCGGATGGACGCGAATCCACCGTTGCTAAGACCTCGACTCTAGACGAGCTAGAGGCTGGCGACCTGCCCGTAGACAAGACTTACGAGGTAATGGCCGAGCGCGTACAGACCGTATGCGACAAGATTCGCCAGAACCTATCCGAGGCCGACGAAGCAGACCCCATCACTGGCGACCTACTGATTGGTGTCGTTTCCGGACTCGAACAGCAGGCTTGGTTCCTGCGCGCAGCCACCAAGTAGTACTGCGACTACAAGACTAAAAGAGGCTCACCCTTTGGGGTGGGCCTCTTTTTATTACCTTCATGCCGCCCGTGCGAGAGCGAAAGCAACCTGCCGTTTTTCCAGGTCAGCCTTGGTAAGATCCACTTCAACCCGTTCCCCAACGGGCAGGTCTTCGCCCTCGACGGGGGCCATGATCGCGGGATCTGAAAGCATGATGTGTCCGCTGTGTTCTTTAGCGTCTAGGATTACCCCGCTGTATGTTTCGCCCTCGTGCCCGGAAAGGGTGAGGGCCTCCATGGCGGCAATGACTTCCTTTTCGTTCTTTGCCCCGGCCTGGCGTGCCTTCCCCATTTCCGAGGGAAGCTGCGGCAATGCGTCCAGTACCCAACCTGGAATGAATTCTTCTGCTGCTCCCCCGCCGGCATCCTGCCGCCGCGTGTCAGCCCACGCCAGTTCTAGCGAGAAGCGGTCGACTAGGCGCCGCAGCGGGGCGGTCGAGTGCGCATATTCGGCAGCAATGGCCGAATGGACCACGCGCCGGTCCTGTACCGGGAACAGTTCGCCTATCGGATCGCGCCCGCCAATTGCCGGCCCGTACACCAGGTAGCCGGAGCCTCGGAACAGCGATGCAGCCCGATCCATGAAAGCGTTGTGCGCTGGATTGGCCTCGTCCAAAGTGGGCACTAGCTGCGGGTATGACATTTCCAGCGGCCAGGAAACCCCCAGCGCCCTGGCGGCGCGGCGAAGGCGGGCTACGTCCTCGTTCTTTGCGGGCGGCAGTGTGCACACCACCCCTACCCCCAGGCGCCGCATCCCGGCTGCAGCACACATCCCTGTAAGCAGGGACATGTGGGCATTCCAGTTTTCGACGGGGAGCGAGGCCCGGAAGCGCAGCTGGTATCCGCCTCTAAGTTTTTCTACCTCTTGTTCGGGCAGCGGCAGCGATACTCCGCCCCGATCCTGTTCGCGCTCAATGCGCAGCAATCCCAATTCCTGCAGCAGAGCGGGCAGGGCAGGATCAGCCGCCGGCGGCAACTTCCCCTTCCCGTCCACCGCGTCTTGCACCTGCTGGTAGTCCAGTTGCGCACGCGAAATTACGGCCGCCAGATCGACCCGCCAAGAGACAACCTGCCCCTCTTCGTCCAGGGCAATGCGCCACAGGAACGAGGGCGTCACCTGCCCGGGTAGCAAGGATGCGGCTCCTGCGGACAGCTCACGCGGGTGCAGGGGAACAGAACCGTCTGGGAAATACAGCGTGTTGCCGCGCGCATGCACCTCGGCGTCCAGTTCCGAGCCGGGCTCCACGAAGCAGGACAGCGCTGCGATCGAATAGGCAAGCAGATATTTGGCCTTCGCGGGAGCGTCCTGGTGCCGCAACTGGGTCACGTGTTCGGGAACCTCGTGCTGGCCGGCCAATGCCTCTTCGGGCAGATCAGAAACTTTGGCGATAGCGATGGCCTGGTCCAGGTCTTTAGATTCGGGTGGGTCGATGGTGACCAGGGGGATAGCCGTGCCATCTAGACGCGGGTACGTGGGCGGATAGTCGGCAGGGATCGCACTACCGTCGCCAACTTGCAAGGGCACTACCTGCCAGGGCTTTTCTGCCTGTGCGCCACCCCCAGCTGCCGCGACACTAACTTGCGGGTGCAACTGGCGCTCCCACTGCTGCCAGCGTTCGGCACTTTGTTGTGCTTCCTGGGTTGCCCCCTGTGGGAATGCGGTGGGCACTTGGTTGTTCTTGCGGATTAAGTCGAGCACCGGGACCAATACGTCCGGGGCTACAGGGTAGATCTGCCTCCTACGCGTCATGTAATCAGGGTCTCACGTACGGGACCGATGCGCGCGTCAGGACAAACCGGTTATTTCCGGCCGTCCCGACTAAGGCAATTTTTGGGGAATACTTAGATGTCTAGGTCTTTGCCCAGCACGTAAGAAACGGCCCGCACAGC
Organism: Winkia sp. UMB3158; assembly: GCF_030217145.1. Classification (NCBI taxonomy): domain Bacteria; kingdom Bacillati; phylum Actinomycetota; class Actinomycetes; order Actinomycetales; family Actinomycetaceae; genus Winkia; species Winkia sp. UMB3158. Next base: position 297,052 of record NZ_JASONH010000002.1, on the reverse strand, counting down.
AGCTTCGTTTTCAGATTCGACAATCAGAGTGTCGCCCTGACCTGCTGCCAAGGTCATTAGCATCATTACGGAAGAGGCGTCTACGGGTTCGCCCTTTTCAGAACGGATCGTTACAGGCTCGGCGAAGTCAGCCGCGGCCTGGGCAACCTTGGCTGCCGGGCGGGCGTGTAGACCAACGGAAGAACCTACTTTCACGGTCTTGCTGAACAAGCTATCTCCTTATCTGTACGTTAGATTTTCTGGCGTCTCCAACAGGGTACACAGTAAGCACTGAGTGAGAAACTTTGTGCCTAAGTCGCGGCCAAAGTAACACTTTTTAGGACTTTCGCCGCGATTCCTTGCTTTTTGCGTTCCGGGGCCCATTTTATCCCCACAGGTGGCCGCTCTCACAGCGATACTTCCACTACAGGAGCGTTTAACGCGGCATTATGGGGTTATCTGCCGGCCAAGGAGGACACATGGATGCTCGCATTAATGCTCGAGGCATCCCCGTTGTTACGGGAGCAGCTTTCGCGCCCGTACGGTGGGTGGTGCGTCCGCAACCCATTTCGCTGGACTCACAGACGGTTCCTAAAGAATTGCGCGACCACGAAGTCGAACGATTCGTTGAGGCCGCTGACAACGTTACTGCCCGCCTCCTTTCGAGGGCGGAAAAATCGGTGGGATCGTCCTCGGACCTGTTGCGCGTGGCCGCTGCAATGGCTACTGATCCTGCCTGGCGCAGCGCCACTACAAAACTGATTCAGGCCGGCACTCCGGCGGATTCTGCCGCCACCCAGACGATCGCAGATATTGCCCGCAAATTCGTGGCTGCCGGGGACACGCTAGCCGAACGCGTCACCGATCTGATTGACGTGCGCGACCGCGTGGTTGCCGAGATTCACGGTATGCCCGAGGGCGCGCTGCCGGAACTTGATAAGCCCACGATCCTCTTTTGCGACGATCTGGCCCCGGCCGATGCGGGCGCGCTGGACCCGAAATACGTCAAGGCGCTGGTGTGTCGCGGCGGCGGTCCCACTTCGCACTTCGTTATTGTTTCCCGCCAGCTGGGGATTCCCTGCATCATTTCTGCCAAGGGTATAGACAACGTCGAGGATGGCGAACTTGCCCTGGTAGATGGCGCTAACGGGCACATCACCATCAATCCTGATGCGGGCCATGCCAGGTCGATCATCGCCCTCGACGAGGCCCGCCACCAGGCTGAAGATAACTGGGAAGGACCAGCCTGCACCAAGGATGGAATCCGCATCTACCTGTACGGGAACGTGCAAGACCGGATGCAGGCGTTACAGGCCCGCAAGATGGGTGCCGACGGAGTGGGCCTGCTGCGCACAGAGCTCACCTTCCTGGGAACCCGCAACGAACCCAATCTGGATGCCCAAATTCGCGCCTACAAGTCGGTCATCGACGTGTTCCCCGACAAGCGATTCATTGCCCGCACCCTGGATGCCGGCTCGGATAAGCCGGTGGTGTGGGCGGGCACTCAGCCCGAGGAAAATCCGGCGTTAGGGGTGCGCGGGCTGCGCACTATTTTGCGTAAGAAAGAAGTGCTGCTGCACCAGCTAGATGCGCTTGCCGAAGTTTCCGCCGGCCGCAAGGAACCACTGCGAGTCATGGCCCCGATGGTGTCCACGCTGGACGAGGCACAGATGTTCGCCGACCTGGTGCGCGAACGCGGAATGAGCCCTGGCATCATGATCGAGGTGCCCGCACTGGCATTCCTAGCCGACCCGCTCTACCAGATTGTAGACTTCACTTCCCTGGGTACCAACGACCTGACGCAGTACCTGATGGCCGCCGACCGCACCAACCCCTACCTGGCCAGCTACCTGGACGCCTGGCAGCCCGCAATCTTGACCCTGATCGCGCACGTTGCCCGAGCAGCCGCCCGACATGGCAAACAGGCGTGCGTCTGTGGGGAAGCAGCAGCGGATCCCGTCCTCGCCTCGGTCCTTACGGGCATGGGCGTGCACGGGCTATCCATGGCGCCCTCGGCAATAAAGACGGTAGGTTCCTACATTTCGCAGCTAAACTTGGACACCTGTAAGAGGGCGGCAATCGCCGTCATTGGCAACGACCCGGGAGACATGTACGGCCCCTACACTGGCGCTTTCAGCGCGGTGGACGCACGCGAACGGGCACTAAAGATTTTTAACGAGGCATTGAGTGCGACGCAGAATTAGCGACGAGGACGGACTGGCTGCCCTGCGGCAGTGGTGGCAGATTACGACTGCTGCACGAGAAGGGGGCAATTTTGACTCCCTTAGGCAGGCCACCAAGACGATGGACCGGAAACAACGGCGGGCTGCGGTGCGCTGGTCGCTAGAAGAGTTCGCCGAGCTGTATCCCGGCAGGTCCGTTGAAGTTCGCGTGCCGCCCGCAGCGGCAGTGCAGGCGATCGCGGGAACGCTGCACCGGCGCGGCACTCCCCCGGCAGTTGTTGAATGCGACGAAACGACCTGGCTAGCCATGGCTACCGGCATCTACCAGTTTGGGGAGGCAGTTGCTGCCGGGCGGGTTACCGCTTCTGGCATTCACACTGATCTGTCTTCGCGGCTTCCCCTGCACCTGCCGCGGCTAGCCTAGCCGTTACAGGGCGCGAATCTTTACCGCTGCCCGATCGGTGCGCACCCACACTTGGGTGGCCATCCCAATGGCATCCCCGTCTACTTCTACGTAGCGAGGGCGCTGGACGCGCAATTCGGCCTGGCGAGCCCGGCGCGCGTCCAGATCCGAGGTGAAAGAGGCCATCTTGGGCCTGATTCCCAGCCCCTGCAACAGCAGGCGCCACCCCAGTTCCAGCCAGCCAATCGGCCCCATGCGAGCATCCAGGCGGGCAACATCAAGCCACCCATCATCAGGGCGGGCATCGGGCAACAACACCACGTTGGCGGTCAGCACCCCGCAGTTAGCGAAGAGCACCGTGGTGGCGGAGACCTTCTTGGTAAGACCGTGTTTGCCCAACTTCAGTTCCACGTCCATGGTGGGTTTCGCAGCGTGCCGCAACCCGGACAAGACGTAGGCGAACCACCCGATCTTCTGCTTCAGTTCGGATTTGGTAGTGGCCATTACGTCCGCGTCAAAGCCCACCCCAGCCATAACCAGGAACGCGTATTCATCCTTGCGCGGCCGCGGACCGTCTTCTATGAAGGTAGCCAGCACTTCGCCCTCGGCAGTGGGCACATCAGAATCATGCCTGGGCACATCCGGGTTCTTCACCGGTTCGGTAACCGCAGTGGGATGGTGTTCAGTACGCAGCCACCCCAGGTCTACGTTGTGGGTGCGCCCAGTAAAGGCAATAGAAGCGGCCTCCTGCAGCGAATCTAGGGGGACCTCCATGTTACGCGCCATCAAATTGCCCGTCCCAGCAGGCAAAATAGCCATGGGCACGCCCGTGTGCGCCAGCCCGGCTGCCACCGCCCGTACCGTGCCATCGCCGCCTGCTACCAGCACTACGCCAGCGCCGCCCTCGACCGCTTCGCGCGCCTGCACTGCCGCAGACACGTCCAGCTGTGTCTGCACAAAGTGCGGCTTTTCCCAACCGGCCTCAAAAGCGCATTCGCCAACCGTCTCTTCAAAGCCGGCAATATCGTCCACTCGGGCCGGGTTGACGATCACCCAAGGCTTCTTCGAGGGCGTGCCGTCCTTAGCCTTCGAAGAGTCACGGGAGGCGGCACTAAGCCGCGTCTCCAGCTGCGTGGCGCGAGTATGCGCAGCCGACGCCACAAACAGGGCGAGACCAGCCACCACCAGCGCCAAAATGGCTACGATCAGCGCTACTACAGACATGATTGAATAATATCCGACCGGCCGCTACCGGGAGGCTCGCTCTTGCTGCTGCGCTTTGCCCGCCGCTATCCGCTCCTGCCGCAGCCGCTCTACACCCTCGACCTGGAGGGGAGCAAGGGCGCCCACTGCGCCCGCGAGCAGATAGTCAGCCAGCTGCGGGTTGCGAGCCAGCACCGGCCCATGCATGTAGGTGGCTACCACCGAACCGGAAACGGCGCCCTCTACCGCTCTGCCATCGATGTGGGCGCGGTATCCGTCTGGAATGGCAGTGTCTAGCTGGGCGCCAGCCTGCGCTCCCGCGTCCGAAGAGATGCCGTCGTCAATACGCGGAGCGATCCCGGGCAGCCCGTTGCCGATACCGGCGTGCACGTACCCGAGCGGGCTCACATCCGGGCCCAACATGGTGGCACCACCATGGTTTTCAAATCCCAACAGTTCCTGGTCCAGGCCAGAAATAGCTGGCGAAGTAGCCAGTTCGCCAATTGCGCGGGCTCCCTGCGGCATGGTCACCACATCCAGCAGCCCAGCCCCTGCAGTGCGATTGCCCTTGGCGTCGGAGTACCAGTTGCCCAGCACCTGCAACGCCGCGCACACGGCCAGAACCGGCTTGCCCGCCTCGATGGCTCGCTTCAACCCGTTGTCGCCAGCTAGATGCCTAGAGGCAATAGTCTGGGCAATGTCTTCGCCCCCGCCCAAGGTGTAAATGTCTAGTTCGGAGGGGATGGCTTCGGATACGCCCACGTGGACGACCTCGGCAGGGATACCCCGCCAGTTCGCCCTCTGGGCCAGCACCACGGCGTTACCGGAATCCCCGTAGGTTCCCAGCACCTCGGGCATGAGTACGCCAATACGTAATGCCTCGCTCATTTCATCAGCCCCTTCCTGATTAGTTCGGCGCGTGTATCGCGGAAAGAAGTGTAGTTGAGCAGCATATCCACGCGCCCGCCAGGAATCTTGTCCAGCCCCTGCAGCGGAGTATCCGCATACTGCGCGTCCACTCCGGCATAGCGCAGCCGTACCTGCAGGTCTGCGCCTCTTTCGCCAGTAGCCCACACGCGCGCGCCCGCCAACTTGTCAAAGTCCACGTCCCACAGCCAGGACAGGTCAGTGCCGTCTGCCCGCTGCCCGTTTACGCCTACGACCAGGGCGGCCTGCGGGTCCAGCATGGTGAGCGACTCCTGCCACCCAGCCGGGTTCTTTGCCAGCAGCAGCCGCACCGACTTGCCATTCACATCCAAGCTTGCGTAGCGGCCTGCCACGGCGCTCACCTTCGCGATCCCGGCAGCCCCCTGCTTGGGATCTACGCCGAGGGCGACCGCCGCCGCGAGCGCCTGGGAGGCGTTGCCGCGGTTGGCTCGCCCGGGCAGGTTGACGGTGACTGAGACGGCCCCGGCAGGAGTGTTTGCTTTCATGGTGGCGCCTGGCTGGTAGGAGTCGGCGCTCCAGGTCCAGGTAGGTTCTGGGCGGTAGAAGTCGGTGGGGTTTTTAGCGTCTAAGCCGGACACTGCCTGGCCCGCTTCGTCGGGGCCGGCTGTGGTTTTCCCGCCCGCTAGTTGGAGTTCGTCTAGAGGTACGGAATGCCAGTACACGCCCGTGTCGGTACCGGAGGCTGCCGCCTGTTTGTCGGTGTACAGGATTGCCCCGCCCGTGCGAGGGGCGGTCAGGGAATCACCCGACCAGCCTTTGCCGGCAGCTACCCACACGGGTTTGTGGCTGTCCCAGGCGGCAGAGGTCATCAGCGGGTCATCCACGTTTGCTACGACCGTGGTCTGTGGGTGTTCCACGACGGTGGCACGCAGCCGCCGCTCAATAGTGGCAATCTCGCCTACGCGATCCAGCTGGTCGCGAGAAAGATTTAGAAACACAAGCACGTCAGGGTTTACGGCGGCAGCCACCTTGCGCACGTGCATCTCGTCTACCTCTAGTACGGCCACGTCCGCCGTAGGCTCTTCCATGAGGGCGGAGAGCACGCCCTCGGACATATTGTCGCCGCCGCGATTGGTGGCTACGGTAAGGCCTCCCGCTGCACACGCCTCGGCGATCATGCGGGTGGTAGTGGATTTGCCGTTGGTGCCCGTGATGATCACCGACCGCATCGGGGCAGCCAGCTTTTGCAACAGCTCGGGGCTAAGCTTTTCGGCGACCGTGCCACCGATCATGCCACCGCTGCCCCGCCCTAGGGTGCGGGAGGCCCAAGAAGCGCCCTGCCCCGCGGCTATTGCCAGCAAAGTGCGGATGGAGCTGCCCGACTTTGCTGCTCGGGGCAGGACAGATAGGGACGAGCCCAAATCCTTGGCTGCCCCACCTACCTTCTTTACTGCTGCGGATACCTTGTCCCCTGGAAACTGGTTCATAGATCCGATTGTATGTGCCGAGGGCGCCCGGACGCAGTTCGCTAGATTCCTTCGCCCCGCAATACCGAGTCAACCCAGGCCCGAGCAGCTACAAAGTCCTGGTCCCTAGAACCAATCTCTACCTGGGTTTCCTGGTGGTCTGCACGCGGGTAGGAGCCGATGAACCGGACCTTCTGACAATGCCTGTGCAGGCCGTTCAAGACCGCCTGTACGCGCTCTTCGCGCACGTGCCCTTCCAGGTCTACCGAGAATGAGTAGGTGCCCGGGTGCGCTGCCACCGGGCGGGACTCAATACGCGATAGATTCACTCCGCGGGCCTTCACCTGCTGCAGCATGGACAGCAGTGCGCCGGCCTCGTTAGAACGGAGCGTGATCTGCAGCGTCGTCTTATCCGCCCCGGTTGCCTGCCCAGGCACACCCGGCTTTGCCACCACTACGAAGCGGGTGCGTCCACCACGATTGTCCGCCACGTTTTCCTCCACAACTTCCAGCTGGTAGCGGGTGGCCGAAATGGCACTGCAGAGGGCGGCGTCGTAGCTGGCTTCGCCCTCGGCAAGCAGCTTTGCGCCCGCAGCGGTAGAGGTGGCTGGCACGTGCCGTACGCCCGGCAAATTTTCGGTAAGCCAGTTGCGACATTGCGCCCACGCATGAGGGTGGGTACCTACGCGCTTGATCTCTTCGCGGGCAGTTCCCTTGCGCACGCACAGGGTGAAGCCGACAGGCACGTAGACCTCTCCCACGATGACTAGTGGGGAACCGTGCCCGAGCGAATCAATAGTGGCGTTTACCCCGCCCTCTACAGAATTTTCGATGGGGACAACAGCGCGGACCGCATCGCCGTTGCGGACCGCGTCCAGCGCCGCTTTTTCGCCCGTGCAGGGCAGCGCTTCGGCATCTTCTGGCAGCACCTGGCTGAGCGCCTGCTCACAAAATGTGCCGAAGGGGCCTAGGAATGCCCATCTTTGAGCGTTTGATTGCTGCTTTGCTGCCATGGTTGCCGCCTTTCCTATCAGTGTTTTAAAAAGATACTCGACTAAAGTTGAACCATGATTTCTTGCCCGCCTGTAGAAACCAAGGTCAAGACAGCCATCGTGGCTTTGGTGCTTGGCTTGCTCGCGGTATTGCTTCCGGGGCAGGCCGTTGCAGAGCCTTCCCCCCTACTGCGCCAGCACGGGCACCTGGTTGTGCTTGGCACCTCCGGGCTGCGCTGGCAGGACGTAGATTTTTCCGACCCTGCCTCGCGTCCGTTCGCAAAATTTGCCGAAGAGGGCGTGGTGGCGAATTTGGTAACGCGTTCAACCGCCGCCGTGTCTTGCCCGGCCGACGGGTGGCTGTCGCTTGGCGCCGGGCAGCGGGCAACCATCTCTAGGCGTAGCGGCAAATGCGCGTTCCCGCAAGTACGGGACCAACAGGTACAGGGATGGAAGCAGCTCACTGCGGACGTGATACCGGCCGGGCAGGTGGGCCTCGGGTACTTGCAGGCGGCCCTGGCACAGGATCGCAAATCGGCGGTTGCAGTTGGCCCGGGCGCGGCATTGGCGCTGGCCGACAAGGACGGAAAGCTAGCTCGGCCGGTGTTGCGGAACACGGGCAATTTAGCGGACACGGTGTCCACTGCCGCGCGGGAAAACCATGTGACCGTGGTGGATACCGGCGCGGTTGATCCGGCCAATCCGCCGCAGGTTACTGGCCAGCTAAATCCCACCCCGCAAGGGGGTTACCCGCAGTTGGATCAGAAGGCAAGCGATCGCGTCCAGGTGAGGGCGAAGGTGCGCCAGCTCTCGCAGATCGTGAAGGCCCTGCCCGAAGGCACCCAGGTGATTATTGCTTCTTTGGCCGAGGGCAACCAAGTACCCCACCTGCAACTGCTGGCGATGCAGGCGGACGCGTTTGCCCCCGGGCTAGCAAAGTCGGGTTCGCTGCGCCGCGACGGGCTGGTACAAACAGCAGACCTAACGCAGACGATTCTGCAATCCATAGGGGCCACCCCCGCCGAGAATTCTCCGGGGGCTACCGTGTGGACCGCCGGACGCAGCGGCAAAATAGACTTCCCAGATCGCATCGCCAGCCTGCTGGATCGATCTGTAAAAACTGACACGGCTAGGGTCACCCAGCCGGCATTCTTCATCCTGTGGTTCACGCTAGCCGGGGTAACCATCTTGATCGGATTGGCCAGGTATTTCAGGCGGTCCAAAGGCCGGGCAATAGAGAAAGTGCCCACCGTCCTCGCCCAGCTAACAGCTGCCATCCCGGTTGCTTCACTGCTTGCCAACCTGCTTCCTACCTGGCGTTTCGATACCAATTCCACCGCGAGCGCAGTGGTCATCTCCCTTACTTGCCTAGTAGTGGTGGCGGCAGTGCTAGTAGCACTTGCGCACGGGGTGGCGCGGTGGCTTCGCCCTCATATCCCCCAGTCCGTGGCCAGGCCGCTTAACGCGCCCGTAGTATTGGCGGCCATTACCCTGGTGGTCTTCGCGTGGGTGATCGCTAGTCGCGCTCCCTTGCAGCTAGATTCTGCAACGGGCACCACCACCATTGCGGGCAACCGCTTCTACGGTTCCGGCAACACCGAGTTCACGCTGATGGCCGTCTGTTTCGTGATCCTGGCAGCGTGGAGCGGAAGCGCGCTTTTTGCCGCCGTCCTGGGGCTGGCGCTGGCTGTTATAGACGGCTTTCCTACCATGGGCGCCGACTTCGGTGGCCCACCCGCAATCCTGTTCGTTACCGTGCTGCTGTCCACCTGGCTGCGGGGGAAGAAGGTGCGCCTACGCCACCTGCTGCTTGCGGTGGTGGCCGCCTTCGCGGGTACCGCCCTCTTTGCGGTCATTGACTATTTGCAGGCCCCTCAGGCGCGCACTCACCTGGGTCGCTTCGTTGCCACCGTTATCGAGGGCGGAGCCTGGCCAATTGTGCAGCGCAAAGCCCACGCTGCGTGGCTTACCGTAGCAGGATCGGCAGGGACCCTAGTTGCGGCTTGCCTTTTTGTGATAGCTATCGGCTGCATTGCAGTGGTGCTGTATTCGCCGCGGTTCAGCACGCGCGTGTCTGCCTACCACCGCAATGTCCTTCTTTCGGCCACGATACTGCTGGTCATTGCCTCGCTGAGCAACGACTCGGGAATGCTGATTCTGACCATCGGGCTACTGCTAGTAGGGGTACTTATCTGCGGGGGGCTGTTCAGGATGGCTCTCACTTTGCCAGCAAGAAAAACCAGTTTTATTCGCCTGCCCGCAACCCGCAGGTGGCCTCGGCGCCTGGGGCTGGCCCTGGTCTGCACGGCCCTTTTGGGGGCTACGCTGGCGGCTATCACTGCGAGCCCCTCAGATGCCAACACTCACCAAATCCCGAAGGCAGGCCGCGCACCGGTCGTAGCCGTGTTTACCGAGGGGATCCGGTGGGAAAAGGTCACTGCCCGCACAGCCCCCAGCTTGTACGAGCGGGCGGCATCCGGCAGCTCCGCCAACCTGGTGCCGTTAGCCCTGTCTGGCCCCTCCTGTCCCATCGATTCCTGGCTGACTTTGAATGCCGGCCAGAGGGCGTGGCGCAATTCCCTGGGCGGGTACGAGATTTGTAGTTCGCTGCAGCAGCTGCCCGAGGCCGACGCTGCCTCCTCCAGGCCTGCTCTGCGGCGGTGGGGCTACTATTCGAAAGCCATGGCCCAGATGACCAACAAACCCACGCTGGGCGCCTTGGGCGAGGCCGTTACTGCGCACAACCTGCGCGCCCGCGCCATCGGCAACGGGGCGGGAGTCGCCCTCGCCAACGCCAAGGGCATCCCGCAAGGAACCCTGGTAAAAGCGCCAGCAAACAGCCAAGAGCTGGCAGCAACCGTTGCGAAGGACCTGGGCACATACGACCTGACAGTGGTGGACGCTAACGCTATCAGTACGGTGCAAAACCCTGATCGCGCAGCGGCAGCGACCCGCCGAGCCATCCGTAACGCGAAAGAAGAAACTGGTGAAGAACCCACCGAGGTGCAGGTACGTCCCGAGTTGCGCTCCCTAGACAATCCCGAAGTAAGCGTTGGGTCTAAGCCAGATGTCGAGGACGCAGCCGAAGTTCCCGAAACAGCGTTCTCGATCAAAACCGACCAAGAAGCCTCGACCGATGCGCAGCGGGCAAAACTGGTAGAGAAGCAAGGCGAGCGGCAGCTGGCCCGTCTCGAAGCCGTAGTAAAAGCCATCCCAAAGGATGCACGCCTCATAGTTGTTTCATCGGCAGATTTCGGAGTGCGCTCGTACATGCAAACTGCCGTCTTGGCTGGTCCCGGCGTGAGCCCGGCCAAGCAGGGTGGGCTAGCCCGCTCGTCCTCGGTACGGCAGCGCGGCATCGTGCAGCTGCCAGATGTGGCGGCAACAGTGGGCGACTGGTTGGGCTTTGACATGCCCGGCGCCGGGTCTGCCATCACCAACCAGATTGCCCTGGGCGATGAGTCCATGAATGTGCGCCACGCCTTCCTAACCGACCAGGCCGATAGGGCTTTCGCAATGCGCGACGCGCGCGCTAACTTCTACGGGATGCTGGTGACCTGCACGGTAACGATCATCCTGGTGTTGGCCGTGCTCGCGCTAGGGGTTGGCGCAGGCTTCCACATCGCCAGGTTCTGGCGCGCCCTGTTGCGGTTTAGTTGTTTGACCGTCGCGTCCATTCCCTTGGCCACCTTGGCGCTCTCTGCCTTCTGCTGGTGGCACTTCCAGGACACGCACGCAGCCCTGAACGGAGGCAGTCTAGCCCTGGCAGCGCTCTTGGCGGCGGCCACTCTTGCCGGGCCGTGGCGGCAGGCAGGCGCTCCCGCCCTGGTCATTGCAGGGGCTACCGCGTTCGCGATCGCACTAGACGTAATTACTGGCACGCGCGCATTGATCGATTCCCCGTTCGGCTTCAACTCTCTGGCGGCAGCGCGCTATTACGGGGTCGGAAACGAGACCTTCTCGCTACTTAGCGTGGGCACCATCCTCCTTGCCGGGTGGGTAGGCAGCCAATTTTGCAAGCAGTGGGTAAAGACCGTGGCCGTACTAGGCGTATGCGCCCTCTTCTTATACGTTGACGCGGCCCCCTCAGTGGGCGCCGATTTTGGCGGAATACTAGCATTTATTCCCGGCATTGCAGTGCTGGTAATCCTGATCGGCGGGTACCGATTGCGCTGGCGGTGGGTAGTTCCCATTGCACTGGCAATGGTTGGCGGAGCCGGCCTAGTTGCCCTACTGGATTGGATGCGTCCGGCCTCCTCCCGCACCCACCTGGGCCGGTTCGTACAATCCACCCTAGATGGGGACATGCTGCCCATCATTGTTGGAAAGCTGCAAACCAATTTGCGCCTACTGAGCGTCTCTACCCTGCGCTGGGTGGTAGTGGCCGCCCTCGTCGCGGTGGCAGTATGGCTGTGCTACACCTACCCGCGGTTGCGCGGAAGAAAGGCGCACCTGCCACAACAGATTACGTGGATGGTAGACAAAGCAGCCGTGAAGATCGCGAAACTCGCTGGCTGCGCCATTCCTAACACCGGAACGCGGATGCGCCTACGTGCACTGCCCAAGTGGGTTCACCCCTGCGCGTGGGCACTCCTAACCACGCAGGCGATGGCCTTCGCTCTAAATGATTCGGGAATCGTTCTGCCAGGGGTGGCGGCAATCATGGCAATCCCGGCAGCAGCGGACACCATCTTGGATGCGCTAGTGCGAAACGACTACCTGGAACGCACCTGATAGGGCTGGAAATCGCGCTGCATGCGCTGCGATGCAGCATAATTTTCCGGCTTCAAGTAGTACCCTTCCAGGCGCAGCCGCACAGTGGCTACCTTTACGTCCCGGTACTGGCCTAGCCGGTGCAGCTGCCCGCGCAAATCGTTGCCAGTAGGGCGATGAGAGATGTTGCAGGGCACTTCCAGTGCGGTGTAGCCGGCCCCCAAAACCGAAATAGTCAGCGCGGTTTCTACCGCCCACCCGCTAGAGAGCGGTTGGGCAGCATCAAAGGCCTCCCGAGTAATACAACGCTGCCCCGACAGCGGCTGGGTGGGACGCCACCCCACCGCACATTCGATCGAGTTGCGGGCCAGGCCGGTAACAAATCCCCGCCCACCAGCGCCAGGCTGAGGGGGAAGAACCGCGATCGCCATGTCGCAGCGGCCCTGATTTACGGCCTCGACAAGAGGCGTAGTTTCGGCAGCAGATTCGCCCAGATCAGCGTCAATAAAAAGAAGTAGGTGCGGCTCCGCGCCCTCGGCATCGTGCATCGCCACAATGTTGGCGCCCGTCTCCATGGCCGAAGCCTTGCCACGGTTCACCGTGTGTCGCACCGTAGCTGCGCCAGCATGACGGGCCACCTGCTGCGTGTCGTCGGAAGAACCGTCATCGACCACAACAATCAGGTCGACCCCAGGAATAGCTTTGCAAGCCCGCACGGTACCGGCTATCCGGTCCTGTTCATCTTTAGCTGGGATTACAACCGCAACCTTGCGAGTTTGTGTGTCAGACACTCGATCTCCTGGCCTTTTATTGTCTGCGCGAATGGGCGTTACCAAGTGTAGACCAGTACCGGGAGGTGTCCCACACGGCATAAAATCTACGTAGTAATTTTACATAAAAATTGCAAAGAAACCACATCGCAGCCGGGGCAAAGATAGGGAAAATAGACTGCGCCAGGTACCCTATTTACCATGAGTAAAAAGTCACGCCGCAAGGCTAAGTACGCGGCCCGCCGGGCCCAAATCGACGCCCTCGTTGCCGAAAATGAGAAGAAGGCCCCGAAGCAAGAGGCCTTCACCGTAGAATTCAACGAACGCCCCTTCGCTGGTTTTGCTCGCGAGATCGAGCTGGTTGCCATGCGCGAGATCCTGCCCGCAGCCACCTTGCAGGTGACTGCTAAGGACACTCCGATCATCCTTTGCACCATGCTTCCCCGCAACGCGCAGGCACTGATTCACGACGACGGCACCATCAAGGTGGCCCTGAATACCCGCAACCGCAGTGGGGATGCCGCCCACGACCTGGCCTTGGTCATTGACCGGGCACTGCAGGCACAGCCTGGATCAACCATTGAAGGCTTGGACCCGCGCACCGAGGCGCCGGCTCTGACCGATCTGCTTGATCCCGCCGAGATGGGCACCTTCACCCTGCACAACGATTTCGAGTTCTGGCTAGACGACGCCACCGAACGCACCCCCGAGGTGCAGCACGCCATTGAAGAATCCGCCGATTCTATCGTGCAGATGGGCGAAGTTGCGGGCAACCGCGGCGCCTACTGGGCCGACATGACCCACCCGTTCCTGCGGTGGGTGCTGTCTGAAGAGGAAGAGGACGTGCTGAACGCCCTCGCCCGGCTGCGCGCGGCAGGCAAGCTGAACGTTGGCGAAGGCAGCGAATTCATTGGGGCCTTCCGCGCCTGCGGTCTAGTCGCTCCCGTATTCCAGCTTTCCGACGAGGTCGAAATCGACCACCTGAGTGCAGACCTAGCCGAACCGCTAGATGCGCTTCGCAAGGGACTAGACGCGGCTCTGAAGGATGCCTCCAACCTGACCGACGCCGAAAGGCGTGCCAAGGCTGGTATCGTCTCGCGGCAGGTATCGCTGCGCTAATAAACAGCAAAAACGCAACGTGGAGGCGGACCTACGGGTCCGCCTCCATTTTCTGAGAATCTAGTCCGTCTAATGAAATAGGCCGAAATATCGCAGGCTTTTGCCAGGTTTGGCGTGCACAATAGGAGTATGCACGAAAGAGCTGGAACTAAAGCAACACCCGCAGACCTCATCAACGTCGACGAAGTCCTCTCCGCCTACTACGACATAGTGCCTGATCCTAATAACCCAGATCAGCAAGTCGTATTCGGCACCTCGGGGCACCGCGGCTCCTCTCTTGATGGAGCTTTCAACGAAGCCCACATTGTTGCCACCACCGCGGCAATTGTCGAATACCGCAAGGAACACGGCATCAACGGCCCTCTTTTCATTGGCCGCGACACGCACGCCCTGTCCGAACCGGCCTGGCGCACCGCCCTGCAAGTACTTGTTGCGGCAGGAGTCACCGTCCGCATCGACTCCCGCGATTCTTACACTCCCACCCCCGCCGTCTCGCACGCGATCCTGCATGCCAACGGAGCAAATAGCAGGCACGGGGTGCGTACCGACGGGAACGGGCTGGCTGACGGCATCGTGGTTACGCCCTCGCACAACCCGCCCCGCGACGGAGGCTTCAAGTACAACCCGCCTACTGGCGGCCCGGCAGACACCGACGCGACCGGTCCCATCGCGGACCGCGCTAACGAACTGCTAGCCGACTGGCAATCCATTCCCCGCATTCCGGCAGACGAAGTCCTTTCCGATGCGCACGTGGAACGCTACGACTACCTGGGTTCGTACGTAGACGATCTAGCTTCGATCATTGACATGGACGCCATTCGCGACGCTGGCATCCGCATCGGCGCTGACCCGCTCGGCGGCGCTTCCGTAGACTACTGGGCCGCTATTGCCGAGAAGTATGCGCTAGACCTGACCGTAGTAAACCCCACCGTCGATCCCACCTGGTCTTTCATGACCCTGGACTGGGACGGCAAGATCCGCATGGACTGCTCTTCGCCCTCGGCAATGGCATCGCTGCTAAACGCGATGACTCCCGACAAGGATGGGCACACCCCATACGACATTGCGACCGGCAACGACGCAGATTCCGACCGCCACGGCATTGTCACCGCTGATGGGCTCATGAATCCGAACCACTACCTGGCCGTAGCGATCGAATACCTTTACACGCATCGGCCGCAGTGGTCTGCCGACTGCGCGGTTGGCAAAACCTTGGTTTCCTCCAGGTTGATCGACCAGGTGGCCGCCAACTTGGGGCGCAACCTGATCGAGGTACCAGTAGGCTTCAAGTACTTCGTGCCCGGCCTGCTAGATGGCAGCATTGGCTTTGGCGGCGAAGAGTCCGCGGGAGCCTCATTCCTGCGCCGCAACGGCGAGGTGTGGTCCACTGACAAGGACGGCATCATCATGGCGCTGCTGGCATCCGAAATTTTGGCTGTTACTGGGAAGACGCCCTCGCAGCTTCACAAGGAACAGGTAGAGCGCTTCGGGAAGCCTTCCTACGCGCGCGTTGATGCTGCGGCTACCAAGGAACAGAAGGCCAAGCTGAAGGCGCTTTCGCCTCAGGATGTGGCAGCTGACGAGCTTGCTGGCGAGCCCATCACCGCCAAATTGGTGAAGGCTCCAGGCAACGACGCTCCCATTGGCGGACTGAAGGTAACTACAAGGAACGCGTGGTTCGCTGCGCGGCCTTCCGGCACCGAGGACGTGTACAAGGTTTATGCTGAATCGTTCCTAGGGGACGATCACCTGAAGCAGGTTCAAGCAGCCGCCCAGGAAGTAGTCGCCGCGGCGCTAAAGTAAACTGGCTGGGCCTTTAGCCTTCCAGTGCCCTCTAACTTTTAAGGAGAGTCATGGCAACCCAAGAACTGACCATTGAAAACTTCCCACAGATTGTCGAAAAAGGCATTGTGTTCATCGATTTCTGGGCTACCTGGTGTGGCCCGTGCCGGCAGTTCTCGCCGATCTACGACAAGGTATCCGAGAAGCACCCGGATATTGTGTTCGGCAAGGTAGACACCGATGCGCAGCAGGAACTGGCCGGGATGGCACAGGTACAGTCCATCCCAACCGTCATGGCATTCCGTGACGGTGTGGGCGTATTCCGCACTGCGGGCGTCATGTCCGCTTCCGAGCTGGAAGCGATTATTCAGCAGGTACGCGACCTGGACATGGACAAGGTTCGCGCCGAGGCGGAGGCTGCCGAAGAGCAGGGTTAGCCTCAGCAATACTTTCCGCCCGCCTGGACCCGGTCTTGTGACTGGTGAGCCCAGGCGGGCGTCTTGTATAAGGATGTTTTCCGTTCAGGGCGAAGGTGGCGTTCTGGGGAGTGATTGGCTAGAGCTTGGCTATGCCAGCCGGCCCAATTTTGAATCCGCTACCGGTCTGGGCGTTCCAGCACTGGACGGATTCGCCCAAGCTAGTGCAAGCGAGCTTGCCGCTGGCGGCGCTCTGCCCGTCCTCTAGCGTCTGATATTCGGGATCGCGGGTTCCACTTTCTACGCTGGTAACGCCTTGAATCTGCCCGGAAGAATCCATCACTCCGCGCAGGGGCCGGCCTTCTTCCCCACCGAATTCTTGGTGTTCATAAACCAGGCAAGCTACCCTGTTGGCATTAATTTGACAGGAGATGTTGCCGTTCCCGGTGGCAAAGCCGGGCATGGAATGTAGCGCGTCTTTAGGGATGGGGCTGGCATCCGGAGTGGGTTCTTCTTCTGTGGTTGCCTCGGTTGTCTTGGTACTGGGGCTGCTGGGCTTGTGCTCCTCAGTCTGGCTTACTTGCGGGGCCTGCCCATCCGGGATCCAGGTTTCTTCTTTATACGTCTTTTCCGTTACCTGCGGTTCGGCTGATCGCGAGGGCGAGGGCTCGGGGGAAGGCGTGCTCTTTTGCCGGTACTTTTTGGTCTTTACGCTTGCGGACGGCGAAGAAGTGGGCTGGCTAGTCGTAGAGGTGGTAGGAGCCGTCATGGGAACTGACCGAGTGGGGGTGCGATGCGAGTCGATTACCGCCAGGGCAGCCCCGCCGATCCCGAGGCCGGCAACCAGCAAAACTACTGCCGTTATGGCGGTCGCCTTGGGCGCTTTGACGGATTTTTCTTTGGCCGGTTTCACTTCGGCTTTAGCGGGCTCATTCTTTGCCAGGGCGCCACTAATGGCTGAGGCGCCACCTGCTACGATGCCGTTTTTTGTGCGGGTAACGGTGGCAAATAATCCATCATTTCCCAGCCGCGATGCGCCACCTGTAGAAGGTTTTGCCGAAGAATTATTTTGGGCACGTGAGGTATAACCGACTTGTTCTGGCCGGTTTCCCTTTGTTGGTTCTACGTCACCCACAGTATGGAGGGTACAGGCAATCCTGTATGAAAGCTAGCGTAAGTGCTGCATCTAGCAGGAAAGTCGCCCTAGTTATTACCGTGGGCGTTAGCGCCGAGGCCCTAGTGGTGTACCGGGCAAGCACTTGCCCCGAATTCGTCCACCGCATGTTCTAGTGAGCCTGAACGACGCAGTTGTTCGAACACTGCCATTCCAGGCACGTTGATGACCTCGGCTGCCACCCCTACCGCACGCAAGATGAATGACTGTACGGACAGAATCAGATACTCGCGGGCCATTGGCTCCTTGGGGAGGGTTCGTCCCGCAAGCGTGGCGTTGATCAGCGAAACCAGGATTGTGGTGTCCTGTTCCGGAATCTGCTTGGATTCCATTAGCTCTTTCAGAAGCCGTTCAAGAATTGCCGCCACCTTGTCACCATGGTGGTGCAGTTTTTCTTCAGTTTCTTCGGAGACCACTTTGCGCAAGTCCCTGCCGGGCGCCAGCGAATAGGCGGCCCCCAGCTCAAGCTGACTGCGAATATAGACGCGCAGGCCGTGCACCGGATCCACAATGTGAGTCAGCGAGGCTTCCAGTTTTTGCGAATACTGTTCGGTTTCGTGGGCAATAAAAGCTAGGAGTAGCGCTTCCTTGTCTGGGAAGTGGTTGTACACAGCTGTGCGCCCAACGCCGGCAGTCTTGGCGATTTCGGCCATAGTTAAAGATTCGAAGGCACGTTCTGACAGCAATTCAGACAGAGCCTCGAAAAGGCGATTGCGTGTGCGCTGGCGATGTTCCGCCAGCGTCGATCCGATAATTTTGGGCACTCTTACATTCTGCCAGTTTTATACGTAGATGACACCCTGTTCAGAAAAATTTCTTTGGCAACTTTGCCCACGCTTTTATGTAATGCCATGCGGCTTGCACAATAGGTTGGTCTGGGGCTAGCCAGGGCAATACGTGCGATTCACCTTCGGTTACCCACTTAAGAATGCTGTGCGAGCCGGTTGTGTGCGGCGTCTGCCCTGCCGGGTCCAGCACGGCGAAGAATACTCGCATGCGCATGTCGGCAAGGATTGGCCAGAAGCCGGTAGCGCCCTGCCCTTCTTGTTGGCGGGGCAGTAGTTCTGGGCCTACGCGCACTGTTATTTGCAATTCTTCTTGCAATTCTCTTTCGAGGGCGGCTGTGGGCGTTTCGCCCAGTTCAATTTTGCCGCCAGGGAATTCATATTGGCCTGCAAGGTCTTCTGGGTAGGAGCGGGCGGCAGCGAGGATCTTTTCTGGCGTGTTGGCGTCGTTTATGATCACTGCTGCGACGACTGTGCGAGGGGTGACGGCAAGGGGCGTGTTGTTTGTGTCCATTTTGTTTCGGTTTTGGCGTGCACGGTTCTGTTTTGCTATGCTACAACTCGACGCTAAGTAATGCGGGTGTAGTTCATCGGTAGAACGACAGCTTCCCAAGCTGTAAAGGCGGGTTCGATTCCCGTCACCCGCTCCACTTAGACGTCGAAAATGATAAGTACCCTTTTGCGTTAGCGAGTATGCCCCAAGGGGGTCAAGAAATTCCCTTCCGTTAGCGAGTGTGTAGCGCGTTTGCTCTGACCTGCAGAAACGCTTTCCTCTCTTTCGACTGAGTGAGCGTTTGCGTTAGCAGGCGTTGATTTGGTCGAGGCGGACGCTATGGTTGGCGGCTTCGGTAACGAGTTCAGCGTCGTGGGTGATGACGATGACGACGGCACCAGTGTCAGCGAGTTTGCGCATCACTTGTGAGATCGCGACGAGGTGCTTGTAGCCCACACCTGATGTCGGCTCGTCGAAAATGTAGACCTTCTTGTTCGCAGCAAGTGCTGTGGCGATGACAAGGCGTTGGCGTTGCCCACCAGACAGCGCTTGCGGATGATCGGACTCGTGGTCGGTGAGGTCGAGTTCTTTAAGGATCGCGTGGGCGTCGATGTGTTGTTTTTCGACTCTGGTTGCCCCGAGCGTAACTTCGTCAATGACTGTGTCTGAGAATAGCTGCCGGGTGGGGTCTTGCATGACAAGGTATGCGTCCCGGCTGGCGAATTTTTGCCCATTGAGTGTGATGGATGCACCTTTGGCTTTTTCGAGTCCGCAGATGATGCGTGCCAGTGTTGATTTTCCTGACCCGCACGGGCCTAACAGTGCGGTGATTTTCCCTGCCGGGAAGAGCAGATGGCCGATGTTGAGAACCGGGTTTCCGTGGCGGTAGGCGAAGGTGAGGTTGTCAATCTCAAGCCCATCTCCTGCCGGTTCCGGAAGTTGTGGCATAGGCACAGTCACTAGGGATCGCAGCCCAAGCTGTTTACGCTCCTCATCTGGCATGGCATAAAACTCCTCGCCGGTTGCGGTGAGGGCGATGTTGCCTTTGTCGAAGCAGTAGACACGGTCAGCAATCTCGGAAAGGAAACTTAGCCGGTGTTCAGCAATGATGATGGTGTGTCCATCGGTTTTGAGCATGGCGATGAGTGTGGCGAGTTGGTCGATAACGTCAGCGGACAAGTTCGCGGTCGGTTCGTCGAACACGATCAGCGACGTGTTGTTGCACATGGCGACGGCGCAGGCCACGCGTTGCATCTGCCCACCCGACAGTTGTGTGACGCGGGATTCCAGCAGGTCAGCGATACCTAACTCGGCTGCAACCTCGTCAATGCGCACACAAATCTCTTGAGGGTCGCGGCCGAGGTTTTCTGGGCCGAAGGCGAGTTCTTGGCGCACGTGGGTGGTGTAGAACTGGGTGCGCGGGTTTTGAAACACTGTCGAACAGTGGTGGGCAAGCTCTGATAGGTCTGCTCGTGCCACGTCAATGTCGTCGACTGTGACGGTTCCGGTGAGGTCGCCGTCGTGGAAGTGCGGGATGAGCCCGTTAAACAGCCGTAGCGCGGTGGTTTTCCCCGACCCTGACGCGCCACACAGCAAGGTGACGGTTCCAGGTGTGATGGTGATGGTTGCGTCATTGATTGAGGGGTGGTCTGCTCCCCGATAGGTGAAGGTGACCCCAGTTGCTTGGGCTGTTGTCATAGGGTGATTCTCCATATCGCGAAGCTGATAACGATGAGCAGAATGACCGCGTCGATCACACGGAATTTCACGACCGTGACTGAGGTGGGCTTTGCGGTTCCGCCCAGTCCGCGTACAAGGGCGGCCGATGCCAGTTCGTCTCCGCTGCGTACCACGGTCGATAGCAGCGGGATTGTGAAGTACTGGGCCGAACGCAGGGAAAGCGCGGACATGCCGCGTAGTTTCATGGCATCTGAGATCGCTTTAACCTCGTGGCCGATCACGGGCAGCACACGTAACGCGACTGAGATCGGGATCGTGAAACAAGTCGGGATCCGTGAGCTGGCGAGTGCTTTTTGCAAGGTGGCAGGTCGGATCACGCCGATCGCGTAGGCTCCCATTCCTGCGCTGACACTGAATCGCCACATCCACTGCAAAAACAGCACGAGGAACGCGCTGGCCGTTGACTTCCACACCAGTGGTATCACGAAGACGAGTGTGCCGAGAGCCGCAAACGTGGCCAGGTAGACGGCCACCCAGCTCGGGCGCACGAGCGTGTTGGGGTTGATCGTAGCGCTCGCCAGCATCACGGCGGCGAATCCGCCCAGAGCACACACGAACCACGGCGAGTAGGCACTGTAGATCGTGGTGGAGACGATGACGAGCGCTACGATAATCGTGCGCGGGTCGGGAAGTTTAGACAAGACCGGCCCGTTCAAAGTGTTTGCGCGCCACTCGGGTTCCCAACAGACCAGCAAGCCAGCCAACGATGAGCATCACGACGAAGAAGCCCAACAGAATCGGAATCGTGACAACCTGCGCCATCTTCGCGGCATACTCGGCACCCATTTGTTCGGCGATCTGCGACATATATGCGTCTTGGTTCATAAATAGCGGCATCCACGGGGAAACATAGATTGGCAGGATAAACAGTGCATATGCCAGCGGGACACGAACTTTCACGTTCTTCGGCCCCTTGGTGATCACCAAGTCAGCGAGCAGGCCGAACACAGCGGCGATCGCGATTCCTCCCACCCAATGACCCGTTACGAAGAAGAGGGCTTCGATGAGGATCAGCATGATGGTCAATGCCCCCATCTTCGGAGTGCGGGCAGTAAACAGCGCGAACACGGTGCCGTTGACGAGAATGGAGAGTAAGAAACCGGCATACATGGCGGCGGGGATGAACCCGAGCATTCCGAATGCAAACACGATGACAAACATCAAAGCGGTGAAGACGCCGATATTGATGAAGTCGCGCGCGTTGAGGCGCGAGGATGTGGGTGTGGACATAGTTTTTCCTTTCATGATTGTGAACAGTGCTGTGTTTTAGACGAGTTGCCATCCGGCGGCGTTGATGCGTTCTTGCCAGAAATCGCGGTATTGACCTGGCTGGTTGACCAGCTCGTCGTGGCACCCGCGCTGGGCGATACGCCCACCGTGGGAGAGCACAATGATTTGGTCAGCTGACCGAATGGTTTCCAGTTTGTGGGCGATGACAATAAGTGTGGAGTGTTTGCGTAGCTCATTCATCGCCGCAACAATGTTGGCTTCATTTTCCGCGTCCAACGCGCTGGTGGCCTCATCGAACAGCACAATCGGAGCTTTCTTCACCAAGGCGCGAGCGATGGACACTCGTTGGCGTTCCCCACCTGACAGTGCACGCCCGCCAGAACCCGCCAATGAATTCCAGCCGTCTGGGAGGCGGTTGACGATTTCCGTCACGCCCGACAGGTCAGCGGCCCACCTGATTTCTTCATCGGTAGCTTTAGGGTTGCCAAGGCGAATGTTGGCCTCGAGCGTGTCATTGAATAAATAGACGTCTTGGAAGACCAGGGATATCTGGCGCATCAAATCTTCGGTGGTCTGCTCGCGCACATCAACCCCGCCAACGCGTACGCTGCCGGACTGCACATCCCAGAAACGTGCAACCAACCTCGCGATTGTGGTTTTTCCGCAGCCGGAAGGGCCAACCAGGGCACACATGCCGCCTTGCGGGACATGGAAGGAAATATCACGGAGAACCGGGGTGTCCGGATCGTAGCCGAAGGCGACGTCCTCGAAACGAACATCACCAGGAGCGCTCACCGGGGTGGAGACATCGGGTTCGGACAGTTCGGGAGCGTCCATGACCTTGTCGACGTGATTCATCTGCTGGCGGCGTTCTTCCAGCCCGGTCATGCAGCCACCGATGTCTT
The DNA here is from genome assembly GCF_030217145.1 of Winkia sp. UMB3158. NCBI lineage: Bacteria > Bacillati > Actinomycetota > Actinomycetes > Actinomycetales > Actinomycetaceae > Winkia > Winkia sp. UMB3158. Next base: position 274,811 of record NZ_JASONH010000002.1, on the reverse strand, counting down.
GGAGCATGGTGGTGAACCGCAGGCACATGCCGATGGTGACCACAGCGTTCAACGCATTCATCTGCCCGCCGAGGGCGAGTTGGGCGGTCAGCCAAATCATTACCACGACAAGGGCTTGGACGAACACTCCGTTTATCAGGTTCGCTAATGTTTCGATCCACAATGCTTTGCGGCTTTTGCGGTCAGCCTGTTTGAATGCCCGATCAAGGGCCGGGTAGTCATCGGCGACATGGCAGGAGCGCAGCGCGCCTTGGCAGGTGGCGAATTCGACCATGCGAGCCGCCAGCTCCGATTCTGCTGGTTCGGAAACCTGCTTGCCCTTATCGAGAAGCACACGGGAGATATGAAGGAAGGCGAGCATGATCGGGAAGGCGATCGTCAAGGTCAGTCCCAGCCGCCAATCCCAGAACCACGTGCCCACAGTGATCACCAGCACGGCTGAGAGTTTTTGGACGAGGGAAAAAATGAAATGTGCCGCCGACTCACCCAAGTTCATCATTTCCTGGGTGACCATGCGCGACAGCCGTCCAGAACTACCCGAATCGAACACTCCCAACGGTAGGCGGGCTACCTTGTTGCCGACCGCTTGGTGTACGTCGTGAATGAACCCGAGGGCCCCGATATAGCCGGTGCGCATGCCATAAAACTCCGTGCCCACGCCCAGCACCGCGATTACCGCCAAGGCGATGAGCCATCCCCAAAACGATAACCCCCACACCGGCATTCCGGTCGCTAGGGCACTTGCTGCGGGAAGCAGAGTCAGCAGGGCAAAGCCGTGACACAGTCCTGAGACCGCACCCCACGCTTGACCGACCGAGAGGTCTCGCCACGAGGCGGGTTCCATCAAACGCTTAAAGCGTGGCAGCAATAGTTGATTCATCGTGTCATCTCCTCGCATGCACCTTGGGCAAGAAGTGCCTGATAGTGCGCATTACCCACCAGCTCGTCGTGTTTACCGACCACAGCAATGCGCCCGCGTTCCATGACGACGATTTGGTCTGCCCCTCTGATCGAGGCCAGTCGGTGGGCGATCACAATCACGGTTCTGCCTTTGGCAAGAGTCGAGAGAGCTTGTTGGATTTTCGATTCCGATTCCGGGTCCGCCATCGCCGTCGCCTCGTCCAACACCAACACTGGGGCATCAACCATGAGCGCCCGGGCGATCGCGATACGGGCTGCCTGCCCGCCCGAAACGTGGGTATCCTCACCCAACACAGTGTCGTAACCATCTGGCAGGCTCATGATGAACTCGTCGATCTGCGCCGCCCGCGCCGCCTGCCGCACCTGATCCAAGGTTGCGTCTGGCGCGCCTAGGGCAATGTTGTTGTGGATGGTGTCGCGAATAAGCTGTGCATCTTGCAGGACGAATGCGACCGTCGAATACAACACATCCTGGGAAATGCTCTTTAGATCAACCCCGCCAATAGTGATCGTGCCAGCGTCCGGGTCATCGAAGCGGGCAATCAAACTCGCCAACGTCGACTTTCCCGTACCCGAAGGCCCAACCAGCGCAGTCACCGTCCCCGCCGGAATTCTCAGGCTCACCTCGTCTAACGCTTGGGTCTCGTCATAGGCATACGACACACCCCGAATCTCAATATCATGACCCTTTGGCGTCTGCGGCGCATCGGGCTGACTCAACGCCGGTAGCTCCATGACGTTCACCAACCTCACTGCCGCAGACCCTGCGAGCTGGTACGACCAGGCGATGGTTGCGATTGCCATCAACGCTCCCGGCAACACCAAGGCGATCAACGTGGTCGTTATCACCTCGTAGATGCTCACCCAACCGGCGTTCATCATCAACGCGCCACCGCCAAGGTTCACGATCAACAACACCGGGATCGACACCCACGAAAATGAGGCGACCGACATCGACACCAGCGGCATACACCACGCCCGGTAGAACTTAGAAAACTCGTTAGCTGCATCTAAATAGGCTTTATGTGCTTGGCCGACCTTGCCGAACGCTTTCACCACTGAGATACCGGCAACGAACTCGGCCATCGTTGCCGAAACCTGAGCGAGCTTGGTGTCCATTTGCGCGGTCTTCTCATTCATCCCACGCATCGACATGCCATACATGCCCACATAAATCGGAATCGTCGCAATCGACAGCAGAGCGAGCCGCCAATCCACCACGAACGCATAGGCCAACAAGGCGAGCGGGGATACGATCGCGTTCAGTTTCTCAATCGGCCCGTGCGCAATCACTGTGTGCACCGTGGCCGTATCATCCTGAATGGTCTTGCGGATCTTTCCCTCACCCTCGCGGGTAAACCACGACAGCGGAGCAGTCGACATGCGGGCGGCAATCTGGCGGCGCATTTGATTACGCAACGACAGGTCAATAAAATGCGTCACGCCCAATGCAACAAAATATAAGGTCAACCGGGCCATGTATGCGCTGACGAGGAGCATCACGATCCAGTTCACCCGCGCCGGGTCCACCCGGTCTTGCATCAGCGCAGCTCCCAGCTCCACCAAAGCCACATAGGGTGCGATAGCCAACACACCAGAGGCGAACGCTAAGACCTGCGCGACAAACAGTTTGCCTTTCACTGGCTGCGATAGCTGACGGATCGCGTTCTGGCCAGCGACAGATTTTTCCTTCGCCGACCCATACTCGCCTTCAACAACCTGATCCATTACAATATCGTCCACGCAAACACCATCCTTATTAGATAAGGGTAACCTTACTTTATTTCTGGGAGGTGTACCTAACCGTGCACGTCAACTGATATGAGCATCACCCTTTCAGGGCAATCCTCACCTGTTCACCGGTGCGGAACACGAACCGGATCCCGTCCTCGTCTACGATGGCGTGGTCGATGAGAGCGCTCCACTGTGAGGGGCGGAACTCGCTCACAGGTTCGCCCGTGAGATCGTCGAGGGCTGTAGTCACGGCCGCATGTTTGGCTGTCTTTGCTGTGATGTCGGCTTCGAGGCTTGTTTTACGTGCGAGTGTCTTACGGTAGGCAGTATCGAGTTCGGTGTACTTGTTTTGGTAGGCGTCCTGGTCGAGCGCGCGTTGCTGGTTTTCCGCAATCAGCGCCTCGATTTGCTCGGTCAGCTCCACGATTTTCGCCTGGCAGGCGGCGGCCTGTTCTTCCAACCTGCTCGTATCGAACATGTCGCCAAGCACCTGCGGTAGCTGGCTTTGCTGCGGACGGCAGGCGATCAGTTGATTGAGCGCTTGGACGAAAGAATCCTTGATCTGCTCGTCTTTCACCGTCGCGCTGCTGCAGGGATGTTCGTCTGTGTATTTGTGGTTGCATTGCCATACTGTGTATTTGTATTTCGTGTTCGACGCCCACGTCTTACGCCCATACCACGCCCCACACTGAGAACATTTCAGCCTGGTGGAGAACAAGCCGACTTTCGCTGACGATATGTTGCCATGCCTGGTGGCGAGTTCGTATTGCACCTGATCCCAGATGCGCGGTTCGATAATTGGCTCGTGATTGCCTGTTACGTAGTATTGGGGCACTTCACCCTCGTTGACCTTCATCTTCTTAGTAAGGAAATCGGTGGTGAACGTCTTTTGAAGAAGGGCGTCGCCCTTGTATTTTTCGTTGGACAGGATGGAGCGCACTGTCGAGGTTGACCACACTTCTTTCCCGCGCGGGGTGAGAATCTTGCGGGCAGCGAGCTCGGTTTTAATCTCACTGATCGCCATCCCGTCAAGGAAAAGCTGGTAGATCAACCGCACGGCCGGAGCCTGCGTCTCGTCAATGACGAGGCTGCCATCCGCGCCTTTCTTGTATCCGAGTAGGGATTTGTAGGGAACCATGACTTTCCCATCGGCAAAACGTTTCCTGTGCCCCCAGGTCACGTTCTCGGAGATCGAGCGGGATTCTTCTTGCGCCAAGCTCGACATGATCGTGATCAATAGCTCGCCTTTGGCGTCGAAGGTGTAAATATTTTCCTTCTGAAAATAGACCTCGACACCTGCATCCTTGAGCTTGCGCACGGTAGTGAGCGAGTCGACGGTGTTGCGAGCAAACCGGGACACACTCTTGGTGAGGATCAGATCGATTTTACCTGCCAGGGCGTCATCGATCATGGTTTGGAAACCTTCGCGACGTTTCATAGAGGTGCCAGAAATACCTTTATCGCAGTACATGCCCGCGAACTGCCAATCATTACGTGAGCGAATATAGGTGGTGTAGTAGTCAATCTGAGCCTCGTAGGAGGAGGTTTGTTCTTCCATCTCGGTAGAGACGCGAGCGTAGGCGGCGACCCGCCTGCGTGCCGGTGCGCCAGATGAGGCTGTGAGATTCCCAAGTTTCTTTGTTGCGGGTATCGCGGTGACGGTGCGGTTCATGCCAGCCTCCCCTCACTGGTTAACCCCACTGGTGTCATGGTTCCATCCGCGAGGTGGAAGGTGAGCTGATGCTCGAAGGCCTCGATCATCACGATCTGCTCGCCAACCTGGACGGGGTCGAAACTTTGGGTGCCGAGCATGTCTGCGCAGGCGTGTTCGAGGAGTGTTTCGCGCAGGTTGTGCCCCCTACAGGGATTGCCGTTCCCGGTGCAGGCACTCCAGCAGCGCCAGAACTTGTATGAGGTTCCAGACTTGTAGGTGCGGGTTTTGCGTTGATAGTTCTTCCCACACGCGCCGCAGCAGATCCGCCCGGTGAATACGCCCGTGTTCTTTGACGGGGTGGCAGCCGGGCCCGCCTCACGCCTGTGCGCGATTTCTGCTTGCACCGCGTCAAACATCGCCTCATCAATGATCGCTGGGAGGGCTTGCTCGACCCAGTATCGCGGCAGCTCCCCGTCGTTGAAGGAGCGTGTGGGTGCTTGGATTGTGGGGCGGTACATTTTCTGTAGCATTTGGCAGCCCTTGTACCGCTCATTTTCGAGCATGCGACGAAACACGGATCCGTAGAACCGTCCCCCTCCCCGAGAGCGTTTACCTTCAGCATTGAGCATCGTCGCGGTTTTCTCCGGGCTGATCCCATCGAGATAATTGGCAAACAGTAGGCGCACGATCTTGGCTTCTTCTTCGACGATGGTGAACTGGCAGTCTGCCCATTGGTATCCATAGACAACGAAGGAGTTTGTTCCACCGTTCTTGTACCGGTTGCGGATCGCCCATTTGACGTTCTGGGATAGTGAGCGTGATTCTTCTTGGGCGAACGAGGCCAGCAAGGTTAACAGCAGTTCCCCGTCAGCGCTAAGGGTGTCGATCTGTTCGCGTTCGAATCGCACGGCCACGCCCAGGTCTTTCAGCTCACGGACCGTAGCGAGCAGGTCGACAGTGTTGCGGGCCAGGCGTGAGATCGATTTACACAACACAATATCGACAACCCCACTCCTGGCTGTGTCCATCAGGTCGGCCAGGCCTTGCCGGGATTTCGTTGACGTGCCAGTAATACCCTCATCGGTGAACACGCCCGCATAGGCCCATCCGGGCGTGGACTGGATCAGGCGCGAATAATACGAAACCTGCGCCGATAGGGATGCTAACTGCTCGACGGCGTTGGTTGAGACCCTCGCGTATGCCGCCACGTTGACCAGTTTCGGGGTCGGCGGCCGAACTGGTGTCACCACACTGATGTGTGCCACGTTTTCTCCTTTCGTGTTAGGTCTATACACGCTCTAAAGGCGGTGTTTATCCAGTCGTTTCGCCCACAATCTGTGGTTGATAGATCGGCGTCCACGCCTTCCATAACAACCGGTGAGCACGCTGATACTCTGCGGGTGTGAGCACGCCCCGCCCCGCCAGCACGCTCAACGTGTGAGAGTCCGTGATGAAGGCGAGTTCTCGGGCGAACACGTCAGGCTGTGTCATCTGATCAACCCGAGCCGTGAGAGCGTTCATGGTCGTCCGCCCCTGGTGCCAAAGCGAGCACGCACATAGCAGGCGTGACAGCAAAACTTTTGACCTGGTTTGTCCACGATCGCGAAGCGGCGTCCGCAGTGCGTACAGGTCTGCTCGCGCACAGGCTCGGTTTTCTGTCGATGCCGCCACGCTTTATGCCTGCAGGCGGGCGAGCAAAACCGAGCCCGAGCCCCTCCCTGTATAGGGCTGGCACACCACTGACACACGCGCTCGACCATCACCGGAGCGGCGTCAAGGTTTCGGGTTGTGCAGTACGAGCGGACCTGGTCACGAGTCAGGGCGCAAAACTCGGCAATCGCTTTATACCCCCAGCCCGCCGTGCGCAGGTTGCGGATACGTTGTTCATCAAGATCATTCACAGTGGGGTCACTCCCTTCACCCCACTGCCGACAAACCCCCGATTGTTAAATCCGTCCATGAAACGACGAAAAGCCCCGCCACCACCCATGACGGGTAGCAGCGGGGCTAAGTTTCGCCGGAGCAACGTGGGGTTAGTAGCCGAGCTTGGCATTCACGCGCGCCTGAACAGCGGCGTAGAGGTTGCCCAAGCGGCGCTTACGTTCCTCACCATTGCCATAGTCGCCACGGATCACGGCGTCGGCAAGCGCGTCAATGTTGGGCCCTGCTGGCTTCGCGGCAGGTGCGTTGCCAGAGAGCTTCTCGTTCACGCGAGCCTGAACAGCGGCGTAGTTGGCTCCGAGGCGGAGCTTACGCTCCTCCCCGTTCCCGTACTCGCCGCGAATCACCGCGTCGGCGAGGGCGTCGATGTTCGGTGCTGCAGGAGCGGGTGCTGGTGCGCTACCGCTCATCTGGTCATACCAAGACTGTGCGCGGGACATGTAGGCGGCATGCTGGGAACCAGCCAACGATGCCGGGCAAGCCGTGGCAGAGAAGTTTTTGTGCCCGAAGACGTTCTTGCCCCACTGGGGTCGGCCAAGGCCGTAGAACTTGCAGATCGCGGCGACGAGGTGTGCTCCGTTATCGAGGCACGCCTCCGACACAGCCCACGGGCTGGAGCTCACGTCCGCATGCTCGATGCCGATACTGGTGGTGTTGGCGGCAAAGTTGCCTGCATGCCAGGCGGTGTCGCGATCCCATACGAGCTGGCCGATTGTGCCGTCGGTTTGGACTTGGTAGTGGGCGGAAGCTGGACGGGTTTGCCACACGTCGTAGCAGCCCCTAATGGTGAGGTTTCCGGCGTTGTGGTGGATGATGACCTTATCGATGCGCCTGCCGTTGCGGCCGGGTGTGTAGTGTGTGTTCATGATGAGGTCGATGTCGGCCTCGAGCGCGAGCCAATTCTTCATGACTGGTTCTCCTTTGTATTTTCAGTGGTTGTTTCGGTCAGTGAGGGTCTTGTTTCGGCGCGGTTGGCGATCGCATCGAGCGCCCCACGCATTTGGGGTGGGACGGGTAGGCCGAGGCGGGTGGCGTTTTCGACCAGGGAGATGCCTTCGTTGGATAGGTAGAAGAAGATGACCGCCGCACGTAGCACGCCGGGTGCTCCGAGAATATGGACGTCGATGAGGTGGGCGAGGCCGACGAGGGTGAAGATGAGGATTTTGCGGCTGATACCCCTAAAACCGACGGATGAGCTGAGGCGGCGCTCGTTGATGGCGGCCAGCACCCCGGTGATGTAGTCGGCGATAGCGAAGACGATCAGCGCATAGACGAGGCCGTCGAGCCCTCCAAGATAAGCGGCGAGCCACGCACCAATACCAGCGATGCCGGTTTGGATGGCGTGCCAGATGGCGTGTAGAGACATGAGAATGATTCCTTTCGTGGGCATAAAAATTGCCCACACCCATCTGGGGTGAAGGCATCAAAAATTGGTGTAGCACTGGGCTACATGGTCGGGTCAGTGAGAACTTCGAGAATCGGCTCTGTCAGATCAATCGACGCGACCTGTGGCACTGGGAGTTCTTGGGCTTCGATGGCCTCTGCTGGTGGTGCGGGCGTGGCATCGGATTCGATCGGGACGATGGGTAGCTGTACTTCTTCGCTAGACGTTGACTCATCATCTGAAACGTCGGTCATTTCTGTGTCCTTTTCTTCCTTGGCCTTCATTGGCCACCCTTGGTGATGGCGTCGTAGAGAACGTCGTAGGCTTCCGCCGCCACGCCAGACAGTTCACCCTCATAGCCGTCAAGAAGTGCTTTCACGTCCTTGTCGTGGCCGTCGTAGGTGGGACCCGACACTTCCGCAACCGAGGTCAGCAGATTCTGGCGGGCTTCGAGGAATTCACTGGCTTTGTCGGGGTCGGCGAGGACGAACGTGCCATCGTCGGCGAATATCGGGCGGCCGTTCTCGTCGAGTGTTGCGAATTGGGTGACGAGGTCGTATTCGTCTTCCCCGAACCGTGCAATCGCTTCCTTCACTAGCGTGAGGAGTTTCGAGCGAGCACGGGACTGCGCCGCCTTCAACGGCATATTGGTGGGTAGGTCGGCGATGGGTTGCAAATGGTGGTTGGCGAGCATGATCTTCATGAGGGTTTCCTTTTACTTATGCGAGGTTGGTGGACATGGCCGACAGGCCTGTGTTGGAGAAGTACCGCCACGTGATGTTCGAGCCGGTTCCGGAGATGGATGTGATCCACCCTTGATTGAGCAGGCTGAGGATTGCGTTCATCCTCGACATCAAATCCTTGGTGCGATCAAAGAGACGGGTCATGTTGTAATACGACCCGTTGGTTACGACCATCAGGTCGTAGGTGTGAAACACGACCTTCGCCAGCCCATTGCTCGACGCCCACCCGGCGTAGGTGCCTTTCCCGGTGAGCGTGCAGTCTTGCAAGGTCACGTAGCGTGAGCCGGTGGTGTAGAACTTGTAGCCGTTGGTGCGCAAGTCAGCACCGAGATGAATGCCGGCCTCGCCGTAGAAGCGTCCCTTCGGATCCAGGGTGAGGCAGGTGAAGTAGCCACCGCCGGAAACCGTCTGGTATGTCCAGGCCACATAGTCGCCTTGATAGGCGACCTGGTTGACGACGCCTTGCACGTCGGGCTTGTCCTTGTGGGCACGGCGTGCCATCTCCCCGATGTAGCGGGAGCCGTACCAGAATTTCATCCCGGAACTGGAGATTGTCCCTTCCAAGGTGGAGCCGTTATACCACGCGATCTGCGTCGGCGAAATACGGATCGACTGGTTCCATCCGGCCAAGCCCACTTGGATCGCGTTGGTCGCGAGCTTGTCAGCCGAAATCGAGCGCGCCCCAATCCGAGCCGCCGACAACGTCCCAGTGGTGATCTTCCCAGCATCCAGCGCAGCGATCTTCGCCGACGTGACCGCTGCGTCCTTGATCATCGCATTGGTGATGTATCCGTTGGCGATCGTCAACTTGTCGGACGTGATCGATCCGGCGGCAATCCGCCCAGCAGCTAAATACCCGGAGGTGATCTTCGAGGCCGAGAGCGACCCGATTTTCGCGTCGGTGATCGCGGCGTCCGCGATGTGTGCGGTGCCGATGGCGGCGTCTGCAATGTGTGCTTGGCTGATCGCTTTCGACCCGATCATCGCAGCACCCACCGGTGTCTGTTCCCATTGGTTGTTGGTGAGGATGTATTGGCGGGCGATCACGCCGTCTACACGCACTTGCCATAGCGCGCCCTCCGGTCGGCCAGCCGCGTCCGCTACGCTCGGGTCAACAACGGCAACCGTGAGCCGCCCATCCGAAGTCATCGCAACGTCGTGGGCATCCTGCGCTAACTGGGTAGCGCCAGCGGCTGTGGTCTTGGCCTGGTCGATCTCCACCTGCGCCGAAGCCATCTGAGTGGCGACAGCATCGGCGGCGGTTTGTGCGTCGTGTGCAGCGGCGAGGGCGTGGTCGACCTCTGCGCGGGCGGCGTCGAGTTCCGCGCTGATCTGGGCATGGTTCAGGTCAGTAGCGAGTGCCACCCAGCCAGGCTGCCCGGTGTCGGTGAGCCGGTATATCCAGATTTCGGTGGTTTCGCCGTTCTGCTTGAACCATGTGTCGCCGAGCTGCGCCTTCTCGGGTTGGGCACTGCCGTAGTGGTTGGTGTTCTTCCCATCCGCACTAGCCAACGCGAACCCTGCCGCATCCGACGCAGCCACCGCCGTGCTGATGGCGGTTTTGACTTGCCGGGTGACAGACGTGAACTTCCGAGCTACGGTTCCAAGTTCGACCGAGATGTACTGGAGCGTGAGCGGGTTGTACTCGTAGGCCACTACCCGCGCCGTGAGCGCAATCCCAAGATCGGTGTGGCGGACGGTCACCGTGTCACCAATTTCGACGGTTTCCAGCCGTGCGAGATCAGCGTATTCACGGGTTTGTGAAAGGTCAGTGAAGCGGATCTTGTACGAAGCGGACGGCTCATCCACATGCTTGGCGCTGAATTCTGCCGCCGCTAGACGGCGTAGTTCGCCGTGTGCTTGGTCGAGCGGAAGCTCGCCTTCACGCGGGTTGTCTTTATCAGTAATGGCTTTGACTTGTCCGTAGCGGATGACGCGGATACGCGGCACCACATAATCGCCCAACTTCGGCGAATCCACATAGAGTTCAGGCAAGAGTAGGCCGTCGTAGCCGACCGGGAGAATCCGTGTCACCACCGTCGAAAAATCGATAGCCGATTCGAAGCCAGTGAGGTTCTTGCGGTCACGGATGACCACCCCGTGGTTGGCTCCACGCATGGGCCCGTGGTGAATGTGCCAGTTGTCCCGGGTGATCTCACCGCCCCAACGCGCAGCGAACGTGTTGTCCTCGCCCGCATCCATCAGAGCTTGGGCGATGGGCATGCGCACCAACCGCGCCGAAGACCTAGTCACCGTATCCGACGAGGTAGCAGTAAACCCGTGCTTAGTGTTTGCCGCGCCAAGGATTTGAGTGAGTGCGCCTTTCGCGGTTTTGTTGACCACGTAGGTGTCGGCGATGAGGTTCGCCGCCAGATCATAGAAGACATGAAACGCCGTTACTTCCAGCAAACCTTCGATCGTGGTGACGACCTCGCTAATCCGGAAACCCTGACGTTGCTCCAACCCTGGCACGGGCGCTGCCACAATGTTCTCAAGTACGAGGTGCGTGGCTGCAGGTCCATCTGCTGGGTAGGTGAAGGTCAAGGAGAATTCGCCACCTAGTTCTTCAGTCACGATCGGGTTGATGATCTCCCGATCCAAGACTCCTAGCCCGGTGGTGGTGAATGTCGTGGCGGTGCGGTCGTGAACCGTAATCATGAGAGGCCTTCCAAAGACAACAGTGGCCACCCCACGAAGGGATGACCATCGGAACTTGCGTGAGTTGGGTGTTAGGGGTTGCGCCAGTTCGGCGTGATCACGATCTTCGAGATACCAGCGCCGAGCGTGATCCGATTGACCCCAGGCTTCAAAACTGGGAAGGCTTCACTGAGCGCATCGGTCTGGACTTTCCCGTGGGCGTGTGCGACGAGACGCGCGCTGTCGAGCGTGACGGAGCCTGCTGGCGAATTCACCTGATGTACCGTTTTGTTCACCGTCAACGAGAGCATGCCCGTGCCTGTAACAGTGATGATCGGATCCGCATCAAGTAGGCCAGGGTTGGTGATCGTCCCCGACTCCGACATTATTAACGGCTTCAAACCCTCGGTCAGGTAAGTGAAGGGCTGGCAGGTCAGGCGTGCGGTGAAGAACCCCCACCCCGACAGCTCCCGGCGCAGTTCGCTCACTTTGCAGTGCTTAACCTTGCGGTAAACACCAGGCTCGGCAGTCAACGCAATCGTCGAAGCGCCCGTCAGCTCATGGGCGGCTTTCCGGTATTGGTGGAGCCCGTCACGGATAGGCACCGCGAGTTCAAGCTCGAGTTCGGTGTCCTCCCAGCCTATAAACCTGGTCAGGGTTCCGGCGCGGCCTTCGATCTCGATATCGTTCACCGCACGGACGGCGGCGGGTATCGCAACCGGGGCGGTCAAGCGCAGACCAAGCGACGTAGAGGTCACCGTGTCGTTCAAGGTGAACCCATACATTAGTAGCCTCCTGCCATCACGGTCTGCCGCCGATCAAGACGAGCAAGTTGTTTGTCGAGAGCGGGTGCGAGTTTGCCGACCAGCGTCCCATCCGACAACGTCACGCTAATTTCCAGCGAAGACAGGATGCGCTTTGCTGTGGCATCGACGATGCTCGCGACATCCACACGCTCACTATCAGCACCGCCACTCGTATCGCGATTGATAGCTATGGGTTGTGGGGTGAGGTCAACGGCAGGTACCTGCAGGTCTGCCACTGCGTCGATCGGTACATGAAGTCCGTCTTCAAGCTCGCTGAAGGCGTCCATCGTGTCCCTAGCCAAACCAGTGGCAGCAGTGACAGCCTTGTTGCCATCGATTTTGATGGAGCCTGCGAGGCCTTCGACGAGCATCCGTCCTGCCCAGGCCATCTTGCGAGACGGTGAGTGGATGCCGAAGAAGCCAGTGATGGAGTCCCAAATCCCGCTTGCCCAGTTCGAGACCGAATTCCACAACCACCCCGCCAGGGATTGGATTCCGTTCCACAGGCCGTAGACGAGGTTTTTGCCCGCCTCCGCCATCTGCCACATGCCCTGGCCAACGGCCGAGACGATGCCGGTAATGATCTGCGGGATTGCTGCGACGATCGTGGAAATGATCTGGGGTAACGCCCGCACGAGTGCCGTCAAGAGTTGGATGCCTGCTTGGACGAGTTGCGGGATAGCCCCACCAATCGCCGACACAATACTTGCGATAATCTGCGGCAACGCGGCCACAATCGTTGTAATGATCTGTGGCAACGCCCCAATCAACGCCGTCAGCAGTTGAATGCCTGCGTCGATGAGCTGCGGGATCGCACCCACCACGCCGCTGACGATCGCAGTAATAATCTGCGGGAGTGCTGCGACGATTGCTGTGATGATCTGTGGCAACGCCCCAATCAACGCGGTCAGCAGCTGGATTCCTGCTTCGATGAGCTGCGGGATCGCACCCACAAGGAAGGTCACTATGCCGGTGATGATCTGCGGGAGCGCTTCGATGATGACGGGGATGGCTACGATGAGGCCTTCGGCGAGTCCGGTGATGAGCTGCAACGCCGCATCCAACAAAAGCGGTAGGTTATCGACGAGCCCTTGGACGAGGGCGACGAGCATTTCCACCGCCGCAGGAACCAGTTCCGGTAGTGCTTCGCCGATGCCAGAGACGAGGGTTGCGATGATCTGAATCGCCGCCTCCAACAAGGACGGCAGTGCTTCGATGATTGCCTCGACCAGCGCGATAATCAGCGTCACCGCTGTCTCGGCCACTTGTGGGAGGACTTCGATGATGCCCTCTAACAGGGCGGTGAGGATGGACATGCCGGTCTCGACCACCATCGGTAGCTGCTCAGCAATAAATGCGAGGGCTTCCTGTAAGACTTGGCCGAGGGTGTCGATGAGTGCGGGTGTTCCGCCTTCTTCGAACGCTGCGGTTAGTTCGTCGATCCACCCGTTGACCATCGGCAACACCGAACCCGCCAACGCCTCCGACAGACCACCAGCCAACAACCCCTTGAGATTTTCCACCCCGTCCTGCATCGTGGCAAGCTGCCCGGAGAAGGTCTTGGATTGGGCGTCCATGGCCCCGTAGAAACGCCCGCCTTCAGCAGTAGCACTGGCGAATGCGTCAGCGACCATGTCAGCCGAAATAGCACCCTTGGCCATATCCTCTTTCAGTTCACCGATGGACTTGCCGGTCTTGCGGGAGATCTCTTCGAGCGGGTTGAATCCGGCGTTGATCATCTGCAGCAAGTCCTGACCCGTGAGCTTGCCAGTCGAAGACATTTGGGCGAAGGCGAGCGTTAGCGATTCCATCTTCACCGCATCACCTTGGGAGATATCGCCGATTTCGTTCAGGTGCTTTTTCGCATCCTCAAGGCTCATTCCGAAGCTCAGGAGGGTCTGCATGTTGCCCGCGAGGTCCTCCATACCAAACGGAGTCTTCGCCGCCTCAACCTTCAGGTCATTGACCAGTTTCTGAGCCTTGGCTTGATCACCCAGCATCGTGGTAAACGAGGTGGTGTATTGCTCCATGCGGGCGTTGTATTCCACGCCTTCCTTCAAGGCTCCGGCCATGCCGCGCCCAATACTGGCGATCGCATGCCCGATACCCTTGACCCCGGCAATGATGGCTTCGGAGGCGAGGTTGGCTTTCAACACGTCGCCGAAAATGCGGGTCTTGGAGCTGGTGGTGTCCATCTCGTCCCCGAGATCATCCACCGCGCCCTCAAGACGTCCTGCGTCCTTTGCCGCGCCCTTGGCATCGTCACCGGCACCGTCAGCCTCGTCCCCGAAATCCGACAGGGCATCATTATTCGATTTGAGTTCGCCTTCAAGCCGGTTGAGTTCAGCGCCTGCGTTGTTGAGCTGGATCTGCCAATTCTTCGTCCGGCTATCGTTCTCACCAAAGCTCGTGGCGGAGTTTTCGAGTGCGGCGCGCAGGGTCTCAATCTTCGACTTTTGAGCCTCAATCTCTTTGCCTAAAACCTGGTTACGAGCCGTAAGCGCTGAAGCGGACTTATCGTTCCTATCGAACTGAGAAGCCACCAACTTCATCTCGGATCCCAAAACCCGCATCTCACGATTAATATCCGTGATCGCGCGCTTAAACTCCCGCTCACCCTCAAGTCCAATCTTCAAACCAAAAGACGAATCAGCCATGAGTGTTTACCTTTCTTTCCGGTAACGACAGTTATGGGATAATCAGTGAACGAACACGTAAAAGCGAAAGGGCATATATGGCAAAGAACAATGCGCGAGTGCGTAACTGGTTAATGCTGGTAGCCGTTGGGCTATTATTTGCAGCTATCTGTTTTGCTATTTTCGGGTTCACGCACGTGATTTCACCGGTCACCGCTATCGGAAATGCTGCTGGTTTTCTGATAACTAGCCTGGTTGCAGGTTTTTTCGCGCTGCGTAAATGAGCGATGCGCAAAAGGTAGTGTTCTTGCACGGGTTGGGTGAAACCCGTGATGTTTGGAACCCAGTAATAAAACAGCTGCCACAAACCGAGTGCATATCTCTAGACGTTTTGACAACGAAACCGCCGCTGGCTTCTTGGTTGCTTGAAGACGTATGCGCCCAGATTGCTAACTCGCTGACCGAACCAGTGCACCTGGTCGGGGTATCGTTGGGCGCAGTGATTGCTTTAAATATCGCGCTCACCCATCCGGGCAAGGTGTCCTCACTGTTTGTTTCAGCTCCGCAAGCTAAACCCCCAAAACTGTTGATGAATCTGCAAAAGACACTAATGCGAGTTCTACCAACAAAATGGGTCTGTCCGCCGCAGCTTAGCAAACCTGAGCTGGTGGGCGTGCTCGATAGTTTGAAAGATTTAGACCTTACTTCGCAGCTTCCAGCTTTATCTATGCCCGTAACTGTGGTTTGCGGCAGCAAAGATAAAGCAAACCTGCCTGCAGCCCGCAAAATCGCCGGCCTTATCCCCACAGCTCACCTAGAAGTGATCCAAGGTGCAGGGCACCAGTGGCACGCCGCCCATCCTCAGCTATTCGCCTGTTATCTCACGAAACATTTAGATCGCTAAACCCCAGCAGGAATAATATCGTCGATAAACCAGATGCGTTTCGGCTGGGCTCTGCCGGTTTCGATACGCCAGCAATCCACCAGGTCCAATAGTTCACCGAATATGGTCAGCTCGATTTGCATGCGGGTCAGTCCCAGGTGGGCGAGCCCGATATAGGTCAGGCGGGTAAAGATTGCCTCGTCACTATCTATTAAGTGTCCTTTTTCTTGGTTTGCCCTTTTGGGTCTGGGGTCTCGGTCATGATTGCTCGCCGGGTGCCGCGTTGGAGTGCCTGGGCGATAGCCTCTCGGTAGTCAGCTAAATCTGCAGGCACAGTTAGTAACTCCACTGCTTCTGCGGTCAGCTCTGGGCGCTTATCGTCCGGATGGGTGAGGTTGTGTATTTGTACGGACTGGTTAGCGAGCAGGGCGATGAGCCAGATTACGTCACCGAGTGACTTATCCATATCTTCGCTAGTTTCCAGGGCTTGACCTAAATGTTCTAGCCCTCCGTAACGTTGAGCTATAAGGCGGGTCGCACGGGTAGTGAGGACAAGCTCGTATTCTTGACCTGCGATAGTGATTGTCGCGCTTTTTAAAGAGGTGCTGGCCGGGCTGGTTTGGGTTTTCGCTGTCATGGCTTACCTGCATTTCTAGTTGTTTGTCGGTTTAATGCTGGTTGTAGCGGCAGGCTCATACACCTGCCTGTACCAGCTGGAGATCGTCTCAGCTTTCACGCCGGTGGCTCCTTCGGTGACTTCGGCTTTCCACGGGTGCTTACCGGTAGCGTCTGGTTTGTTACGCCGCAGAATCGTTCCCTCAATACTCGGGGTAGAGAACGTGATCGAATCAGCTTTGGTCGCCAGCGTGGTTCCCGGCAGAGCAAATTTGACGCGGTAAAGCCAAAAATACTGGTACTTCCCGTTAGAGCGTGCAGCTCTAAAACCAATAGCCACGGGTGCGCCACCATCCTCAGAAGTACTGATAAGTACCCCGTTCGCGTCCAGTCTCGCACCAGTTAAGGCAGCTGCAGCCTCAGCCCCGAGATCATCAACCCCAAGAGTGAGCGTTCCAGATTTGAATTCCTTGACAATCTCGGATGCCCCGTCATCGGCATACAAAATTGCCTCAGCCACCTCCACAGACAATTCTGCAGATATTGCTTTAGCCAGCGGTTTAGGAACGGCATAAGTTTCCTCACCGCTAGTGGGATCTTCGCTAATGCTCGCGTAGTAGAGCTTGTCTAAACCAATAGTTGCCATGATGTTTCTCCTTTTGGGTAGTAATTTTCGTTAGATGTCATCGAGAGATAGAATTGGGGCATGAGAGAGAAAACGCGACGCTTGACCTATGCGGTGTTCGGGATTTATCTGCTCTTGTTGTTGTGGATGGTGCTGTTCAAATTCGCCACCAGCGTTGACGACATACTGAGCGTGCGGCATGCGCGCTACTTAAATCTGATCCCATTTACAGATTCTGCGAATCTTTACGGGTCGAACTTCTTTGATGAGATCGTGGTCAACTTCCTTATTTTCATCCCGTTTGGCTTGTACATGAGGATGTTGTTGAAACGGCGCTCATGGTTAATTCAATTGCTCCCACCGTTTTTAGCAAGCGTGGCATTCGAGGTCGTTCAGTACGTTTTCGCTATTGGGGTCAGCGATATCACCGATGTCATAATGAACACTGCTGGAGCCGCTACTGGCTTAGTAGTTTTTGCTCTGCTAGCCAGATTCTGGCCTGAAAAGAGCGAAAAAGTCATTAACGTCATCGGGTTAGTCCTGGAGATCTTGTTCATCGGATTTTTGACTTTCCTGATCATTGCAAACTCTTAAGGACAGGCTCTAAAACTCGAAACATCGATGGAATAGTGGTGAAAACCGGTATCCGCCTCGTATCCGATATAGCGGATTCCTGGGAGAAGCCTGTGTACTGTGAAGGGCGATAGCTAGTTCATTGGTAGTGCAGTATTTGATGTAGTCGTACCAGTTGTTTGGGAAGCTCTGGATATAGTGGATCTTCTTGTATTTATTGGAAAATCGCAGGAAATAGAGGGAGAGGCTGAAAGGCTTTGCTCTTAGCTGGATGCCTTGCGATTTTGGGAAATATTTTATGAGTATTGATGATTTCTCTTGTTCACGGGTTCGTTAGGCGTTTTCGCGAGGCAAGATTGCTATCTCTAAACCGGCGAGTACGACTTCTATGATGATTTCAAAGTATTCCTGACTCATGCGGTCTTCGTTTTTCGGGTTGGCTAGCGGAATTAAGTAGCCCTGGATGATGTCAGCCAGCGTTGTGGAGCAGACAGCTAGGGGCTGAAGTTGGGTAATCATTTGGCCTAGGTCGTGGCGCTGTTCCTGCTTGGTTGGGCTGCGCAAGTTGCGAGCAGTAATGCTCCATAGCATCGTGTTGATGATAATTGAGTATGCGATGTGAATGTACTTGCTAAAACCAGCATCCCGTAGTTTTTCGTAAGCCACCTCCAAGATTGGTATCAACGCGGCGTTCATATGTCCATACATCAGTTTGTCGGTGACTCCGGGGAATTCAAGAAAGACAGGCCTGACATTTTTTGCTAGGGAGATGAACCAATCTTTCCATTCCAGCTGCTCGTCCGGTAGTTCGATGGTGCTAGTGATCTCGCCTATTACAGAAGCGGTAATGGCGTCACGGTTTTGGTAATGGTGGTAGATGACAGAGGGAACTACTCCCAGACGCTGCGCAAGGTCACGAATCGACCATTTTTCTAGACCGCACTCTCGGGTCAGTTCCATTGCGGTGTACATGATCTTTTCCTGCGTCAGCCAGGCGCGTCTACCCGTGTTTACCCGCTTGTCTTTATTCCCCACGAAAACAGCATACCCTCAACCTCGACAATACTAGAACATTGTTCTAGTATTGTCTCAGCTTGATTGGTAGCTCACTTTGGAAAGGATGTTTTAATGTGCGCCACTAATGAACGAAACGAGAAAGTCGAATCAAAAATAGCGGGACTGTTTCCCTTGTTTTTGACGGTGTTACTGGCATATATGGGGCAGATGATTCTTAATCCAATTCTGGCTCCGCTATCGCGCGAAATCGGGCTGAAGGAATGGCACATTGGCGCCACCATTTCGTTAGCTGCCATAATGTTTTCTCTTACCTCCACCAGGTGGGGACGGGTCTCATTGCGATGGGGATCTCGGCGTATCTTGCTTATTGGCATGCTTGCCGGAATCCTGGCTCTAAGCGGATTCGCTATGGTGGTGTGGCTAGGATTTAAGGGTCTGCTCACCGGCATAGCGTTGATCATAGGAGTAGTCATAACTAGGGGAGTGCTGTACGGCGGTGCCATCGCATCAGTTTCCCCAGCCGCGCAAACCTACGTTGTGACTCATACCTACAATGAGACGCAACGGGTAAAGGGTCTGGGAGTCTTGGGTGCTGCACAAGGATTCTCGTCTATTCTTGGAGCCTTATTGGGCGGCAGCCTTGCAGCTATAGGAGGTTTCATGATGCCCTTGCTGGTGATGCCTCTGGTCATGCTTTTAGGCGTTGCCGTTTTGCTGCTAACATTCAAACCCACAGGTAGCGAAGAAAAAGTCGCTCAACCGGCAAAAGTTTCCTATTTTGATTCAAGAGTATTCGTGTTCCTGGCTTGCGGTTTCCTAATGTTTACCGCTTTTTCTACCGTGGCTACACTTTTCGGCTTTTTACTGCAGGATGTTTTGAAGCTAGCGGCCGGCGCAACAGCAGGGCTCACCGCTTTGTGCATGTCAATAATGGGTGTGGTGATGATACTGGCGCAGGCCTTGGTGGCTCCAAGGTTAAACTGGGGTGCTAAAAAACTCTTTAGAAGAGGATTAATAATCGTTCTTCTCGGGTTACTACTCTTGGTTTATCCACTAAATCTTGGACTGTTCATCGTGGCCAGCATCTTGACAGGCTTTGGTCTAGGCCTGGCGATGCCTGGCTACAACACGGCGCCTACTTTGCAAATGAAGCCCGAAGAACAAGGTGGGCTGGCCGGGTTGATTAATGCTAACAATGGTGCTGCCTATGTAGTGGCACCGATAGCCTCTACCGCACTTTACGGACTCTCTCCGTGGCTACCAATGACATGTTGCGCAGTCCTGATAGCTGCGGCAATTTTGCTGAGTTTTTACCATCCCGAGTTCCGCAAATAATCTCTTTATGATTAGAAGCAAAAACCATAAAAATTCCTGCTAAAGCGGTGTTGACTTCAGCAGAACTATGATGTCTAGTCGCTACGAGGTTCAAACAAACTCAAACGTCTCAAAAACCCCATGCAAACACGGGGTCATTCAGCTCAATCGCTTGTAATGGTGTGTATATTCTTCTTGGTAATGACCCTGAAGCTATTGAGAACACTTGGTGCTATATAGGCAAGACAGAAAACTTTGTAGAGCGCCTGCGTGATCATGACAAAAAGAAGCCGCAGTGGGAAAAGGTCGTTATTATTGCTAGCTTGCAGCGGTCTTTTAACGAGGGGCATTGGGGTTATTTAGAAGCCCGTCTGGTTGAAATCGCTAAGAATGCTGAGCGTTGTTCTATGCCTGATAACAGACAAACTCCTCGGGTTAGGAAGCTTTCTGAAGCGCAACGAGCATCAGCCGAGTCGTTCTTAGATAATGTGAAGCTGATTTTGCCGATCCTGGGAGTCAATGTTTTGCGTTCCCTAGAAAATACTGTGCAAGCAGCTACCGCTCAGATAGTTTCTTCGCCTGTTTTCCATCTGCGCAGACAAAAAGATCAGATAGACGCCTCGATGCAGCTGATTGATGGCGAGTTTTTCCTCCTCAAGGGATTAATAGTGGTTGCGAATTGGGAAACCAGTAAAGCCAGAAGTCAGGCAACGGTTAACTCGTATGCGACTATAGCTAGTCGTCACCAAAAGCTAGTTAGTGACGGTTCAATCCGTCTAGAAAATAAGCGGGGCGTGGTTACCCGGGATATTGCTTTTGCTTCTCCTTCTGCAGCAGCGGCCATAGTGTTAGGTACCTCCGCCAATGGTAGAGCGCGCTGGGTCAATGATGAGGGACAAAATTATGGAGTCTGGGAGGAAAGCAACAACTCCTAGAAAGTAGTCGGTGAATAATTCGCGATGTCGATTGAATAGTGGTGGTAGCCGGTATCGTCCTCGTATCCGATATAGCGCCTGCCTGTAATAACCAGGCGAGCGCTAATTAGAGCTTTCGTGATCTGGTCTCTTAGAGCTAAGTAGTTGGTTTTCGTGAACAGGCTGATTCGAGCTTCTTCTATTTCGACGCCTGGGGTGTTGTCGGCGAAGATCTCGAAAGAATCTGTTAACGGGGTGAATACTAGATACGTGTCTGGGGCTGGGGAATCGGTGTAGCAGCTGACTGCATAGGCGAGCCCAAGTTGTTTAGCGATGTGGCTTATGTTTTCTAAAAGCCCGCTCATGGTTTCACCTGCTGGATTCGCGCGGCTAGGGTTTGTTTCATTGCGGTGATTGCGGCTCGCCTGGTTTGTGAACGCGTAGGGGCTAGGAAGGGTCTAGCGGGCTGGTTGGAGCGCCCGTGTTCAAGAACGTTAGCGATTAGTGCGTTAGCTCTACCATCGTCTCGGTTCTCGGCGAAACCAACTTTGACGTTGTAGTCTCCGCGGCTATTGACTTTTACTGGCGCGGTTCCTAACGCTTTGGCGAGCTGACCGGTAGAGCGGGAGGGCTGTTTCGTTGAGCTGCCGATTGCTGCAGAAAGGTTAGAGCGCATACGCGGCTCCACAGTATTAGCCCCGGCTTTAAGTACTTGCTCAGCGGAGTTATCAATGAGGCTGCTGGCTGAGTCGAGTGCGTCAATGAAATCGTTGGGAAGCCGGATTTGTACGCGAGCCATCAGGGTGCTCCTTCTGCTTCGGTGCGGTGAGCCAAAATCTCGACATAGCGGCCGAGGTATTCGACCGCATCAATAACGTACCTGCCACGTGCGGAGCTGATTTCCATCGCCTCGGTTATATTTATGCCGGGTATTGCTCGGATCCTAAATAACAGGTCTGCTTTGGTGTAGGCGGCGCGGTTGACCCAAGCCGGTGAAGCGTGCCGCACTTCCATATATGCGCGCACCGAAGCAATAACCTCATCACCAGTAGTGGCGAACCCGGCAGCGTCCTTAACCACTACAGGTTGTATTAGGTCGATGTGCTCGCTCATTTTGCCTAGCGTTGCCACAAGGCGCGTCCTTCTTTAGATTTTCCAGTCCCGATCCAGACGAAGCAGGGTGTTGACTGCGTTCCACACGGCGCGGGCAGCATCGGTTTTGTCTGCCCAAAACCCGGCGGTTGCTCCATCTCTGGATTCGTAGAAATGGGTGGCGAGCATGATAATGCCTTGCCGGGTTGCCTGCGACATGGGCTCCGTTTGGTAGTAGCCCTCGGGCAGATGTTGGTAAGCGGTGGCATAGGAGATGGCAGCCAAAACAAACGAGGCAATCAAAGAATCATCCTCGCTATGGTCGACCAGTAGATTCTGCTTGACTAAAGCCATGAGTTCGTCTGTTTTCATGGCTGCCACCTCCTAACTATTTTTATGGTTTACCCCGCGGTCTTTTGGGTAAGAACCTTGATCGCTTCGGGCAAGACTAGCTTGCCGTCTAGGCGTTGGGAGGCGAGGAACCCGATCTGCCCGGTGGTTGCAAATAGCTCGTTGAGGCGTTTGAAGGAGCGGCCTTGCCGGTCAGCAATCCAATAGAAGCCGAGGTCACCGAACGCTACTGTGCGCGCCCCAGCTTTAAGCTCAGGCACAAACACGGAAGTGTGAACGGGTCGGCCAAGGATCATGTCCGGGGTTCCAGCAGTCAGGGCTGGTTGCCACAGGTACTGCCCGTTACCGTCCTTGAGCTTGCGTACGGTCTTTACTGTTGCATCGTTCATCAGCCACACCGCGCGCGCCCGGTAGGGGGCACGCAAACTATAGTGCAGATCGATGAGTTCATCAGCGCTAATGTCGGTAGGCTTGGCGCTGGTCACGCCAATCTCGGCTCCGCCGGTTGGGTTGAAGATAGCGGTGGGTTTACCTTTACCATCGCCAACCAGGAACGCTTCTTCTTCAGCAGCTCCAATACGGCGAGCAAACTCGCTCGCTAAGTATTGTTCAACGTTAAACGCTGCATCGTTGAGCAGTTCTTCGCTGATTTTCAGGAAGGTACCCAGCTTGAACGCCGACAGAGAGATTTGGGTGAAGGCTTCATCGGATTCGCTATATGGTTTGCCTTCATCCAGCCAGGTAGCGGTGCCATGGGTAGACACGACAGGGATCTTTCGGTCCCCGCTAGTGGTCTGAATAACCTTGGCGAGGCTTCGCATGATGTTTTGGTCGGCTAAAGACTGCACTAGGGTGCGTTCGAACTCGTCAGGCACTAGGTATCCGCCCTCAGAATCCACCCCCTCACTTAGCGCATTCCTTACTTCCATGGGGGAGGTGTTAAGCCGCATCGCATCCCAAAACGCCCGCTTGTAGGAAGCTGTAGCACGGGCAGGCTTCGCCTTGCCCACATTCTCGTCTGATCCAGCACCTGGTGTTGCTGTGATGGGTGCCCGAGTCGCCTGCGCGAGGTTGGCTTCTGTGCGTTCGGCCCGCTCGGATCGAGCGATCTCGTTAGAAAGCGCCTCGATCTCAGCCTCCATCTTCGCGTAAGCCGCATCGTCCTCAGCGCTCAGGCAGCCGGTCTCAAAGTTACGGCGCTCATCCAGAAAAGCCTTCGCCTTATTCCAGGTTTCGGCACGGCGAGCATAAAGATCAGTAACAGTAGTCATGATAAAAAGTTCCTCTCTTAAGGGTTTAGTGGGGTTGATCAGTTAGTTGGGCGTATAAATCAACAACCCGCCGACCACAAGAGACAGCGGGCTGCAAAGAACAACGGGTATCAGGAGATGGCAGTGAGCCAGGCGGAGCACTATCTTTTCGCTGGCCAGCTAACTGCGCGACGAGGCGCTGTTCCGCGGCCTTTCTGGAAAACACCACACCACCCTTGTTTTTGGGCGGCAACGGCGGCTTCTTACGGGCAGGGCCTTGCTCGTCATCCCCGCCGGAATCGTCCTCATCCGGCTCGTCTTCACCCGGCTCTTCAGATTCTTCGTCCTCTTTGTCTGGGGTTGGTGCTCGTTTACCAGTCAGCAGCTCGTCGGCGAACCCAAGTTCGATGGCTGCAGTTGCGTCCATCCAGGTCTCGGCATCCATCAACTTCGACAACTTCGCCCTGCTCAACCCAGTCTTGAGCTGGTAAGCATTGATAATCGAGTCCTTGACACTCTCAAGCATGTCGAGGGCACGCGAGAGTTCGGTTTTATCGCCCATCGCCAACGTTGCTGGGTTGTGGATCATCAACATCGACACCGGCGACATCGCCACATGACTTGCTGCCATGGCGATCACGCTCGCTGCGGATGCTGCGATGCCATCAATATTGACTGTCACGGTTCCTGGGTAGTCCAGAAGCATGTTGTAAATCCTGGCTGCCGCCACGACATCGCCACCGGGACTGTTGAGCCAAACAGTGACCGGTCCTGATCCGGCATTTAGTTCAGATGCGAAGATGGCGGGTGTTACGTCATCGTCGAGCCAGGATTCTTCGGCGATAGCCCCGTTGATACGCAAAACCCGAACATCCTCTTGGGTGTCCGGGTTGGTTGTTTCTGGTGGTATCCAGTTCCAAAAACGCTTCACATTCTCCTCCTCAAAATTTGGTTCTTTTCAGGTTGTTCTTCCAGCTGCTCATCGTTAGCTGCGACAGCGTCGGCTTGTTTGGTGGCGGCATAAGCGCCTGCCATATCGAGTGGCAGCATGTTGCCGTTGACCAGGTAGAGATCCCCGCCATCGGCCTCATCGATGCGGTCGAGATTCTCTAGCTCGCGGATGTCGTTGGCGCTCATCCACCCGTTCTGCCTGGCTACCGCGTAGCCCTCCATACGCGACTGGTAATCCCCGCGCAGCAGCCCCTCAACATTGAACTTCACAAACAACTGCTGCTTTTCACGCGGGTTCAAGAGAGTTTTCGTGATTGCTTGTTCCCAGCGGATCACCCACGGATCAAGCGTGTACTTCACAAACTCCAGAGACTGCTGCTCAATATTAGAAAAGGAACTCTTTTCCAGATCGCCGATCATGTGCGGCGGAATACGGAAAATCCGGGCAATCTCGTTGAGCTGAAACTTCCGTGTTTCAAGAAACTGTGCCTGCTCCGGAGACACGCTAATAGGCGTGTACTTCATGCCCTCTTCTAAAACAGCGACCTTATTGCCGTTCTTCGCACCACCAAAGGTAGCCTGCCAAGACTCACGCACCCGAGAAGGATCCTTAATCGTGCCAGGATGCTCCAACACCCCACCAGGAGCAGCACCATTAGCAAAAAACGACGCCCCGTAATCTTCGGTGGCTTGTGCCAGGCCGATAGCATTGCGGGCCATCGCAATCGGTGAATAACCCACTAAACCGTCGAAGCCGAGACCTGGGATATGCAAAACATCGGCTGGGGTCAGCCGGATGGTTTTGTATTCGCCTGCCGGCTCATCCCAGGAGGTCTGGTACTCGTAATACAAAGCCTTAGTGTCCAAGTCTCTGCCTACGCTCATGCGGTTTGGCTGCAACGGATAGAGCCCTATGATTTCACCTAGGCCGTTGCGTACAACCTGGGCGAACGCGTTACCCCACAAAAGCAGATGCGTCATCAAAGTTTCGCGGAAAACAAACGACGTCATCTCGGGGTTCGGCTCATCATGAAGAAGCCGATACAAACCATGATCGGTAGCTTTTTCTTTACCGCCACCTTCCGTATGCCGGTAAACATGCAGTGGCAAACCCGCGATAGCCTCAGCCAGGATACGCACGCATGAATGCACAGCGGTCATCTGCATCGCGCTGCGTTCTGTTACCGGACGACCAGAAGACGTAGGTCCGAACAAGAACGAGTAAGACGAGCCAATCGTATGGTTTTCGGTCTCGCGGGGTCTACCGCGTAGCCAGTTGCGTATCCCCATGGAGCACTCCTTGCATGGATAATTTGTTATGTGAATAAACGTAGATCACCGAAAGAACGCATAAACGAACCAGGCTCAATGCAGTCGGAACGAATCGATGGCTTTGAGAACATAGAAACGGGTACCCCAGTCCTGTACCGGTGGATTTATGACCGAATATTTTGGGATCTCGACCATGCAGAAGTCGAGCTGACAGGAAGTCGCGTCGATTTCGCTAATCTAATTCACGCAGCTGCTCACCTACGTCTCGTTTTGGAGCTCGTAGTTACAGCTTCCTTTGCCGCTAGCAAAAGGCTTTTCGACAAGGCACAGAAAAAGATGGAAAGCGCAAAAGACTTCGGAGAGATGCGAAAACGTTTGAAGGAGCTTAATCCAAACTATTGGCCATGTTCGTTCGGATATGTTACCCATGATGGAACTGTGGGGCAAGGCGTACGACCGGAAGTTGGACTCCAGGAATCCGAAGTCGGACGCAGTTTTGGTCTTGTCAGCGCGATCCTCCATGCACCTAATCCATTCAAAAAGAATGAGACTTCTCCTGAAGAGAACTTCGAAGCACTTAGAGCTTTGTGCCTATTTTTGCGAGAGCTGCTTGAATCCCACATTGTTCAACTTGCAGATTCCTCCGAGTTTCTTCTACTTCGACGTGACGGTAACGGAGAAATTCGAGTTCAAAGTATCAAGACTGACCGACCACTTTTGTAAGTATTAGAGCACAAGTAGTCCCCGCGAGTCGTAAACCGAACCACCACTAAGTGCGTTGCCACACCTGATAGCCCGATCCAAGGCCATGATGGTGGCGACCACCCCGTCGATTTTTTCCGTGGATTTTTGCTTATCTGGCTTGATGTTGCCAGCTGGGTCGGTGCGTACGTGAATGTTATCGACCATCCAGGCCAGCACCGGGTGCCCGCCGTGCGCGAGCTTGCCTTCCAACGCCAGCTTCATCAGTTCCTTGGATGGTGGGGACATGTCTTTGAAGCCTTGCCCAAATGGCACTACCGTGAAACCAGCATCCTCAAGGTTTTGGCTCATTTGGACCGCTCCCCACCGGTCGAAAGCGATTTCTCGGATATTAAACCGGGTGCCAAGATCCTCAATGAACTTCTCGATATACCCGTAGTGCACCACGTTGCCCTCAGTTGTGAGTAGGTGGCCTTGCTGATGCCATAGGTCGTAGGGGACGTGATCCCTAGAAACTCTGAGTTTGAGGTTGTCTTCGGGTATCCAAAACCAGGGTGCAACCGTGTATTTGTCATCGTCATCCGTGGGTGGGAATACGAGAACGAAAGCAGTGATATCGGTGGTAGAGGCAAGATCCAGCCCTCCATAACAGGGTCGTCCCTCGAGGTCGTCTAGATTGACTGGGGTATTGTTTTGATTCCACACGTGCATGGGCATCCATCGCACAGACTGTTTGACCCACTGGTTCAAACGCAACTGTCTGAAGGTGTTTTCTTCAGCCGGATTCTGCCTGGCACTATTACAAGCGTCCCTAACTTTCTGGATTGGCACCGTCACGTCCAAGGATGGGTTGGCTTTATGCCACACGGCTTCATCGGTCCAATCATCATCTTGCGCTGCCCCATATATGACTGGATAGAAAGTGGGGTCGATCTTTTTGCCATCCAGGATGTCTTGGGCTTTTTGGTGTTGTTCGTAGCAGATGCTGTGGGTGTCGGTGCCGGCGGTTGTGATCAGGAAGTACAGTGGCTGGGTGCGAGCATCCCCACTGCCTTTGGTCATCACGTCGAAGAGCGCCCGGTTGGGTTGGGTGTGTAGCTCATCGAATACCACTCCGGAAATATTGAATCCGTGTTTGGAATAAGCCTCGGCCGATAGTACCTGGTAGAAGGAATTGGTGGGGGAGTAGATGATACGTTTTTGGCTTCTAAGGATCTTTACCCGCTTGGCTAGTGGGGGACACATTCTCACCATGTCGGCTGCCACTTCGAACACGATGGATGCTTGTTGCCGATCGGCAGCACACCCATAAACTTCAGCGCGTTCCTCGCCATCGCCGCAACACAGTAAGAGTGCGACGGCGGCGGCAAGTTCACTCTTGCCCTGTTTCTTCGGGATCTCCACGTAAGCCGTAGTGAATTGGCGAAACCCGTCAGGTTTGACCACCCCGAAAAGGTCGCGAATGATTTGTTCTTGCCAATCAATCAACTTAAAAGGTTTTCCTGCCCACCGGCCTTTCGTATGCTTTAAAGCTTCGATAAACGCGACCGCAAAATCAGCTCGGCGCTTGTCATAGCGCGAGCTTTCAGCCATGAACCGGGTCGGGTGATAATCAGCTAGCTCACGCATACGAATCAGTTACCTTCTATTGGTTAAAAAATCAGTTACTACCAGCGATAACAGGCGCCCTCAAGCCTTGTGGGGCTAGGCTTCGGGCAGATTAGCTAACGCCCAGGCGAGCGCGTGACCGTCGTCAGGGAAAATCTGGTCGGCTTGCTTGATCAGTTCGAGGCCGCATTCGATGAAGGACTTACCCTGCCAGGGGTTCTCGGAGGGGGTTTCGGTCAGGTGGTAGATGCAGGCGTCGTTGCCATAAACCCCGCCCTTGTGCCAACTGTAGCTGGTGGCGATCACTAGGTTGCCGTAGCGCACCACCGCACCGTAGCTATCGGTGGCCATTTGCAGGCGTTCCATCGTTGTCGTTTCCATCGCTGTATTTCCTTTCTTCGCGTACCGTTTTGGTATGTATATACAGCCATAGACTTCGCTACTTATCCAGTCATTTTGCCACCTATTTTGCCTAATAAATAGTGGTTTACATCTCTTGGTTAGTGTTTATTAGTGGCGGGGTTTTCCACGCAGAATCACCGCTTAATGGTGCAAGTAAAATCTTGCGTACTTCCTTATGTTCTTTACCAGAAAGTCCGATGCGGTAAAGCAGGGAGCGCAGTTCATACTTCTCATTACTTACCTGTCTTGTACTGCGGGTTACGGTGCGGCGGATCCGTTTAGCGTACGCGATCAGCTTCGTTAAGAACTCGGTGTAGGCAGTGATCTTCTCAAACTCGGGCAGCTCATCCCACCACGGGAAACTCAGCCCCTCACTACTGGTGGTGATGTCGAGCCGGCTCGCGCCGAGCGCTTTAGCGATCAAGTCTTTCTTGGCTGCAATAAGTCCATGCAGCCTTGCCAGCTCAGTCTCATCAAGCGTGGCGGGCAGGGTGACTACGAGCCCGTAGTTTTCAGCCTTTTTGGTGTTCACCATTGCTCATCCTCCTCACCATCAAACTCGATGCTTTGAACGTCCAGCCATGTGCGGATGAGGCGCATGAAGTCGTGTGGGAAGTTGGAGACAATCATTTCTACGTGCTTGTAGCCGTGGTCTTCGGCTGCATCCCACACCGCACCAATATCGGTCAGGTCGACTCCGAGGTTTTCGATTTCTTCTAGATCGGCGTATAGCTGTCCCATCATCACCAAACCCTCTCTTTCTTGCTGGTTGTTTGGTCATGTACATACAGCCATAGGAACGCGTACTTATCCAGTCATTTTCGCCTTAAAATCAAGGAGTTTTAGTGGTCTCGGCGACTATCTGGGAAAGCACGAGTTTGGCGCACGGCAAAGCTATCCCGTTTCCCCACAGCTTGTAGAGTGCCCGGTCGGACGCTGGATTGGTGAGCCAAGAGCGTACTTGGTTGCGGGTTTTAGGTTTTTTCAATCCTTGCACCTTGGCCCAGCTGGCCCAGATCTGCCACCAGTAATCCAACTGTGAATCTGTAGGATCGCTGATTGCTAAATCCTGTGTCCAATCATCAGGGAATCCTTGTAGGCGGGCGCATTCGGTTGGGGTTAAGCGTCTCACGCGGTATTCGGGCATGCCAGGGTCAGTGACCAGGGGCGGCTCAGTTGAGTCCGAAGCCAACAGAGCACCAGCAATATTGACGTTGCCTCGGCAGAAGAAGTCTGCCTTCGAGGCACTCACAACGTCGGGTTCGACGATGGCGATGCCGCCTTGGTTACAGGTCGGAGTTATCCCAGACGTATCGAGCGTCTTGGATACCTCAGTTGAATAACCGTACCTGCCCACTGCCGCGCCGCGTCCCTCATGTAACGCATTGAAACCGTAGGCGGTAGCGATGATGGGAGTATTGCCTCCGCCATTGCCGTAACGAGCGGTCACGGTTGGTGCTATCTGGCATGGTCCGCCCACTCTGGCATCATGAGGATGGTGGTCAAATAGTAGCGGCTCAATAATACTCTGGTCGTTACTGCATCCGAGCGTGCCGGAAAGATTTGTTTGCACGAGCGGGCCTTTACCACCACCAGGTTTACCTGCCCGCATCCGCAAGGCGAACACATCTAAAGATTTGCTTGCCTCGTGAGTGCCTGCTCGAGGATTGGTGGGAGGGTTTTGCTTTTCACTGCAGCCCGGCGCAAGATCCCCGTGCAGGCGCGTGGGCTCAAAGAGTATGTGTCCGGCACGCCCGCTTGCAAAATCGCAGATAAGGTAGATTCTTTTGCGTCGTTGGGGTACTCCGAAAAATTGCGCGTCCAATACTCGCCACGCAATACTCCATTTGTCTGCCACGATCGCTCCGGCTTTTTGCCATTTTTGTACTCGAGGTAGGTCAGCCGCTGCCGTTTCGTCGACAACCGAGATGAGGTTTTGCAGGACGCTGTGGAAGTCTGCCCCTTTATTGCTTGAGAAGGCTCCGGGCACGTTTTCCCAAACAGCGAATCTTGGATATAGACCATGACTTGCCTTTCTCATTTCCTTGATGACTCTGACAGCTTGGTGGAATAGACCCGAGCGTTCGCCAGCTAAACCTGCCCTTTTACCTGCTACCGACAGGTCTTGGCAAGGAGAGCCAAACGTGACCACATCCACCGGCTCTAGCTGACTGCCGTCAATGTTGCAGATGTTGCCTAGGTGTTGCATTTGCGGAAGGCGCGTGGTGGTGACCAGGATCGGGAAAGGCTCAATCTCGCTTGCCCACACAGGTTCGATACCAACCTTTGTTGCCGCGAGTGGGAAACCACCCGAGCCATCAAAAAGCGAGCCAAGCCTTAAAGTTTGTCTCACGAGTTAGCCTTTCTGCTTGGGACGGTCGACCTCTTTCACCAGATCCAGGTAGGCATACTGCTTGCCACCACGCTCACACGTGATCCCTGCCGCGTCTCCGGTTGCTTCGGCATAGCGGCGCAGAATCACGGAAGCGTATTTCTCATCCAGCTCCATGCAATAGCAAGTGCGGTCTGTGGCTTCTGCAGCCATTAGCGTGGAACCAGAGCCAGCAAACGTATCGAGCACGATCGCGTTGGTTTGCGTGGAGTTACGAATCGGATAGGCCAGCAAATCCAGCGGCTTCGAGGTCGGATGGTCACTGTTTTTGCGGGGCTTGGCGAAATTCCACACCGTGGTTTGTTTGCGGTCGGCATACCAAGCGTGAGAGCCGTCTTTCTTCCACCCATACAGCACCGGTTCGTGCTGCCACTGATATGGGGAACGACCAAGCACTAGGGAGTCTTTAACCCAAATACAACAGCCCGACAGGTAGAAGCCAGCATCAAGAAACGCTTTACGGAAGTTGAGGCCTTCGGTGTCGGCATGGAAAACATAGGCTGACCCGCCCTTAGCAAGGGATGCCGCCATGTTGGTGAATGCAGCCAGCAGGAACTGGTAGAAGGTGCCTGCGTCTTGTTTGTCGCCTGCGATTTTCAGGCCGCTGTTCGATTTGAAGTCCACGTTGTAAGGCGGGTCTGTGACCACCAGATTAGCCTGTTTGCCATCCATCAAGGTTTCGACGTCGCTTGGGTTCGTGGCATCCGCGCACATTAGGCGATGCCTACCAACCCTCCAGATATCGCCTTTTTCAACAAAGGCTGCCGCTTCTAGGGCGGCGTTCAGGTCGAAGTTATCGTCCTCGATACTGTCGCTATCAAGAGAACCTATCAACTGTTGTATTTCGGCTTCGTCGAAACCAGTGAGTTCAACCTCGAAATCGGAAGCATCCAGGTCGGCTATGAGCAGGGCGAGTTTGGAATCATCCCAATCGCCACTGATCTTGTTTAGAGCAACATTGAGCGCTTTTTCGCGTGTTTCGTCGACTTCGACGACCACGCAATCCACCGTTTTATAACCCAGATCAGCTAGTACTTTCAGACGCTGATGCCCACCCACAACATTTCCGGTGGTTTTGTTCCAGATGACTGGCTCCACATACCCAAACTCACTTAGCGAGCGTTTTAGTTTGTCGTAGTCCGTGTCCCCAGGTTGTAGGTCTTTGCGGGGGTTGTAGTCAGCTGGGGTGAGATCAGTTAGCGCTATTTGCTTGATGCGCATGGTTTTTCACCGCCTTGACAAGCTCGCGGCTAGTAGTCCAGGTGTCTTCCCACTTGCGTGTGTAATCCCCGAAATGCCCATACGTCGAATAGCGCACATAGCCGGGTGCTCGCAGCCCAAACTGGTCGATGATTGCTGCTGGCCGAAGATTGAACACATCTTGAGCTGCAGCCGTGAGGATCTGGTCGGTGTATTGGCCGGTGCCGAGCGTGTCCACACTGAAAGCAACCGGGTCGGCTTTGCCAATCGCGTAACTAATCGCCACCTGGCACCGGGATGCAAGATCCGCATCCACTATCGTTTTCGCGATCAGGCGCGCCATATATGCACCCGACCGGTCAACCTTAGAAGCATCTTTACCACAGAAAGCTCCACCACCATGTCCGGCCAGCCCGCCATAGGTATCAACCATAAGTTTTCGGCCAGTGAGTCCGGTGTCAGCTTTAGGGCCGCCCTCCACGAACCGCCCGGACGGGTTGATCAACACAACAGTGTCCGCATCTACCGGTAGATATGGCTGACATGCTGGGCCAACAATCAGCGAAGTTATTTCACGGCGCAACACCTCGAAATCCTTGAATTTATCGTGCTGGACGGAAACCACAACGGTTTCGATAGATAGCGGTTTGCCTACCTCGTCGTAGCGCACCGAAACTTGTGCTTTACCATCCGAGAAGATCCCAGTGATGGTTCTTTGCTTGCGTGCCTGATCTAGCCGCTTACAAATCTCGTGGGCTAAAACAAGAGGCAACGGTAAACGCTGTGGTGTATCAGTGCAGGCATAACCGTAGACCGTGCCTTGATCACCAGCACCCTGAAGACAATAAGCAGACTCATCGCCATGGCGAGCCTCTAAAGATGTGCTCACCCCGTCGTTAATATCGTTAGATTGACGCCTCACCCACACGTACACCAAAAATCTCCACGGCTTATAGCCAGCTGCAATAAGTGCAGTTCGTACGCAATCACGCAAGTCAACACGAGCATTAGCGTTGATTTCACCAGTGACAATAATCCGTCGCCCAGTAGCCATGACCTCTACCGCGACACGGGCGTTGCGATCGGCGTAGAGA
The DNA here is from genome assembly GCF_030217145.1 of Winkia sp. UMB3158. Lineage (NCBI taxonomy): Bacteria > Bacillati > Actinomycetota > Actinomycetes > Actinomycetales > Actinomycetaceae > Winkia > Winkia sp. UMB3158. The sequence goes on along the minus strand of NZ_JASONH010000002.1, from coordinate 242,100 downwards.
ATTTCGTCCAGAATCTGATCAGCAATTAAATCGCACAGTTTATCGGGGTGACCGATACACACTGCTTCAGCGCTGCGAACCATAGTCATAGGAATGCCCTTTCAGTAGAAAAATAAAAAGAAACAAAAAACTCCCCACCATGACAAACCAAGAGTGGGGAGCGAATATAGACAAGCGAACCCGAATCGTGTGTGATACTGGAATACGTGAAAGACGAAACGAGTAAACCTAATCCGCAGGAGCAGGAGCCTTCTGGTGGCGATGGTAAAGCCGTGGCCTATGGAATGATTGCCGGGATGATGACCGGCATTATCTTTAGCTTCATTATGGACGATATCGCCTTGGGGGTAGCTATCGGCACAGGAGTTGGAATCGCGCTAGGGGCAGCTTTCAGCGCGACAAAAGGCTCCAAGTAACCCCGGTAAACAACTAGGACGCATCTACAAGCGTGCTTTCAACAACTGCTCCATAACCTCATCACCCGGAGCCGCCCCCGAATAGTCACTAGTGCAGTTAGCCCGCACAATCTCAAAAATCTCATACCAATACACATTTGCCTGCTTACCAAAAGACTGGCTCATCGCAACGAACGGGGAAGCGATAGCAGCCCCCGTGGTCGGGTGCTTGCCGAGCAAACCAAACTTGGAAATCGCCTGCTCACACTGCACATAACGCGCGAACGCCTGCGCATAGGCCTCAATCAGACGCTTAGAAACAAACCTCGTGCAGCCACGCTCATCAAGCCAGCGCCACGTCTCCCGATACACCAAATCAGCACCTAAAGGTTTGCCATCGCGTTGAACCTCCGACAGATACTCAGACGGCTCCGGCATCACCTCACCAGCAAGCACCGCGCCCGCGCCAACATCTGCACCCTCAAAATCGAAAGGGCTCGCTAGCGGATCTTCCAGGCGAGTAGCAGGCAGACCCTTGGCGAGTTTCTCGTTGAGTGGGTCGGGTTTCGCGCCTGCTCTGACGCGGCGGCCGCCGCGGTTGGTGCCGTCTTTCGCCATGAAATCTTGCCTCCTTCCAGGCGGTTAGCCCGGTGATGGAGGGCTTGCGGGTTAATACCGTGTTTGATTCGGTCTTTTTGTGTACGGTTGGCCCCGCCCGCTGACCCGTGAACGAGTCGTAGAGATTCGACGGCCCTACCCCTCGTCAGGCTTTCGACGGTGGCTCGTGTTCGGCAAACGCCAGGCGGGTAGGCATCTTTGAGGTTCCAGATGATCGTTGCGCCAACGGGCAACGTGTGGGCTCGTCAGTAGGTGTAGACCCGAGGTTGTTGCCTCCACCTGTCGTCATCCAAGGCTGTCCGCCTGGAGTGGCAGGGCTTGCACAGGCTTCGGAGGTTGTTGAAGTTGTGGGTGCCGCCGTGTTCAAGCGGGAGAACGTGGTGGACTTCTTGCACCGGCGTGTATCGCCCAGCCTCTAGGCAGTCTTCGCAGAGCGGGTGGGCGGCGACGTAGGTGGCGCGGATCTTGCGCCACCGTGAGCCGTAGCGGCGGTTGATCTTCGGATCCCGTTGATACTTCCGATACCGGGCGTCTTCTGCCTTCGCGTGGGCGTCGCAGTAGCGTTCGTGGGTGAGCTCGGGGCAGCCAGGGTGGGAGCACGGGGAGGCGGGTTTGACTGGCATCGCTGGCTCCTTCCCCCTGGATGTGGTGAAGCCCCAAGTTCCCGTGTGGGTTCTTGGGGCTTCTCCTAGTTTTCAACCACTTACATGTTCTCACACCGATATGCGGTTTTCTATCGCATGTTTCGGATACCGGCTAACGCTAGAGCTGTCCATATAAGGCGGTGGCGAACCTGTCGAGGGCCCGGTTCTTGCGCCGATAGACCGTGTCACGCTCGACGTAGAAATGGTCGGCGATCATCGATACCTTCTCATCTTGTGTCCCCTCGCTGAGGAAGAAGCCTTCGAGGATGAAGCGGTCGTCTTCAGCGATGACTTCCCACGCAGGCAAGAACCAGTCCATGTACTGGCGGGCCTGTAGGTAGCGAGCCTTGTAGGCGTCGATTCGCTCAATGCTCGCCACGATCCGATTCTCCGAAGCGCGGAGATCGCCAGAAGGTGGTGTGCCGTCCATGCGTGGGGATGCTGGGCTTGCCGCGCCAGCGTAAGCCGTCTTGATCTGCTCGTCGGTACTCTCGATGATCTGTTCCATCACCGCATAATCCTGCAGGGCTGCGATCGCGGCTTTCCTTGTGTCGAGGTATTTGGTCATCACATGCATGAGCTTGTCCTTTCAGTGGTTGTAATTTCTGCTGTGACCGCGTCAATCAACGCAGCCTGAGTAGCGTCTTTCGCATCAAGAGCTTTGAGAACGGTTTCATCGAGCGTCCCTTCCGCAACAAGATGCGTGATCGTCACAGGTTCGGATTGTCCTTGCCGATAAAGCCGTGCGTTGGTCTGTTGATAGAGCTCGAGACTCCAGGTGAGTGAAAACCACACCAGCAGATGCCCACCGCTCTGGAGGTTCAGCCCGTGGCCGGCCGACGCGGGGTGAATCAGCCCGAGGGTTATCTCGCCCTGGTTCCATGCCTCGATATCCGCGCTCGTTTTCAGTTCGCGAGCCTGCGGGAAGCGGGAGACGATGCGTTCGCGGTCATGGGTAAACCAATAGGCCACCAATAACGGGCTGCCGTTGGCAGCCTCGATGAGGTCTTCGAGGACGTCGAGCTTCCGCTCGTGAACCGCCGTCCACTGACCATCACCGGTGTAGATCGCGCCCGACGCCAACTGCAGCAACTTGCCCGACAATGCAGCAGCATTCGCAGCGTCGATTGTCGCCTCACCGAGGTCGAGGACAAGATCAGATTTCAACTGCTCATACACGCGTCGTTCTTTCGGATACAGCACCACAGGCATTGTCGTCACCGTCAGTTTTGGTAGCTGCAGGTGGTCGGTGGTTCTCATCGACAACGTCATGTCACCAATCGCCGCATAGATCTCATCCTCAGCACCCACGCGGGGCTTATAGGTGAAGATCTGCATCCCATTACGCTTATCGGGCACAAACCACCGCTCACGATAACGAGTAATGAAACGACCCAAACGCTCGCCACCGTCGAGAAGACGGAACCCAGCCCACACATCCATCAGCCCGTTCGACGCTGGCGTTCCGGTCAGGCCAACCCAGCGTTTAACGTATGGTCGCATTTTCACCAGCGCCGTGAACCGCTTCGCACGATGGTTCTTGAAGCTGGAGAGTTCGTCGATGATGACCATGTCGAACGGCCAGCCATCGCCGTACTGACCCACGAGCCATGGCATGTTTTCACGGTTGATGATGGTTACCATCGCAGACGCCGCGAGAGCGTTCAGCCGGTCTTGTTTGGTGCCAACAGCGACCGCGACGGTGAGCCCGTCAAGGTGATCCCACTTCGCTATTTCGGCGGGCCAGGTATCGCGGGCTACCCGCAGTGGTGCGATGACTAGGACTCGGTGGATGGTGAAGTAGTCGAGCATGAGCTGCCAGATCGCCGTCAACGTGATCACCGATTTGCCCAAACCCATCCCAAGGAAGATTGCGGCCTCGTGGTGGTCGATGATGAACTGGGTCGCCTGCCGCTGGTAGTTATGCGGCTGATAGTGCATCAAGCACCTCCTTGATCCCGTCAACCGAATCAACGACCAAAGCGGTGAAACCTTGCTGGCGGAGTTGGTTCATCCGGCGCACCTGGATTGGCCTGGGTTGTTTACCTGGTGCTTTGAGCTCAACGAAAACTACGCGGTTTCTCATCAGGCATATCCGGTCAGGTACACCCGTGGTTCCAGGGCAGACAAGCTTCCAGCACAAGCCGCCAGAGGCTTCAATGGCTTTCTTCAGTTGGTGTTCTATGGTTCGTTCGTTCATGGTCACTCCTTGAATGGTTTCTCAAGGGGTGCAGAGTGGTGCAGGGTATTTCCTAACCTTTTACATAGAGAAAAACACCATGTAATTTCACATGCGTAAGGTAGGAAAACGGGTTGCACCGGTCTGCACCCTCATAACTTTCAGCTGTTGAATTCGCTGGTCAGGGCCAGCCCGTAGACGCGGATACCGGACTTGGTTTTCTTGCGCTCGAATCCTGCTTGTTCGCATGCGGCGTTGAAGTCGACCATCGGGCGCGCCCATCCTGAGGTGTTTTGCGCCCACGCCCGATACGTCTGATAGAGGTCACCAGCCCTCTCCGATAATCCGTCCTCGACGTCGCACGAGTCCTCAAGGAACTGCGAGAACCAGTCGTTATCCTCCTTATATGCTTGCGAGGCTTGAACCACCTGAGGCGGCGGAGTGAGCTTGTATCCCTCACTGTGAATGAGGCGCGCTCCCTCCATGATCCAGGAAAGGATTGCTCCGCCCGCTTTTTCGAACAGGTGGTCGGCGTAGTTCTTCACATCCGTGTCGCCTTCGATGGTGGCGTTGAACGGGATGACGATGAGCCTGCGCCAGATGCCTGCGTCCATGGCTCCCACACGCGGCAGGTGATTCGTGTAGAGCACGAGCGTGTGGGAGGGTGTGAAGGCGAAGGGATCCTTGAACTTTTTCTCTGCCGAGATCTGATCGGTCGAAGCCAGCTGTTTGACGTTCGAGGTTGATAGGCGCATGCCTTCCTCGGTTTCAGCCGCGATCAAGAGCCGTTTGCCTCTGGCTTCGGCGAGTTCGGGTTTGACGTTGCGGCGCACCCCGACAGTGAGCGCGTCGGCTGAAATCGTGCCCGAATACGTCCCCAACACTCGGGCGATAGTGTTCCAAAACGTTGACTTGCCGTTGCGGCCGTCCCCGTAAGCGATGACGAGCGCTTCGACGAAAACCTGACCGATAGCCGCCAGGCCGACAATGCGCTGCACGTAACCAATCAACTCAGGATCTCCTTGGAAGAAGACGTCGAGCGCGTCGGCCCAGATCTGTGCGCCCTCCTCGCTGGGGCTGACAGCGGTCTGCTTGGTCAGCAGATCGGCTGGGTTGTGCTCGTGGCTTGTGCCGTCGCGTAGATCCCAGGTACCTGACGGGGTGTTGAGCTGGTAGGGGTCGACGTCAAGGTCACGGATACGTACCTGCAAGATTGGCCCGGCTTCTTTCAACGTGGCCGTGATATTGCGTGACAAACGCCGAGATAGAACAAACTTGTGGTAGTTCTTTGCCTCATCCCACGCTCGAAACGCGGTCGCTTGCACAGGCGTGAGCTTCGCGATGCCGCGGGCTTTCGACGAGGCGGAGGCCATCACGAGATCTGCGCCGGTTGCCGTCATGGTCTCCCACGTCGATGCGATCAGACGGTCGGCTTCTTCCAGCTGGCGGGAAGTCAATTCCTGAACCACGCCCTGTGCGGATAAGTCGTTCTCATCCCACACGCCATGGTCGTAGACGAGCCACTTGGTAGCCAGTGAGTAGCGGATCTTGTTCGCATACTCGCCAGCCAATGTGTCTGCCTGACCTACATCGGAAAAATCATCCGGACGCAAACCCGCCAACGCCTCATACGCCTCAGGCGGCAGATAGCCTGGATCAGCAGCAACCTTCGAAGCAAACCTGCACGCGCTATTCCAAATCGTCTGTAATTCGCCCTCGCTGAGCGGTGGCTCGCAGAGGTTGGCTTTGCGGTCGAACAAGTCACGCGCCTGGTCTGTATCGCCGTAGCGGATGAGGACCCTGCCTGCGAAGCGTGAGAGTGTAGCGTTACGTGAGCCCTCACCAATGACCAAAGTGCTTTGATCGAAGGCGGCGAACACGTCGATCTCGTCAGCCGCATCAAGCCATGCATCGAGGAGCTGATCACCTTCATGCACCGTCACTACCGCGTTCGACGCCCCGTAGATGAAACGTCCTGCATCCAAAGCATTACGGTCGAAGAAGGAGAACCGTGATGCGAGGCGGTGCTTGAGCCCCGCATAGTCGTCTGCGTCGCGTATTTCATGTATTGGGAAGTAGACGTGGAAACGCGGCCTGGCCGACACCACGCCCTTCGGTTTCTGGTGATTACGAGACGTGGCGGTCATGAACTCCACACCAGCCATCAACTCGGCGAGCTTCTCCGGGGTGACCCACTCGGACTCGGTGTCGGTGTGATCGTTGTCGATATCCATCACCACGCAATCCGAGGAGATGAAGGCTGCAGTTGAGCGGCGATCATTCACATACGTGGCAGCCACGTGATCAAAACCCGCGACCGCGCTCAGCGAGGCCGCGTCAGCGACGATGTGCTGGTTCGGGTAGTGGTTATTGTTCTGCACACCTGTAACCGTGGCAGCAAACAGAGTGAAGGACGTGGTCATGGCGTGACCTCCTTGAAATCAGAATCGAAATACTTAATCGGCAACTCGAGGTCGCGCGCCCACCCGATCTCTAAGCGCATACCAGGGCTCACGCGTCCGACATATGCCCACAGCGCTTCGCACTTGGCGAGCAACACCCTGTTGAAAAACATCGCCAACTCACGCTGATCGGGATCGGCGTCGTCCATGAACTGGGGATAGTGCAGATGCGGAGCGAACGGGATCTTGCCCGCGCTTACTGCAAACCCACAGAATTGACGGGCGAGCTCAACGTTCGCCTCGGTGTCACCTGAGTAGGGCGAGCAGATATAAACCAAGGGTCGGTAACCGAATAGTTCGCGCTGGAGCTTCTTGAGCGCGTGGTAGCTCGTCAGGTCCAGATAGCCTTCGGTGTTCTTCTTCGAAAACCCAATATCAAGAGTCGCGACAGTCATGCTTGCACCTGACTTTCACGCTCAATCACCGGGAGAATGCCGAGCTGGTTCTTGAGCAGGTCGTAGATGAACAGACGTCCCTTCTGGGTCCAGTACATGTGGGTGCGGGTCTGGCCTTCGCCGTATTCGTGGGTCTTGGACTGGGTGTATCCCTGCTCGGCGTACTTCGCGTACAGGAACCACCGGCCCGACTGATGGAACTGCACGCGAGCATCACGCAGGATCCGGTTGAGCTTCTTCGCGGAAAGTCCGTAGTCCTTCGCAATCGCAGTCGTCGTCAACAACGAATCCGATTGCAACACAACGTCGTAGTACGAGACTTTCGGTTCCGCTTCGAGCAGGGCTTGCTCTGCTGCCAGGCGCTTGGCCCGTTCGGCCCGCAGAGTGGCGATGGCATGCTCCAGGAATTCATCGTCAGCGAGTAGTTCGTCGTATGCGTACATGCCGTGGCGGCGAATCGTCGGTAGCACTTCATCGAACACCCAGGCTTCGAACTTCTGTGCTGCCGGGAGCTTTGAAGAGATGATGAGGCGATAGAGGTCACCTTCGGTAATGAAGGTGGCTTCTTGTTCGCGTCCCATGGCATCGACGATGGGGTAACGTTTTAGACCCCCATCGGCGCGAGCATGATCGCGTACTGCCTTGCTGGCGTTAACGTAGCCGAGCGCAGTGGCGACGTCCTTCCCACAAAACAGCGTCTGGCCATCATTGGTGATGGTGCGGATGGTGCCGAACACGTCGTTGGTGAATGTTTGAATCTGGTTTCCCATGGCGGGGTTCCTTCCCGAGACCCCGTCGAGAAAAAGTCGTGCCGGGCGGCACAAGGAGTTAAGGGCCTCACCCCACTGCCGACGAACCTAAAAGTGTTAAATCCATGCAGGGTATACCCCGCAGACAAACAGTGCTACACGAGCGATCATGGAGATATGGGTGAGATTGATAAAGCCACGGTGTGGGCGATGGCAATGCGCATGCGTCTCTTTGCGTTCTTGGAATACTTACACGATCTTGACAACGATCCAGCGCCCTCTGCTGCGAATCAGCAGATCGCCGCGTATCTTCGAGAGTTCATGGAAACCGACCCGAAGCTGCTGCTCGGCGACGAGTAGGAGTTAGTCCTTGCGGTAGTAATCGCATTCGTAGCCGTCGGCGTCGAGTGGGAGCCCTGCTGCCCAGTCGGGCGGTGTCGTCATGAGCTCGCACGCGTCAGCAACGGTGAAGCCCGAATCTGTGGGTTCGTCGATAACGATTTCGTCGTGAACATGCATCACAATCTGGTGCCCTGCCTCGGCGACTGCGTGCATGCCAACCACGAGCAGATCACGAGCGATCGCCTGCACGATATTCTCAACCAACTTCCCTCCGTAGGTTTCGAGATGTCCCCATTTTCTGGCGGTGGTGGTGCCGGTGTAGGTGATGGATGTGCCGCCCCAACGGTTCTCCCCAAGACGCGGCTGCACATACGCAAGTCGTCTGTCTGAGGGGAGTTCGATGAAGAGAATCCCGGACTCGACGGTAAATCGCAGATTCCGCAGCCGGATCGGCTGGCGCAACGTGATTGCAGCGATAGCGGCTTCTTCGACGTCTGCCCAGAGCTGCACGACGTGTGGGTTAGCTTGCCGCCAGGCGTCCACGATCGGTTTGAGCTCATGCTTGGCTAAACCCATGGTGAGTGCTCCCATGCGCTCCAAAGCGCCCGTTGAGCCGCCAAAACCACAAGCCAAAACTGCTAATTTTCCTTTCTGCCGAAGCTCACCATTAACGCCGTGTTTTTCGACTGGCACTCCGAACATACGGCTCGCGGTTTCGCAGTAGAGGTCTTTACCTTCACGGAAGGCTTGAAGGGTGGTGGTTTCTCCTGCGAGCCATGCGATGACACGTGCTTCAATTGCAGAGAAATCAGCAACGATGAACCTGTGCCCAGGTGAAGGGATAAACGCGGTACGGATGAGTTGGCTGAGGGTGTCGGGCACGGACTCGTACAGAAGCTCAAGGGCATCGAGGCTGCCTGTTCTGACGAGCGATCGGGCTTGGTCAAGATCAGGCAAATAATTCCTGGGGAGGTTCTGGACTTGGACGAGGCGTCCGGCGAAACGTCCGGTACGTCCTGCGCCGTAGAACTGGATGAGCCCACGTGTACGGCCATCGGATCCTGCGACGTTTTGCATGGCCTGGTATTTCTTGACGCTTGATTTCGCTAGATCGCCGCGAAGTTCGAGGACTTCTTTCACCTCACCGGTCGCAGTATCGAGGGCTGCATCGACGTCGGCTTTGGTCAGCGATTCGAGTTCGCAGCCGTGCTCGCTCAGCCATTGTTTGAGCTGGATCGGCGAGTTCGGATTCTTCAACCCAGTCAATGTCTGTGCCCGAGCGAGTGTCGCGTTGCGGTGGTGCTCGTCCACGGCAACGGCATTATCGACGAGCGTGTGGTCGAGAAGAATCCCGGCATCATTAATGCGTTGGTCGAGGGCGTAGGTGTCCCATTCGGCATCGGGCATCGGAAAAGACGCCAGTCTGTCGTGGATGGCTTGTTCGACTTCGACGTCGCGCCGGTTGTAGTCGATAAACCGTGCCCAGCCGGTCGGGTCAGCTGATGGTGGGTTCCTGTGTTTGCCGCCGTTCAGGACTGAGGGTGTGGCGGGTGTGCAGAACTGCTTGATCAGCTTGCGCCCCGCAGAATCTTTTTGGACGTCAAGCTTCAAAACTGTGGCTACTGCATCGAGGCTCATCGGGAGACCAAGGTAGGCCGACCAGATCATGGTGCAGCGCCACTGCCTTGGGCCAAGAAACCCATCAGCGAGAAGCTCGGGATGATGAGTGCGTAGCCAAGCGGACAAGCAGACTCGCTCGAAGGCGGCGTTATGCGCCCACTTGACCACACCCGAATCCACTAAAGCCGCTAGAACCTCATCGGGCAGGGTCTCGCCGCTGGCAAGATCCACTATTTCGACTGGGCCGCCGTCAATCGAATAGCCGAACAGGAGTAGCTCGAAGTCTGGGTGCTCGGCATACGGGTAAACGCCCGCCTTGGCGAGCTGAACTGGACTGAAAGTCTCGATATCGCAGAAGAGTGTTCGCATGACGGGGTTCCTTTCACATAGAAGAAAAGTGGAGGGAACCAACAAGATGTGCTGATTCCCTCCACGTGTGGGGATGGTTAGTTCAGGAAGTCGTCATCAGCGGCGAAGGCACCGAAGTCGGTCTCAGCGGAAACTCGTCCACCGCCAAGGCTCTCGCCGTCACGGGTCTTTTGGATATTGCCGAGTCCGCAGGCGATGCCTCGGTTGCCATTCGTGTTAAACGCATAGAAACTGAGGCTGACACGGGCATAGCAGCCCGAGTACACTTCGGCGCGGTCCAGGATCGGGGCGACGCTCTGATCGACGATTTGGGGAGCGGTCAGGGAGTTCGCGTTGAGGAAGTAGGCACCCTTGTAGGCTTCGTCGTCACGCTCAATATCCCCATCACGCAGCGGCAACTTGAGGGCGGCCTTGTTGGGGCGCTTTCCACCAAACTTGGCCGTCCCGGCCTCGATCGCCGCATCCACCGCGCGCTCGATCGCAGTGATCGTGGCGGTATCGGACTTCGGGATGATCAGGGAGACGGAGTACTTGGGCTTGCCTCCCTGGATGGAGTTCGGCTCCCACACGTGTGCGTAGGATAGGCGTACTTCGCCGGTCACAATACGAGTTGTGTTAGTCGTTGACATAATCATTCTTCTTTCTACTAGTTACTTGTTTGGTTGAAAATCGGTGGCCGCACTCACCAGGTCAAGCGCTGGCCGTTTATCGGATGCAGGCACCAACGTGGGTTTGCCTGCAGGTTTGATCACGAGATCACCGAGGATCTCGTTGAAGGCGGGTTTACCCATGAGGCGTTCCATCGCTGTGAGGGTGATGAGCTTGCGGTCATAGATGTCCCTATAGCCAGCCGCCTCAGCCGCTGCAGCGACATCGGTTTCGGAGGTGTATTTGCGGATCGACCGGCCGGCGACGAGCTTGAAACCAGTCCAGCGCTTGCCCTGGTTCACCGCTTGGGAGAGCGCGTATGCTTCGACATCCGCCGCCCAGGTTTTGAGCTGCGGAATCCGGGCCAGCACGTCGGCAATCTCGCTGTCGGACAGTTCTGCTGGCGGGGCGAACTCCAACCTGGCCAGCGCAAGATTGGCTTCAGCTCGCGCCCGACACGTGGGTGCAATCTTGCAGAACTGACACCACGAGCCCGGACAAAACTCACCCTCGCCAGCTGCTGCCAGCTCAGCCTTCGGTTTCACTTCCGCTTCGGCCCAGTGCTCGAGTTCAGTGACGGAGATTTCCCAGGTGTCGACGTTGCCCCGACGTGGCTGGTAGATCGTCACCGCTACGCGCTCGATGTCGTACAGGTCGCCGAAAGTGTGAAGGGCTCCGAGAGCGTAGAGCATCAACTGGGGATTACGCTCAGCCTCAACCAACACACCTTGCCCGTACTTCAGATCAATAATCTGCAAGGTAGGTTCGGCGATGATCACGCAATCCCCGGTGCCAAAACCTCCCGGAACCACATGGCTGAAATCCAGGCGCTGCTCGATGAGCACCTGTGGATCCCCACAGGTCTCCCGAGCCAGCGAGATGTGTTCTTGGACGTAGGCGACGTAGTCGTCTGTCAAGGTTTCCATCTCGTCATCAATCCAGGTCGAGACTGGCCGCTTCGAGCGCTGCTTCAAAGCGCGGCGGAGTTTGTGCTCGGCGAGGGCGTGTGCTGCGGTGCCTTGCTCGGCAGCCGCAGACGTGGATTCTGGCTCATCGGATTCGAGGCGGGCGGAGGGGGTGCAGTTGAGCCACCGGTGAGCACCAGAAGCTGAGAGGAGTGCGTGATCAGACGGTGCCATCAGCAATCTCCTTCGCTCGATCCAGCAGCCAGCCGAACTTCGCCGGATCCACCGCTGAGAGCTTGTCCGCACCAGCCTCGACGATCAGCTCACGAACCTTTGCCGTGTGACCTTGCGTTGAGAGCTCGGAAAGAAAAGCACGTACTTCTTCCAACGTCACCGTCGGTTCAGGTTCAACCTCTGGCTCGTCCGCAAGTAGTTCTGGCTGGGCGTGCGTGGCTGGGATGGTTTCGAAGGGTTCCTTGATCTGCAAGGCAAGCTCCGGGCGTTCACCAGGCATTCCTGCGTGGTCTTCGAAGCTCTCCTCAACGATCTGCTGAGCCCGCGCAAGCAAATCGGCGAGCGACCGCATCGTCTGATTTCCATCACGAATGAAGGCGTTAATTTCCGGCATCATCATTTGGATTCACCCGCCTTGAGAGCATCAGCCAGGGCCATGAGGTCATCGTCGCTGTTTTCGGTGATGTCGATCTGCTTGACCGAGTCACCGGGAACGAGAATCATGACTTTGCGTGGGGTACCAAGCAGTAGGCGCATGAGCCGTTCACGCAGCGTCACATTCTTGGTGGCGACGATTCCGGGGTCGTCAGGGATATGCCGGGCAATATGAAGCTTGAGACTATGTCGAGCCATCGGGCTTACCTTTCTTCCTCATTTGTGGGAGCAGCCCGGTTGGCTTCTCCCTTCACCCCACTGCCGACACCACCGAAAGTGTTAAATCGGGCCTCCTCAACCGCCTGCCGGATCAGCGGTTTTACCTCTGCCACCAGCTGCGATACCCGAGCACGGGTCAACCCCATATCGCGCGCCACCTGTGCCTGATTGAGCTTGTCGGTTGCAAGCAGACGCGTCATCACCTCACGATGCTGAGGATCCAAAGCAGCGATGACGCCACACATGACCTTGAGCTCAAGGACGTGCTGGGCGTTGTCTTCACGTTCAATGACCTGGTCTTCAGCGCTGATACCCGGTGAAGCAGGGTCAAGATCGATCTCGAGCATCTGCTCATACGAAAACGGTGCGTTGTTCGGGACGCGGCATCCACGTCGAGGACCGCACCCAGCCCCACACGTACATTTCTTCTTACCCTTGCCGCGATCGGCGCGAACCGCCTTATGCGTGGCCGCTTCTTCTGCGTTCCACAACTCGTCCAGAATCTTCTGCGGTGTGCAGGGCTTAACCTGGTCGAGCGGAACACCAGTAGCGGCGGCGCGTTGCTGGCGGTCGGTTGCGATCATGAGAGCGAACTCGCCAGGGTCAATGTCGAAAGTGTCAGTGATGGACTCGTTCTTGTTGTTATCTGCTTCGTGCCTGAAGGTGACCTTCATCGAAGGATCTCCATTTCTCCGGGAATCCCGGTGATTTGGAGACCTGATCTGTTTGGCTCAGATCACTGGTGAGAACTACTTGGAAGACGACAAAGGCGAGCCACCCCACATACCCCTCAGTGAAGAAGGGTTGGGTGAGGTGGCCCGCCGAGCGCTCCCAGAGCAGGTCTCACTAGTGATTTGTTTGTCTAACCCCACGGCCTGCACCCGCCATAGGGCTTGCTCATCCGCCAGATGAGCTCCCGAACAATCACGCTCAGGCTTGGAGAACGTCAGTACCGGTGGCCACCAGCGCTACCGTCCCCACCCACCCGGCCCGCACTGTGTCGAAACCGAGTGGGCTGTGTACGGCTACTTGCCGCGCTTGAGCGGCTTAGTCTGCGCCAACGCCGAAGCGGCAACAGACTTCGAGTCCTTGCCATAACGGCCATTGGTCAGAATCTTCGACGCCTTGGACGCCACCTTCGCGGACGTCTGCTTACGGTTCCTCCCCATGTGCTTCACCTCCTTCGCTCTTGCTACGACACCCACCATCACTTGATGCGTGTTCATGAGCGTTAGCGCGAGTCGGCGTGCGATAATGAGATAGAAGTTGTTCGTCTCGTCGGCTCGTGTTTTGCTCACATACTCATCAAACGCTGTGGTTTTGGGACTTCAGATCGTTGAGAGAAGCAAAAACTGGGACTTCTGGGACTAGTTTGGGACTCGGCATAGAGGAGCGTGACGCACATGGGTTTGCCCGAGTTTTGTCGCGCTGTTTACAAGCGGAAGAGTCCCATCACTAACCAGGCAAAATTTGTCCAAGCCGTATTCCAACACGCTGGCAGTGCAGAGCGGTTAGACGACGAGTACGCGCGAAAGATCTTTACCGGAGCGAAACCGATCTCCGAACCGCAATACGAATCATTTCCTACACAGGTGAGCAAGAAATCGTTGCATGATTTCCTTCTTACCCACCTGACGCCCCTCCCAAGCACACGGGCCACATTGGACGACCGCTGCCAAGAAGTCGGCAAAGACACCGGACTGCCCTCAACCCTCACTATCGAACCAGAAGCATTCATTTGGGCACTCACAGATTGGTTCGACGCGATCATCCACGATCCAAACCATTGCGATGTCCTTGAACACTGCTACCGACTTCGCCTTGAAGACCAGGAACCAGAAGAAATAAACCCCGTGCCGCAGCCGCTCTATCAAGGAGATCGCGTCGACGTCACGGAACCGCCCGCACTGCAAAAACACAAGCCAGGGTTTTGGGTCGAGTTCACTCACACATGGACACTGCGCAACGTTGGCAGCATCGACTGGACCAGTCGGACACTCGTCTGTACGAATCCGACAGACTCGCGACTACGACCCGTCGGCACCACACAGATTGCCATTCCTGACAGCCCACCAGCGACAGCGAGGTTCATCAAGATTTCTTGCACGTTTCGGGCGCAAGGCTACGAAGGAGCAGCCTCAAGCCACTGGGAAATGCGCAACCAGGAAGGCGAGAACTGCTTCCCTCGTGAAAGCGCGACCTTCAATGTCGATGTCACAGTTATTAACCCGGATCTTCAAGCGATAAGGCAGGAACGATGAGCGAAGCTGAATTAGAAAACTGGGTCACCATGAAAGAAGCGCAAACTCACCTCGGGGTGCGCCGGGAAACCATCACGAAATGGATAACAACCCATAATCTCCCTGCCTATAAAGTCGGCAGGGTCTGGAAGTTCAAACTCTCAGAAATCGACGAATGGGTCCGCACCGGTCAAGCCGCAGAAGAACCACATCCCAACAACCCTCACGAGCCTAAGGAGGAACGCTAATGCCAGAACTGAACTGGGTCGGCAAAGACAAGGTGATCACCCACCACCTCGACGTTCCCTACCGCGTCCTCGACCGCCAATACTCATATGACGAGCACGGCCAACACGATGGGGACAACGGCTCACAGAACATGATTATTCATGGTGACAACCTCGAAGCCCTCAAAGCTCTACTACCAAAGTACGAAGGCAAGGTTGACTGCATTTATATCGATCCTCCCTATAACACAGGCAACGAAGGCTGGATCTACAACGACGCCGTCAACGACCCACGAATCAAGAAATGGCTTGGCGAAGTCGTCGGCAAAGAAGGCGAAGACCTCTCCCGCCATGACAAATGGCTATGCATGATGTATCCAAGGCTTCGCCTGCTCCAACGCCTGCTCGCACCAACCGGAGCCATCTTCATCTCGGTCGATGACAATGAAGCAGCCAACCTCCGCCTCATCTGCGACGAGATCTTTGGTCTCGCATGCTTTGTTGCCGATATAGCCGTGGTGAACAACTGGAAGGGTCGTAGCGACGCTAAGTATGTCGCTACCGCCCATGAACATCTCCTCTTCTATCGTGGAGTCGATTTCATCACTCGTGGCGTTCCATTGCCCGAGGAGTACGTCAAGGATTACCGGCATGAAGATGAACATGGAAGGTATCGTGAACTAGGTCTCAGGAAACGCGGCGCAGGGGCAAAACGCGAAGATCGACCCAACATGTACTACCCGTTTTCATATAACCGCAAAACTGGTGAACTCAAATTGGGTAACTCGCAGTCAAAAGAAGAAATCGAAATTTATCCACGCTTGTCCGATGGAACCGACGGGCGATGGCGCTGGGGTCGGGAAACTGCCCGAGAACGAATCGGCGAGTTGACGGTAAAGAAGGTTCGCGGTCGTGACGAGTTCGACGTTTTCCAAAAGGATTATCTAGATCTTGGTGGAGTGAGACGCGCCAAGCCTAAATCTGTTTGGATGGGTTCCGAGTTTTCGGCAGAGACCGGCACACTTCAGGTCAAAAAGATATTTGGGCGGCGTGATTTTGACACACCTAAGCCAATTGAGCTGATTCAGCTTTGCCTCGAACAGGCAACAAACAAAGATTCCATAGTCTTGGATTCCTTTGCTGGATCGGGAACAACCGCCCATGCAGTGCTTGCCACAAATCAAGCAGACAATGGAAGCCGAAAGTTTATTCTGGTCGAACTTGGAGACTACGCAAACGAAGTCACAGCTGAACGCGTAAAGCGAGCCATCGAGGGGTACGGCTCTGGCAAGAATAGGACAGGAGGTACGGGAGGTGACTTCTCCTTTTATGAGCTTGGCGCGCCGCTTCTTGTTGAGGGTGATTTGAATCCTGATGTTCCTCTTGAGCGGGTTCGTGAGTATGTGTGGTTCACCGAGACGGGGCAGCCGTTCTCGAATCCGCCCAGTGCCCATCCGTATTTCTTAGGACGGCATGAGGATGCATCGTTGTTTTTCGTATATGAGCCGGATCGGGCAACGGTTTTGGATCGTGACTATCTGGCTTCGATCCCTCCTGAGTGTGCGGCTAGTTCGTATGTGATTTATGCCGACACGTGTTTGTTGTCGGATGAGGAGCTGCGCTCTCTGAATATCACGTTCAAGAAGATCCCTCGGGATATCACCCGTCTCTAAGGAGTGTTGGTTATGGAGTTGAAGAAGTATCAAAACCGGGTGATCGCCGATCTAGAGGATTACCTCACCCAGCTCAACGAGCAGCCTACGCTGAACGATGCTTTTAAGATGTTTTGGGAGTCTCGCCAGATTGAGGTTGGCACCCCGCAGATGCCGGGCTACCAGAATGTGATCGATGGTGTTCCGCACGTGTGTTACAAGGTTCCAACTGGCGGTGGGAAGACGTTCTTGGCTTGTGCGTCGGTGAAGCCGATATTTGAGGCTTTGCCGCCGACGCGGAAACAGGCTGTGGTGTGGCTGGTGCCGTCGGATTCGATTTTGACGCAAACCTTGGCGGCGTTGAAGAATCCGGCCCATCCGTATCGGCAGAAGTTGAACGCTGATTTTGGTGGCCGAGTTGAGGTGTATTCGAAAGAAGAGCTGCTGGCAGGGCAGAATTTCAGCCCGTCGACCGTGGCTGAGCAGCTGTCAGTGATGGTGCTCTCGTATGATTCGTTCCGCTCACGAACAAAGGACGGACGCAAGGCATACCAAGCTAATGGGAATCTCGCCTCGTTCGCGACCGCGTTTGGTGCCCCGGAGCAGCCGATCGAGAACGCGGATGAAACTGCACTGTTCCAGGTGATTAACCAGTTGAATCCCGTCGTTATCGTGGATGAGTCGCATCACGCGACGAGCACGTTGAGCCAGGAGATGCTCACGAATTTCAACCCTGCATTCATTCTTGATCTAACCGCAACCCCGAAGCGGCAAGCAAACGTGATCTCGTATGTGGATGCGCTCTCACTTAAGAACGAGAGCATGGTCAAACTTCCGGTCATCGCATACAACCGGGCGTCACAAAAGGATGTTGTCACAGACGCGATCGACCTGCGTCGTTCACTAGAAATCGCTGCTACACAGCAGTATGAAAGTGGTGGCGCTTATATTCGCCCAATCGTGTTGTTTCAGGCTCAGCCGAAGACGAGCGAGGACGCTACCTCGTTTGAGCGGCTGCGTGACAAGCTCGTCAAGGCGGGTATTCCTGCAGAGCAGATCGCGATCAAGACCGCCGACGTAAACGAGCTTAAAGGCGTTGACCTGCTCAGCAAGGAGTGCCCGATCAGGTTCATCATCACCGTGAACGCGTTGAAGGAGGGCTGGGATTGCCCCTTCGCCTATATTTTGGCGTCGTTGGCGAACAAGACCAGTCAGGTCGATGTTGAGCAGATCCTTGGCCGTGTTCTGCGCCAACCCCACGCCAGGAAGCAGCCGAACACGTTGTTGAACATGAGTTACGTGTTGACCTCCTCGAACGATTTCGGGACCACGCTCAATCAGATCGTTGCGGGGCTCAACAGTGCCGGATTCTCCAAGCGTGACTTCCGTGCAGCCGATCAAGTAGCTTTCGACTTCACTGGCACGGACCAGCCAAGCAAACCTGCCCCAACGTCCCCAGTCGCAGGGGAAGGTATGGACGTTGAAGAGTTCTTGGAGTTTGACGAAGAACAGGTTGCAGCTGATCTGGATGCGCGAGAAGAATCCGCTAGTTCACCAGAGCCTTCGGCGGATCCGACGGTTGCTTCGATGATTGAGCAGGCGGCTCAGCAGGGTGCGGACTATGAGCAGGAGGTCGAAGAAGCTGCACAGATGGGTGAGGGCTTCGTACCTTCAGATTTGGAGGATGCTGTGGACACGAGCTTCGTCAACCACGAATTTGATGACGAGATCGAAATCCTTCGCCTTCCCCAATTCGTCATCCAAGAACCCGGATCAGCATTGTTCCCGACCGCTCATGAGGGATACAACGAGCTCAAGCACGAGGCACTAGCCGGTGACTTTGACTTAAAGACGAAAGACATCGACATTGACCTGTCGACGGCCGATGAGCAGATGTACAAGATCGACGTGCGAAAGGACTCCGAGGTTCCTAAAGCCTTCCGGATGTCGAGTACCGATCAGAAATTCATGCGCGAACACTTCTCGAAACTGAGCGTCGAAGGACAAAAACGCAACACGGCAATCGCCATCTACGATCGGATCAAACCGATCAATTCGATCACTGACTCTGACTTGCGCGCATACATTGTGCGGATGGTTGAAGCGTTTGGCACCGAGCAGCTGCTGACATTTCAAGAGCATCCGCATGCGGTAGCAAGCAAGGTCAAGCAAAAAATCGATGGTCTTTTGGAAGCGCACAAAGTCAAGAGATTCTATGAGGATATCGAGACCCGCCGCGTTGATGTTCAAGCGTTATACGCGTTTCCGAAAGCGATCCAGCCCATTCATGCCTCCTCCCTCATTGGTGGCTCCCTGTATGAGGCCGAAGACAAGATGAACGGATTTGAGCTCGAACTCGCTGGTCGCTTCTCTGGAATGGACAACGTTCGCTGGTGGCACCGGATCATTGAACGCAAGGGCTTTTGCCTCAACGGTCCGTTCAACCACTACCCAGATTTCGTCGTGATGACCGCTAGCGGCACCATCGTGGTTATCGAGTCCAAGGGCGAGCATTTGAAGAACGACGATTCTAACCGCAAGATCAGGCTCGGCCGGGCGTGGGCGAACATGTCTGGCAATGACTACCGCTACTACATGGTCTTCGAAGATGGCGTCACTCCGCCTGACGGGGCGATCACTTTGTCGGAGCTCGTGCGTATCCTCGAAAAGCTGTAGGCGGGAAGGACACCTCTTGGGAGAAGACGAGATGGCACAGGCAACGATTACGCCAACGCTGCGCGGCGACACATTCGCGTCCACGTTCACCGAAGTGGCCCATTCGAACACGTTAGGTCTTCGAAACGACGAACAGTTACGCCTGTTCCATCTGTCTATCCAAAACAACCGCTTCGACCACACGGCCCTCGTCAAGTTCCTCAAACGCAACGTTGGACGCTACGTCTTCTCCCGCGCCGAATACGAAGGCTACAAACAGCGAGACGATCTCGAAGAAGTTGCTCTCGACGCGGTAAACCGGATGCGTTCACAACAAGACGGCATGGGGTTAGGTGAAATCTTGCTCTACGTCCTGCTCGAACAAATCCTCGAAGCACCCAAAGTGATGAGCAAGATCGAGCTCAACCAGGCCCGAGGCCAGATCCACAGCCGCTGTGACGCCATCCACCTACTCACACCAGACGGTCAGCGAACCACCAGCAGCATCGTGTTTGGAACCTCCAGCGTGGTCGGCAACATTGGGGATGCCATCACTGCAGCATTCGACCGCGTTGTAGATATAGAACAGAATCGCTCAGACGAGGTTCAGCTCGCCGAGCAAACTGTGTTCACCAAGACCCTCGACCCAGCAACAGCAAACTACGTCAAAGATCTGCTAATCCCGAAGCCGGGTGGAGCACCCGAGTTTGATACCGCTTATTCGATGTTCCTGGGCTACGACATCGGTCTCGATCCGAAGAACTATGGCAACCAGCAATATCGGGCTGCGCTCGATCAGAAAATGCAGGGAGATATCGCCGCGCACGCCCAAATCATCGCCAACGAGATCAACACCCGAAACCTCGATAACTACTCGTTCTACATTTACGTTGTGCCTCTCAACGAAGTAGACGTTGACGCGGACGCAATTATGGATGGGCTCGTGGGTGGGCCAGGTGGTAGCCATGTCTGACAAGAAATTAACAGTCGGCGAGCTCGTATTTTCTGACATCGACTCCAACGAATTCCTCAAACAGCTGTACGCCAACCTGCTCTACAACTACGGCTTACATCGATTGGGGCTGGCGGATCGTCACCCATACGACGTGGATCTTGAAGCCGCCCTGCGATTCGCAGACCTGCTGTCGAAATCAATCCACCCCACCAATCGTGACCGACACAGGGTGTGGGCGCAAGAAATCGCGCTCCTGTGCCACATTCTCTACCCACAAGACGCGCGAACGAAAGCATACGTTCCTGCAATCTTCACCACGCTAGGTAACTACCCAGGCCTGAAGCAGTTGGGTGTGACTTCCGATGCGGGCATCCTCGACGCCGCATTCAACGCCTACCAAGCCGAATACCTCACCGTGCCCGGTGATAAGTCGATGAAGTTTTTCGCGCCGCAAAAGAAGATCTACGACCGCCTGAACGACGGCAAGTTTTCCTTCTCGGCCCCAACGTCACTGGGCAAGTCCTTCATCATGCGCACCTTCATCACCAACCAGATCAAATCCGGGGTGACAGCCAACTTTGCGATCATCGTGCCGTCAAAAGCGCTGATCAACGAGACCCGCTCGAAACTGATCGCTGACCTCGGCGAAGACCTTGAACGGCACAACTATCGAATCGTCAGTGCCGCTGGTGACATCGTGCTCGAAGGCGATCACAACTTCATCTTCGTGCTCACCCCAGAACGCTTGCTTTACCTTCTGATCGGCAAACCTGCAATCGAATTCGAGTACGTCTTTTTCGACGAATCACACAAACTCTCAGGCAAGAACAGCCGCGCCCCGTTCTACTACCAAACCGTGACAATCCTTCAACACCGCCACAGACCACCACACTTCATCTTCGCTTCACCCAACATTCCCAACCCAGAGGTATTCCTAAGGCTGGTTGATCCAAACTCTGACGAAAATGAAACCAACGCGGTCGCAACCCAGTATTCGCCAGTCGCGCAATTCAAATACCTCGTCAACCTGCACGAGAACACCATTTCCAGCTACAACGACCACACCCAAGAATTCACGCACCTAGCCTCACTTCAAGCTCAGGACGCTACCGCACAGGGCGTAACCCGATTTGTTAGTGAATCATCACGAGGTTCAGATCATCGTGGGCAAACCATCGTGTTTCATTCTGCCCGACATCACGCAGTGCAAGCGGCGCGTGACTATGCCCAGGGTTTGGCAGACCTCAACGATAAAGACTTGGACGCTCTCGCAAAAGACATCGAACGCGACGTCCACGAGGACTACTACCTCAGCGGTCTCATCCGTAGAGGCGTCAGCTACCACATCGGCTACCTCCCGCCAGCGATCCGCGAACGCATCGAAGGCCTGTTCCGCGAAGGCAAAATCTCGACACTATTCTGCACCAGCACGCTCCTCGAAGGAGTCAACCTTCCCGCCGACAACCTCGTCATCACAACCAACAAAATCGGCAGAGCAGGAATGACAGCAGTCGACTTCAAGAACCTGATCGGCCGAGTCGGGCGTATCGAGTTCAACCTCTACGGCAACGTATTCATCATCGTGGGCAACCAACTTGCATCCGAGCAAAAGGCCAAGGAACTCCTACAAGCGAACGTTCCTGCACAGAAGCTATCCGTGCAAACTGACTCACAAATTATCAGCAAGAAAATGAAGCAAGGTGTCGTCAAGGATCTACAGGAAGGTCGCATCGAATTCTCCAAAGGGAATGAGAGCTATGAGCGTTATGATATGAAACGCAAATTCGGTCTCATGCTCTTGCGCGACATCACTACCGGACGTCAAAGCCTGGTGCGTGAAGAATTCTCTGACTATCTTGACGAACAGGCTACCAACAGCATTATTGCTACTTTCTCGCGACGCGAAGGCCAACAAGATGACGATATCAATGTCTCCGTTGACCAGGCAGAAGCGCTGACGCACGCAATCCAAGCTGGACTCCAGTATCCACAACTTTCTCCAAACGGAAAGTTCAGTTACGACGAGACCCTCGCGTTTCTTCAGCGGCTTGCCTCAATCTTCAAATGGCGAATTTACAATCCCGAGACGTTAGGGAGAACAACCAAGGGAAGTGACCAGCTCGCTATGCTGTCCTGGTACACCGTCCTCCTGTTGCAGTGGATGGAGGGACACGGTTTGCGTTCCATCATGAATCGTGCAATCGAGCATCACCGGAAAACTGGAATTGTGTGGATCAATCGGCAACCGAATCGCTACCTAGATTCGAAAGAACACCGAAACCTTGTTTTTAGTGACACGCTTGAAGCTATTGAGCAAGTAATCCTTTTTGAGCTATCGAATTACTTTCTTAAATTCTCCAACGAATACAAGAAGGTCCACGGAAAAGAGCAGTTCGACAACGACTGGTACGAATACGTCGAGTACGGCACAACGAAACAGGAAACCATCCTTCTCCAACGACTCGGATTCACCCGCGAGAGCGCCACTTACATTCGAATCAACGTCTCCAATGCAATCTTCCTTCACGAAGGAAAACCCCACCTGAACCCGATTCTCCTCGAAAGCTCGAACATCAACGTCCGCAAAGAAGCCAACGAAATCAGATACAACGTGCCAGAAGCCTTCTCGATGCCAGATTTCTTGTTCTAACACCCTCGTCTGATACCCGCTAACGCAAGCATTCCCGCAGACCCCCTCAACCAGAAACGTGCCCCTGCCGCGCGGACGTCATGGCGACGAGCACCAGATCACCGGACCTCCAGCGAGCCAACGAACAACCCCAGAAACGACAAAACCCCTGCTCAACAGGGGTTCAAGGGTTCAAGCGGCTTTTATCATTTTCGACGTCTAAGTATCCAAGAGAGGGCAACCACGAAGGAAGCTTGCTTTCGGTCGTTGTTATCCCGAACGCAAAAGGGTCGTAGGGGCAGTAGGGCGAAACAGCCACCTCAAAAAGCAACCGGCACAACTATTAGCTCCCTTGTTGATTTCACCCAAACGCATCAACACATTTCCTACACTTGTGAATGGCGGGCTGCAGGTTAGTTCGCCCGGCTACGATGCCGCGTCGATGTAGGAGGAAATCAAAATGGCTACCTATGACATTCCTAAGACAATGCGAGCGAACGTGCTGCTTGGGCAGCAGAAAATGCAGATGGAGGAACGGCCCGTTCCTACGCCCTCGGCCGGGCAATTACTGATCAAAGTACTTTCGGTGGGCGTGTGTGGTTCCGACGTGCACTACTACAAAACCGGTGAATGCGCCGGCTTCCAGGTAGAAGAGCCGCTAATCCTAGGCCACGAAGCATCCGGCGTAGTGGTTGCAGCCGGAAGCCCGGAGGATGAAAACCGCGTCGGCGAACGCGTCTCAATCGACCCGCAAGTGCCCTGCCGGAAATGCCGCTACTGCAAGACCGGTCATCTAAACCTGTGCCCACAAATGCAGTTTTACGCTACTCCCCCGGTCGACGGCACATTCTGTGACTACGTGTTAGCGCCAGCAGATTTTGCCTTCACCGTCCCAACCCAGATGAGCAACAACGCGGCCGCACTTCTTGAACCCTTCAACGTCGGCTTGTGGGCAAACATGGAAGCCCACACCACTTTGGGTTCCCGCGTTTACATCACCGGTGCGGGCCCGATCGGTACCCTGACCGCATTGGCGGCCAAGAGCTTCGGAGCATCGGAAATCATCGTTTCCGAGCCCAACCCCACCAGGCGGGAAATGATCCTAAAACACGGCGCGACCAAAGTCGTCGACCCCACCGAGGACGGATTCACAACGGACGGCATCGAAGCTGACGTTTTCATTGAATGCACCGGAGTAACCGACGCCATCCAGTCCGGCCTCTACGCGTTAGCCCCCGCAGGCACCTGCGTGTTCGTAGGCATGGGCTCAAACATTGTGCCCCTTGACGTTGCCCGAATTTCCGTGCGCGAATTGATCGTGACCGGCCTGTTCCGCTACGTACACACCTGGCCTAAGTCGATCGCCGCCGCAAGTCAGCCCTTCGTAAATTTGGACGAGCTAGTAACTGCCGAGTTCACCCTTGAAGAGGCCGAAGAGGCCCTAACTTCGACGGGCGATCCTACCTCGTTAAAGTCCGTCGTAGTGGTAAACAAGGAATAGGTTCACCTTTCTGGTAGCCAGGGCCTATTCCGCCTTGGCTACCGGAGCGACCGACGCGTTTACGACCTCGGAAGAACACACCGCAACCTCAAAATCAGTGCTTAGCGCATTCCGCTCCTCGGGAGGGTAGACCTTAAGCGCCACACTCTTTTGCGGGTTACATCCCTCAAAGTTCTGCGCGTTAGCAATCTGAAGATTGCTGGTAGCATGCTCCCCGGACTGCAGGGTTATGAGCTCTTTAGCGTCGCCCTGACGCTTAGCCGGTTCGCCGATCTGATCCCCGCCTGCATCAGTAAAGGAGACTCCGGGGAAACCGTAAATATTGCAGCTCTCCTTCGAAATGTTGGTTAGTTTCAGCTGGTAATACTGTGACCCTGCACCCGCGCCCCCCTCGGGCTGGACAACTTCCAATTTCAGCCCCTTAGAGCGGCAACGCTTCGGTTTGCCCTGCGGCGTTGCTTCCTTCTCTAGAGGGCGGGCCGATTGACTCTGGCTGCTCTGTTCCTTTGGCGAAGCAGTACTGGCATTACTTACCCCAGCGGAGCGGTTAGCTGAACCCGCGCACCCGGCAAGCCCTACCAGAGCTAGTAGTACGCACACGCCAGCGGCACCTTTTTGCTGTGTCTTCATACCAGTAAGCCTAGAGGGCGAAGCTTGGGTGTGCATTGGCAAGAAAGCAATAGCTATGTATCTTGCCAACCTGGTTTAAAAGGTTTGGGTCACCTTTGGTGGACCCCAAACTCAGAGTAATTTACTTACTCCTAGCGCCTCTTCCCACCCAGAGTTAGGAGGACGCCGCCAGCCATCAGCAGCGCTGCGACAATACCTGTCAAGAGTGCTGCGGTACCCGTTGTTGGACAGGGCAGGTGCGGCCTTGGTAGTGACTACCCTACAGCCCTCAGACAGCTGATCCTTCTGGGGTTGCTGCTCCTTTTGAGCTACAGCAGACTTGCTGTCGTTCTCACGTAGCAGCAGAAGCGGGCTTTTCCTCTTCAGCAGGATTCGGCTTTTCTTCCTCAGCAGGCTTCAGCTTCACGGTTAGCGTGGCAGTCTTTTCCACCTTTTCCCATCGGGGTTAGTCACGGTGTAACGAACCCTGTATTCGCCCGACTTATTCACGTTAATCTTGGCTACGTCCTCGACATTCGGGAGGATGCCCTCCCAGTTGGCACCAGTAGAGCCGACCACTAGCGAGGCCGGATCAAAGTTTTCCCCGTAAGCAAGAGTATTTTTCTTCACCTCAAGAGTGGGGGCGGGATGCTTGACGACCAGTTTGGCCTTCTCTACAGTCTTGCCACCGTACTTATCGGTAACAGTAAACGTCAGTTCGTACTCGCCAGGCGTATTGACGTCATAGGTACCTTCTACCTTGGCCTTATCACTCAGGGAGTTGCCGAGATCATCGGTCGCGGTTGCAACCATGCTGGCCGGATCGAAATCCCCCCCTTGCCTGATGGCCTTATCCTCTACTGTCAAAGTAGGCAGCTTAGCCCACTCAGCGGACAACTTGACGATCTCGCCCCGGATATATACCCAACGTTAATGTCCGGATCAACCTCGGTGAACGGATAAGGATTATCCCTATCAAATTCCTTTGGCTTATTAGCCTTATTGGCTTCCGGATCCAGCTTGGAGGTTCCGATCTAACCAACAAAAGTGTAGTCTTCGCGCACCGGAGCAGAGGGCTTGTACACCGTGCGGAACGGGGCAGTGAACAGCGCGTAACGGTTGGGATCATTAAAGTCCACATCGGATTTGCGGGGATCCGTCCACGTACCGCCTTTCAGGTCAAAAATAACACGATTGAACTGGTGCATCTGCCAGGCACTTGGGTAGGTACTACTATTCCCCCTGGGCTCGTACTTATCGATGCCGAGCACCTCGTAGGCCTTAGCCCTTCGCCCACAACCGAGCGGGTAATAGCTCCATTTATTTCCGCGCTACCAGTGCAACTCATAGTTCATTGCGGCTGCATGTTGATCCTGTCTGACAGAACCCAACCAGCAGGAATCTTATATGTACGATTCTGCTCTAACGTCATGAATCCTTCCGGATTCTTCGGATCAAAAGCAACAAATAGGGCGCTTTGCGCCCGACTTGGCAGCCTATATCTGAAATCGACAGGCTTATTCGCGGCATTTGCAACTAGAGCTTGGCCGGAAACAGCCAAGCTTAAAGCTGCGACAGCCCACAGCGGTCTTGATTTACGATTTATTGCCATCGCATTCCCTCACGGTTCGTGTCACCCTACTATGCAGGCAAAAATTCGCACTCACATTAAGGCACGTGAATGTTTCTAGCTAGAGGCAAATGAGCCTATTAAAAATGCGAACCCGGCAAAAAATAATACGTTAGTGATTATTGATGTTTTTATATTGCATTCATCACTGAATGCGCTAAGGTGCTGAAAAACAATATTCCAACTTAGCGCCCATACGGCAACATTGACCTATGCATGACTGCGTACACGTCTAAACCAGATTCTCCCATAACGTTCACAGAAAATGGCAATAATTAACCGATTCCACAAAATAAGAAGCTACTACCGCATAACTCTGCGAGATACAAACAAGGCGTGGGCAGAACAGCCATCCACCTTCTCTCAAAAAACGCAAGTTCCACGCTAGAAGGAGCGCCCCAAATACTAGGAGCACAAAAATATTATTAGCCTGCCACAGCTAGACTTTTTCGTCCCGCTGAGGCGCGGTCTCTACACCTCTGCGACATGCTGCTAGAGGCGCTGCCAACTATTTTGCTGGCCCAGCCATCATGTACAGCACCATCTTCGACGGTTTCAATGCCTTCACAGCGTGGGGCAGACGCGTTGTGAAGTGAACCAGCCCGCCCGGCCGCAGCACAACGTCACGACCATCTGCAGCGATCAACAACTCGCCCTCGAGCGCCTGGACCAGCACCGGCATCGCAGCGGTATGTTCGGATAGCTCTTCGCCCTCGTCAAAGGAAAAGAGGACAACATTGACCCCTTCACCCTTCAAAATAGTGCGAGATACGGTAGCTCCGTCATTGACCTCTACCAGCTCCGCCATGTTTTCAATGTCGGACAGCCCATCAGGATTAATCATTTCTCCTCCAAAGTAGCAACGACGGTGATGCCTGCCAGATTCTTTTTATACTCTGTGAAAGTCCTGCGCATCTGGAGCACGCGAGCACGCAAGTCCTTATCCCGCATCAGGTTTCGGACAATGCGCAACGTGCCCAGCAGACCCTCGTCGGCCACTACCCTCTTGGGATCCAGCAGGGCCATAGGCGCGGTGGCAACCTCAGTAACTCTAAATCCTGCCCCTGTTAGCAGTTCTTTCCATTCCGCGGCAGTAAGAGGGCGCGCGTTCACTCGGATGACGCGGGCCAAAGTTTTGCGCAATTCATCTGCCTTACTTGCCTCTATGCCATCTGGAACCAGCGCCAACTCATGGATAGCATACCGCCCTCCCACTGAAAGAACGCGCTTTGCCTCGGCCACAATCTTCTGCTTAGACTTCCGCCCTTGCATTGTTAGCATGGCTTCCCCAACGACCACGTCTGCACTGTCATCCGGCAGCCCTGTCTCGGCCGCGTTAGCGCACACCACCTTACCGTTAGCGCCGCTCACGATCCGTTGTACTCGGCTCACCGCATTGACGTCTCGGTCCACGCCCACGTATGAAGCAATAGATTCAGCAACTATTAGCTGCGCGGTACGGCCAAGTCCGGGGGCGAACTCAACCACGCGAGCCCCCGGCAATTTCGCTGCAGCCAGCATCGCTTTAGTGAGCTTCAAGCCTCCCGGGCGAAGAACCCGTTTTCCTGCCCTTGCTAACACCCAATGTCCTGCTGCGGTTTCTACGGGACGATCCGATTGCGGTAGTGAGCTTTCCACACCACAATTCTACACTTAGGTTCGCCTAACCTCAGCCGGCTTTAGTTTGTGCATGCCAGAAACGTTCCCCCACTTCTTGTAGTAGATCACATTACCGTTTAGACGCATTTTAATTGCCACCTCATCTACAAGTCCTAAGGTGGGCCCGTAACCTACGTTAGGTGCAATCATGAAAAAACTTTTCTTTGCAGCAATCCCTATGACTGCCGCACTGCTCGCCGGGGTGCCAGCCGCCAACGCGGCCGAACAAATACCGGCAGATCCCGATTTTTCCGTCGCAACTATCGACCCAGAATTCTCTATGGTTTCCGCAAGAAGGCTGATCATTCAGAACTTCATTTACGAAGCCGAGGCCGCCGCGGGCCACAAACTGTTCTGGGTCACCTACTCCGAGCCCAACTACGCAGTGATCTATCAGGCCCAAACCTTCGACCCGGAAACCGACAACGACGCCTTCCAGAGCCTGATTACGGTTCTGCATGACAACGGCTTTCCCCAAGTTGGGGCAGTCGCTCCCGCTCTACTCGCCGAGCAGCCAGCTAACTAGATAGTAGGCCTTTCCACTGGCTCGCTCCATTGAGATCTTTGGCAGTTACTCACTGAACACTTTGTGCCGGTTGTCCTCCCCGCGGGGAGGGCAACCGAAAGTTGCTAGAAAGACAGGTTACCTGGATAACCCCTTACTATCTAATGCGCCTGGCGAATCTGTATTAATCATTACAGCGAATCAGACACCACCGAATGTTTGCGTATTTTCTGAGTCTTCAACCTTATTTTTTTCATGCGCTCACGCACATACTGCGTCATAGCGGAACCTCATATAGAACACATAGGTTGAATAGTTAACATTCCTTCGTAACAAGAAAGTACGACAAAGGAATTCCGCTCTAATGCTTACGTCTCTGCGTGAAGACAATCACGCTATCTCGTTTCCTCTGTTGCGAACTGGCAAGCATTTTATGCTCATCTTATTGGCCGCAACGCTTATTATTTTTAGCTTACCCCTGTCCGCACTGGCTGCTTACCCGAACAATTCCGTGGGCGTTTCAGATAACGGAATCTACTACGCTCACGACAAAGCTTCGAGACTGAAGCCTATGACACCCAGTGGCGATGAGGCTGATTCCTTCGCATTCTGCATTAATAGGCAAAAGAAGGTCCCCTCGTATAGCCACAATTCTCATAGCGGCGAGTACCATCGCACGGATAACGCAAGCGCTAATGACATTTATACAGAATGGCTACACAACAGAGGAGGAACAAGGTCCAATCGCATCGATTCTGCGCAGTTAGATGACGCCCTCAGGAAGCTCATCTACATTTATGTTGCAGACCCCACAGATATTGAGGGTGCCTCTGGTCTACGCGCCATCAACCCTAACGGAATTGGATTTTATAACATTATTCAAAATCTGGTTTACCACTACACTGAAGGCGACAAGTACACCACTTATCCTCGACTAGAGCAAAATACTGCTCAGAAGATGGTGCAGGACCTGCTAGAACGCCCTATCGACGAGGTAATTCCGCAAAATGTTGATGTTAGAGTGAATCTCTATAAGGCAGTGCCAACTGGTATTCTCAAGAAGTCAAAGTACCAATCTTTGGTTAGCGGGCGGGTCATCGTCCGTCCCACTACCGTGCACTTGTCGAAAAAAGCAGTAAACGGAACCAGTGAACTAGAAGGCGCCAAACTCAAAGTCGTAGAAGGAGAAAACCCCACCGGCAAAACCATCACCGAATGGACCAGCGGTAAAACCACCAAAACCATCCAGGTAACCCCCGGAACCTACACCATGGTCGAAACCACCGCCCCAGCCGGATACGAAATCGCCGAACACATCACCTTCCAAATCGACACAACCGGCACCATCAAAACCAAAACCCAAAACGGCACCTACACCACCAACAACACCAACACCATCACCATGCTCGACAAGCACAAAACACACACCGTGCACTT
Source organism: Winkia sp. UMB3158 (assembly GCF_030217145.1). Classification (NCBI taxonomy): domain Bacteria; kingdom Bacillati; phylum Actinomycetota; class Actinomycetes; order Actinomycetales; family Actinomycetaceae; genus Winkia; species Winkia sp. UMB3158. Next base: position 212,187 of record NZ_JASONH010000002.1, on the reverse strand, counting down.
GTCGAAAAAAGCAGTAAACGGAACCAGTGAACTAGAAGGCGCCAAACTCAAAGTCGTAGAAGGAGAAAACCCCACCGGCAAAACCATCACCGAATGGACCAGCGGTAAAACCACCAAAACCATCCAGGTAACCCCCGGAACCTACACCATGGTCGAAACCACCGCCCCAGCCGGATACGAAATCGCCGAACACATCACCTTCCAAATCGACACAACCGGCACCATCAAAACCAAAACCCAAAACGGCACCTACACCACCAACAACACCAACACCATCACCATGCTCGACAAGGTGAAACCACCGACTACACCACCAAAGCCTCCTACTGACAGGACACCGCCGCCAACCACACCAGCACACCCTGAAATCACAATTTCAAAGAAAACACTCGGAGTAGAAACAGAACTACAAGGCGCGACCCTGCGCCTTGTAGAGGGGAAATCTCCCAGCGGCGCGCAAATCGAAGAATGGGAAACCGGTTTAACTCCCCGTTCCTTCGGGCTTACCCCAGGAACGTACACGCTGATTGAAGTAAAAGCTCCCACGGGATACAAGATTGCTCGCCCAGTCACCTTCTCTGTTGAGGCCGACGGAACCGTAACACTGCAAACACGCAACAGTAGCGCCACCGCAAAACAGAAAAAGGTGACCATGATCGACGAGCCGGAGACGCCAAACACACCACCAGAAACACCAAACACACCACCAGAAACACCAAACACACCACCAGAAACACCAAACACACCACCTGCTTCACCTCGGGTATCGAAAAAGCCCGTTTCTTCGCCCCGTGTGAAGAACCTGGCTGCGGTCGAAAGTCCTTTGGCTAGGACTGGTGCGGCCGGCGGTGTGTTAGCTCTGGCTAGCGCAGCAATGCTAGGAACCGGTCTGGCGCTTCTACGACGCCGCAACCTCTAAACCCCTTATAGAAGCAAGAGCCTCGCAGCGAAATTGCTGCGAGGCTCTTGCTATCTACCGCAATGCAACAAAGTGCTGTAATTACAGGTAATTAGCTCGCACCTCTCGTTGAGGATCACAGCCAGAGTTGCTTAACACCTGTAAAATAATGCTTGCACAACCTCCTTTACACTTGTAAAGTATCTACACGTGGCTACTAAGACGAACAACGATCCACGCACTGAAAAATCCTGTGCTGCGTTACTGGACACAATCGACACGCTGCTAGAAGAAGGCATAAATCCGGACAAAATTTCCGTAACGGAATTGGTCGGCAAGGCCGGCCTCACCCGCCCCACCTTTTACCAGCACTTCCAAACAATCACTGATTTGGTCGGCGCCTCTGCGCTTCGACGCCTAGAAACCATCTTCGCAACTATTTCTAGCGAAGATGAGCTGAAACAGAACGCGACGGAAGAGGTGATTAGGGCGCTCCTCTCCTACCTTTGCAACGACGCTACCTACTGCATTACGGTGTTCAATTCTTCGGCTGCCCAACACTTGCTGAACACCTTGGTTGACTACATCGCGGACCGCCTCTACACCGTGTCGCCTGTTGGCACTAGCATCAAAGCGCTCGAAGGTATTGACACCTGGAAGTATTGCCAGTTCCTGGCTGCGGGCACAATCTGGCAGGTACAAGAATGGCTGCTAACCGAACCCTCCCCTGCCGCGGCGCAAGAAACCTATGTAAAGCAAATATCAACCTCCCTGCTCCTGGCAGGTCAGCTGAAAGAGGTCGAAAATGGCAACTGAAAATAAACTGAGCCCCCGCCGACGCAAAGTATTTACCATTGTCGTCATATTGGGGCTCGCATGCATTCCGCTAATCTATTCGTCGATTCTGACGGGGTCGTATAAGGATCCAATCGACAAACTGAACACGATCCCTGCCGCAGTGGTCAACCAGGACCAGCCCGCCCAAGGCACCTCGGGCACATTGCACGTGGGTGCCGACCTGACGCGGGAACTGTTGGAATCTGACAACGAGCAGAACCTGGGGTGGAAAGAATACTCGGCCCAGGATGCCTCCAAGAAGCTCGAAAAAGGCGACGTGTACGCAATTTTGACGATCCCCAAAGAGCTATCTGCCAACGTTGCCGCGGCGCAGGCCGACCCGAAAAACCTGAAGCCCACCACTATCACTTTCACTTCCAACGACTCGCAAAACTACATCGTGGGCAAGTTCGGCATGGCCGTAGCCGACCAGATCAAGGACAAGCTGGCCCACAAGGTCACATCCGGGTACCTAGAGAAAGTCAACCTGTCCTTCACCAACCTGCATCAGAGCCTAGGTAAGGCTTCCGAGGGCGCCGGCAAACTATCTGACGGCGCCATGAAAGCTAAAGACGGGGCTGGAAAACTAACGCTCGCCCTCGGCAAACTACAAAACGGGGCGGGCACACTAGCCGCTGGTAACCGGGCGCTTGCAAGTGGGGCAGGAACCCTGGACGAGGGCGCCGGCAAACTATCTGACGGCGCCTCTAAGTCTGCCAAGGGGGCAGGCGCGCTTGCCGCTGGTCTGAATAAGCTTGCTGGCAAGACCGGCCAGATCGACGCTGCCGGCAGTCAGCTGAATAAGGGGACTAAAGAGTTGGCCGATAAGTCTGCTCTTTTGTCGCAGAAAATCAGCCAACTAAATGAGGCCAATCAGTCCTTGGCTCAGAATATGAAGAAGCTGGCTGAAGGCTCGCACAAGGCGAGTGATGGGGCTGTTGCTCTGCAGGCAGGGGCAGCGTCCTTGCAGGCAGGGGCAGCCGAATTGAACGCGGGCCTGCAGACTATGGGGGCCAAGCTCGACGAAGCCCCAATCCTCATCCCTAAATCGATGCTGGTAGAAAAGATCGGCCCACTCCTTGACGGGGCTGCCCAGCTTTCCGCGGGTGCGCAGAAGTTAAATGAGGGCGCAACTGCCCTCGTGGGAGACGACACCACTGGTCTTACCGCGCTCGCAGCCGGGGCGGACCAAGCTTCAGCAGGAGCCCAGAAGATCGCGGCTGCCAATTCCAAGTTGGCAGAAGGTGGAGCACAACTTTCAACGGGCGCCAGCAAGGCAGCATCGGGCACTTCTCGCTTCACCAATTCACTTTCCGAGGCAACCACCGCCATCGGCAGTGCGGCAACCGGGGCAAACACGCTGGCAAACGGCACTAATCAGGTTGCCAGTGGTGCAAGCCAACTGTCGGCCAAAACCCCACAGCTAGCCGAGGGCGCTAACCGCGCCGCCGCGGGCGCAAACAAGCTCAGCTCCGGCCTCACCCAGGCAGGAAATGGCGCAACCCAGCTGGAAGACGGGACCTCCGCCCTCGCGCAGGGGAACACGCAGCTGAAGGATTCGCTGGCAAAGGGCGCCAAGAAAGTGCCAACTTACACGGAGGCGCAGGCCCGCACTAGCGCAGAAAATACTGCCGGGCCGGTAACTCTGAGTACGACCAAGACTAACGATGTGGGGCCGTTCGGCTTTGGCGTGGCCCCCTACTTCATGCCTTTGGCAATGTGGGTGGGAGCGATCGCCTTCTATCTAATGATGAGCCCGCTCAACAAGACATTGATGCGCAATAAGAATGTTTCCGCGTTGGGCGTAGGGGTTGGCTCTTTAGGCGCCACCTTGGCCATTTCTGTAGCGCAAGCATTGCTGATGCTTGCAGGAATGCACTTCATAGTTGGCCTTGAACCGGCCAATCGCGCCGCCACAGTTGGGCTGTGCGTCCTCGCCTCGTTTACGTTCGTGGTGATCAACCAGGCGCTGATTGCCGCCCTCGGCCCGTCGGGGCGCTTCATCGCACTGCTACTGATCGTGTTGCAGCTCGGCGCGGCAGGGGGCATCTACCCGGTGCAAACTGCCCCGAAACTGTTCCAGGTTATTCATGGTTGGCTACCCATCACCTACACGGTAGATGCGCTGCGCGCTGCAATCGGCGGCGGGCCCATTCCTATGGGACCGACGGGAGCTGTACTGGGCACCTACATTGCGATCTCCGTAATCGTCGTGCTGGTGGCCGCCTACTTCCGCCGCCGCGGCTACAAGCCCACCATGGAACAGGTGATGGGCCACCGCTAAGGTAAGCCCATGCGCATTATGCTTTTAGAACGTACGCGCGGCATTCTTGGAGTGCTCAGTATCCCCCTGCTCTTCCCCCTACCCCTATTGGCGGCCGTATACGTGACCCGCTGGGTGCTGGGGGGAAGACGGGGCGCTCGTAAGCCCCCTGTGGGCTAGCTACCTCGTATGTGTTTTTCTATTTATATTGCTGCTCATCGTTGGCGGCGCTATCGAAGCTGGTACAAAGAAACTCTATTCACACGAATGGACCGGCCTGGCCGTATCCTTTGTAGTTGAAATACTTATAGCTGCAGCAATCTTGCGCCTAGTGGTGGCACCGCTGCTTGCCGCGGCAATTGCCGGCCTCCTTGGCGTGAGCTTGGAGTTTGCAGTCTTTCGCGGGCTGGCTCCGCTTTGGAAACACTTAGAGGCAGAAGCCGACAAGCACAGCGCCACCAAAAGCTAGCGCATGTCTGCCGGGGGTATGCGCTAGCTTCCCGCCGCTACTTTAGAGAAGATCGCCCATAGCTTTGCGGAAAATTTCCCACGAGGGCGGCGCCTGGCCCGGGCTTACCTGCTTTATTACTTGCGGATCCCACTTGGGGCCTAGCTCAGCACCCGCGGCCAGTGCGGCCTGCCGGGCAGCCCCTTTTGCTACGTACTCGCCCGGGGCTGGTAGCGAAAGTGGGATCTGCATGATGTCAGCCAGGATCTGCAGCAGCACACTAGATTTTGCGCCGCCCCCAACTACCATCGCAGAAGAAATTTCAATTCCTCCGGCACGCACCGCCTCGAGCGTCGCCCTCATGTGGCAGGCCAAAGATTCGAAGGCGAGACGCGCAAAATTTTCCCGCGTCATCGCTTCCGGACGCAGGTTCAAAATGCGCCCTGTGGCATCGGGGAGGTTCGGGGTGCGCTCACCCACAAAGTAGGGAATCATGACCATGCCGCCGCAACCGGGTTCGCCCGCCTGGGCCAGCGCATCCAGTTCCTTATAGTCCGTCCCGAGGATCCGGCAGAAATAGTCCTGCACTAGCGAACCGTTCAGCGTGCAAGCTAGCGGCAGCCACTGCCCAGAAGCATCCATGAACCCGGTAACCCCACCAACCGCGTCGCGCACGGGATGGTCAGACCTAGCGGCCACCACCCCGGAGGTGCCCAGAGAAACCGAGGCCTCCCCGTGGGCAAGATTTAGCCCCAATGTTGCCCCCGCGTTGTCACCGCAGCCGGGCGCTACCTTGCCGCCACCAAACTCTGCACTTGCTTCTCCGACAACCTCGGCGGGGCCGGCGATGCGGGGCAGAATTATCTGGCGGGCTTCGGCCTCGCTAATGCGCAGCGCGTGCGCCAAAATGTCATACCTATAGCTGGCATCATCACAGTCCACATACCCTGTGCCAGAGGCATCCGAGCGGTCCGTCACCAGATCTTCTAGGCGGCCACTGCCCATGATCTTCCAGGTCAGCCAGTCGTGTGGCAGGCAGATCGCAGCGATGCGCCCTACGTTCTGCGGCTCATTGTCTGCAATCCACCGCAGCTTCGACACCGTAAGGGAAGCGACGGGAACAGAGCCTACGGCCTCGGCCCAAAATTCGCGCCCCTTTTCCTCGACCAATGCTGCTGCGGCCGGCGCCGCCTTCGTATCATTCCATAGCTGGGCGGGACGAATCACCTGACCGTCCGCATCAAGCAACACCATGCCGTGCTGCTGTCCCCCAACTGCCAGCGCGGCTACATCTTCCAGCCCACCCGCATCCGTCACGGCGGCCTGGAGGGCGGTAAACCATTCCCCCGGGTCCACTTCGGTTCCGCCTGGATGCGAAGCACGCCCCTGACGGACTACCTGCCCGCTGTCGGTATCGAGCACAAGCACTTTGGTGGATTGAGTAGAAGAATCGATTCCTGCTACGTACATCTTGACTCCCGCTGTTGCGTCAACTTTGGCGCCGTCGTCGTCGACTTTGTTTTATGTAATAACTATAGGCTACAAATAAGACTTTGCTACCGCAATAGCCTAATAGTGGGCATTTTACATACGTCTCTGATCTTGGGCTTTACCCCTTGCCAAGGCTGCGCCCCGCCGCTAACGTTCCTTTTGTAACGCATCATTACAAAGTCGTGAGGCAAGCCCTCCGGCTAAGTACGAGGAGGTACAAATGTCTGACCTTTGGAATTTCGAAAAGATCCCTTACGTAGGCACCGCTGACCCGAAGCAGGGCCTCGGCTTCCACTACTACCAGCCCGACAAAGTTGTAGCCGGAAAGAAGATGTCCGAATGGTGCCGCTTCGCGATTGCCTACTGGCACACGTTCAACCAACGGCTAGTCGATCCCTTCGGCGACGGCACTGCGCAGCGCCCCTACGATAAATATTCTGACCCGATGGAACTGGCGCTCGCCAAAGTAGATTACTCGTTCGAGTTCTACCAGAAGCTAGGCGCAGAGTTCTTCTGCTTCCACGACCGCGACATTGCCCCCGAGGGCGGCACGCTTCGCGAAACCAACAAGAATCTGGACAAGGTTGTTGACCGCATCGAGGCGCGACAGAAAGAAACCGGCATCAAACTGCTGTGGAACACGTGCAACCTGTTCACCAACCCCCGTTTCCAGGCAGGGGCAGCCACTTCGCCCTTCGCAGACATCTATGCTTACGCTGGTGGGCAGCTGAAGCACTCCCTAGAGATCGCGAAGCGCCTGGGCGCAGAAAACTACGTGTTCTGGGGCGGACGCGAAGGCTACGAGACCCTGTGGAACACCGACCTGAAGCGCGAGCAGGACCATATGGCCGCCTTCTTCCACGCAGCCGTAGACTACGCGAAGGAAATCGGCTTGGACGCCCAGTTCCTGATCGAGCCAAAGCCGAAGGAGCCGACCACCCACCAGTACGACTTCGACGCGGCAACCACGATCGCCTTCCTGAAGACTTACGATCTGGACAAGGATTTCAAGCTGAACCTAGAGGGCAACCACGCCAACCTGGCGGGGCACTCCTACCAGCACGAGATCCGAGTGGCACGCTCTGCCGGATTGCTCGGCTCGCTGGACGCAAACCAGGGTGACAAGCTACTGGGTTGGGACCTGGACGAATTCCCTTCCGACCTGTACGAAACCACGTCCGTGATGTGGGAAATCCTGGCCGAGGGCGGAATTGGCGCCAAGGGCGGCCTCAACTTCGATGCCAAGCCTCGCCGCTCCTCCTACACCGAACGCGACCTCTTCGCCGCCCACGTCGTAGGCATGGACTCCTTTGCTGCCGGCCTGCTGGTAGCTGCCAAGCTGCATGAAGATAGCGTAATCGAAGACCTCCTCAAGGAACGCTACGGCAGCTTCGATTCGGGAATTGGCGCCCAGGTGGAAGCCGGCAAGGCATCCCTGGCAGAGCTAGAGGAATACGCCCTCGACAAGAAGCAGTCGGAGCTCATTTCCGCGAACGAACCGGGCAACCTAGAAGCCATTAAGGCAACTATCAACAACTACATTGTCAAAGCGCTAGCTGAAGCATAGGCGCAACGGCCGGGCCTACGGGCCCGGCCACACAACTTACTGTGGCCGCGAGCGCGGCCTGACCATTGGCGGTTTCTAATGCGTAAAATCTCTATGACCTTCGTGTACCTTTTTGGGTCTTTAGGAGGTCTGCTCTTTGGCTATGACACTGGTGTCATCAGCGGAGCCATTTTGTTTATTCAAGACCAGTTGCATCTGGCGTCTTGGGGGCAGGGATGGGTTGTCAGCGCAGTACTGCTGGGAGCTGTTATTGGGGCTGCGGCTATAGGACCGCTCTCTGACAAGTATGGGCGACGCCGCCTGGTACTTCTTGCCTCTGTAATCTTCTTTGTAGGTGCGATCGGTTCAGGGCTAGCCCACTCGGTCGCTGTCCTTATAATTTCCAGGCTGATCTTGGGCCTAGGCGTGGGGACTGCTTCGGCTCTAGTTCCCACTTACCTGTCCGAAATGTCGCCGGTGTCCAAGCGTGGCTTCATCACCGGCCTCTTCCAACTGATGGTTATGACCGGGATCTTGCTGGCCTACATAACCAACTACGCCTTCGCCGGCTTCTACACCGGGTGGCGGTGGATGCTGGGCCTGGCGGCGCTTCCTGCAGCAATTCTGTTCTTCGGTGCACTAGTGCTTCCCGAATCGCCCCGCTATCTGATCAAGATTGGTAAGCGTGGGGCCGCCCACCGCGTCCTCGATTCCATGTACCGCGGGCACGAGGGCGAAATTGAAGCTAAGATTGCCGAAATTGACCAGCAAGCCGCTATTCAGCAGGGCGGGTGGAGCGAACTATTCGGAAAGACTGCCCGCCCGGCACTAATCGCCGCCCTCGGGCTGGCAATATTCCAGCAGATCATGGGCTGCAACACCGTGCTGTACTACGCTCCCACGATCTTCACCGACGTTGGCTTTGGCGTGAACGCCGCACTGCTCGCCCACATCGGGATTGGCATCTTCAACGTGATCGTGACCGTGCTGGGCATTTGGCTGATGGACAAGGTAAACCGCAAATCGATGCTAGTTGGCGGCGCGATCGGGATGGCAGTATCGCTAATCACCATGAGCGTCGGCATGCACTTCTCGGGTCGTAGCCAGCTGGCCGCCTACCTGTGTGCCATAGCACTGACCATTTACATCGCTTTCTTCTCGGCCACTTGGGGACCGGTCATGTGGGTCATGATTGGCGAAATGTTCCCGCTGAATATCCGCGGCCTAGGCAATTCCTTCGGCGCGGTGATTAACTGGGCGGCGAACTCGATCGTGTCTCTGACCTTCCCGTTCCTACTTAGCTTCTTCGGGACCGGCTACCTGTTCTTCGGATACGCGGCAGCCTGCGTGCTGGCCATTATCTTCACCCAGAAGATGGTGTTCGAGACTCGCAACCGCTCCCTTGAAGAGATTGAGGAATCTCTTCGCGCAAACGCGGCAAAAGTCGCATAATCTATCCCGAAGTAGGCCACCACCTAAGGATTTACCATTGATGGTGGCCCACTTTGGGTTTGCAGCGTGAGTAGAAAGGGCGGCAATGATGACGGTCGGGAAGAATTCCCAATCCTTGCGGCAGGAAAACCTTCGCTTGCTGCTGCAAAACATCCTTTCTTCTGGGGAGGCCCTCTCTAGGGCCACCCTGGCCAAGCAGGTAGGTCTTGCTCGTCCAACCGTTTCGAGGTTGGTCGATGAACTGGTGGATCTGGGAATTGTTAGCGAACTGGCGCCCGTCCGCAACACCGTGGGCAGGCCGGCTGCACCATTGGTTGCCCGCGCCGGCGTCCGCTGTTCGGTGGGCGTAGAGGTGAATCTGAATTACCTGGCAGTGGTAGTGCTGGATTTGGCCGGGGCAGAGCTGTTCAAAGTGTGTGATTCCTTTACTTCCCGCACCGCCTCCCCCAAGCAGGTCATAGCGAGGGCGTTCACCCTGCTTAGAGATTTCCTTCCCCCTGCAGGCATGCAGGTCGTGTCCATCTGGCTGGCTGTTCCCGGATTGGTTAGCCTAGACCGCAAAACAGTTGTCACTTCCCCCAACCTGGGATGGGAAAACGTGACCCCCAGCGATTTTGTGGAGGATGGCCCCACGGATTCAGCCGCCGGCATTAGCCCAGCCAACCTAGTCTTGGCGAACGAGGCCGACGCCTCCGCCTACACCTATATTTACTCGGCACCCGGAAGACTAAACCCGGATGCCACCTTCTTATACCTGTCCGCCAAGGTCGGCATTGGCGCCGCAATTGTGCGCGGGGGAAAAATTTTTGGCGGCCAGCATGGATGGGCCGGGGAAATAGGGCACACCTGTGTCGACTCGGCAGGGCCGGCTTGCCGCTGCGGTTCCAACGGATGCTTGGAACAGTACGCGGGCCTCGAAGCGATGGCCCGCCGGGCGGGATTGAAAGAGGACGCCTCAATTGACCAACTACTTACTGCAGCCGAGCAGGGGGACACTAAAGCCGAACACGCCCTGTGCGAGTGTGCGCGCGCCCTCGGGATAGCGGTGGCGAACGTGCTGAATCTGCTGGATTTAGACCTGGTGATCTTGGGAGGCCACCTGGCCGCGCTCCACGACCAAATCAGCAACATGTTCCTGGCAGAACTGCGCCACCGCGTCCTCTCTTCGCGCTGGGCCAGTATTTCAGTGCGCCCTTCAAAATACGGCAGATTCACTGCGGCCCGCGGCGCCGCACTCGCCGGGCTGGAAGCCTTCGTGCGTAACCCTGAGGCCTGGTAGCACCACTCCCGCATTCTCTAGCGGAAGAAAAGCGCTACCAACGCGACCATAATGGAGGGCAGAAAATACGCTTTCGTAGGGAGTTGTGATGACAAGGTTTGTGCCCGCCCCGGCAGCACTGGGACATGTACTTCTGCAGAACGTCACGGTAGTAGATCCGCGTGCCGGCAAGGCCCAGGCTGGCCAGGACGTGCTGGTAAAAGACGGCAAGATCGTAAAGGTCAGCAACCATCCCGCCGATGCCGAGGGCGCCACCATGGTTGACGCAACCGGCCTATTCGCCCTCCCCGGCTACAACGACATGCACTGTCACGCACTAAACATGCCAGACCAGGTAGCCACCCCCAACGCCCTCATGCTGGCTGCGGGCGTTACCGGATACCGCCACATGTCGGGCAGCAACAAAGTGCTGGATCAGCGTAAAGAGGGCACTCTGCCCACTTCGTTGGGCGCCCCCGAGGTGCTGGCGATTTCCGGGCCACTACTGACTCCTATAAGCGCAGGCAATCCCGACGCGGCCCGCAAAGCAGTGCGCGCCCAGGCTAAGCGCGGCGCCGACTTCATCAAGGTAGGCATGGTTTCGGCCAGCGTTTTCCGCGCCCTGATGGATGAGGCCAACAAGATTGGCATTCCCGTGGCGGGACATCTGCCCGAACACGTTGATCCGCGCGAGGCCGCCGACCTAGGCATGAAATGCATCGAACACATTGGCCCGGGCGCGGTCATGCTGGCGCCAGCTTCCACCGAAGAAGAGAAGGTTCGAAACACCAATTCCCCGAAGGACATCCCAGATCTACCCACGTTCAAATTCCCCTTTAGAGACGAAATTGCAGTGCGGCTGATGGACCCGATCATCACCAATCCGCGCACTATCACCAGCGAGAATGGGGCCAAGGCCATGCTCTTGGCCTACCAGTCTTTCAGCGACGAGCGCGCCGGGCAGCTCGCCGCCTACCTGAAGCAGCGCGGCACCTGGCAGTGCGCCACCCTAATCCGCCTACACACCCAGAATTTCGCCACTGATCCGGTACACGCCCGCGACCCGCGGCGCACCTACCTGCCCCAGTGGCGCCTGAAGAAGTGGGACAAGTCGGGCAAGAAGTTCGACAACTTGGGGCCCAAGATTAAGGACGCGCTGGCAATGAACTGGGAGTGCCAGAAGCGCCTGGCCGGGATTATTGCCGCCGAGGGCGTGCCCATGATCGCGGGCACTGACGCGGTAGGGGCAACCGGGATTATTGCCGGTTTGGGCTTGTTCGACGAGTTCAAGTTGTTGCGCTCTGCCGGAGTGAAGCCGCTAGAAATCCTACGGCAGGCCACCTGTTACCCCGCCGACTTCCTGGATCGGGCCGACTCGATGGGCAAGATCGCGGAAGGCTACGGGGCAAATATGGTGCTGTTGGGCTCCGATCCGCTGGCGGATTGGACCGAGGAGGATTGCGCGCTCCAGGACGTGCAGGCCGTAATGCGGGCGGGAGCCTACTGGGATCGCCCGCGCCTCGACCGAACGCTTCGCAACCTGCAGGCGAACTTCTAGGTAATATCTGTAAAGATTTTTGCGTAAATGTTGGGCCAGCTCGCCCTCGACGCCCCCTTGCCGAGGGCGGCCCCGCATTTAGTATTACCGCCCGCTAGGTATTGCCCACCTGGGTGGACACGGGTGAATAACGGCTTTTTGCTGCCCTTTTTGCGGGCGAGCGCAGCGCGACACCGGTGCTGGTGTTCGCTAGAAACTTACTGTCTTCAAAGCCATAGGATTAAGGGGTGCATTTAAACTAAATGACACTTATCCTATAGGCATGGCTCTGGAAGAAAACAACTTGATCATGGCGGACGCCGACGCCCGCGCTGACGTCGTCGACGACCCGAAAATTAAGAAACCGCACAAATCCGCAGTGGGCATCGAAGGCGCTACCCGCGGCATGTACTTTGGTGTGCGCGAATTTGGCGTCCTGAACCTGTTGGACCTGAACCGCCACAATGGCGTGAAGTGCCCGGGATGCGCGTGGCCGAACCCCAGTGCTGGCAAGGGCGGGTTCGTTGACTTTTGTGAAAATGGCGCTAAGGCTGTTGCTGAAGAATCCACTGCCCGCCGCTGTACCCCTGATTTCTTTGCAGAGCATCCATTCGCGGAACTGCGCGATCGCACCGACTACGAACTGAGCCACGAAGGCCGCCTAACCGCTCCCGTTATTAAACGTCCCGGCTCTGATCACTACGAGCCCATTACTTGGGAGGCAGCCTTCGACGCGATTGGGGACCAGCTGAAGAAGCTTGATCCGAACGAGTGTGCGTTCTACACCTCGGGTCGAACCTGCAACGAAACCGCGTACATGTTCCAGGTGTTGGCAAAGCGGCTGGGCACGAACAACCTGCCTGACTGCTCTAACATGTGTCACGAAGCTTCCGGCAAGGCCCTGATCCCCACCCTGGGGCTCGGCAAAGGGTCTGTCACCCTGGAAGACTTCGCCAACGCCGACCTGGTGATCACCCTGGGGCAGAACCCGGGCACTAACCATCCCCGCCAGCTCGGCTCCTTCGCGGCTTGCAAGGAAAATGGCGGCAAGATCGTAGTTATTAACCCGCTGCCCGAAGCTGGCCTGCGCAAGTTCCGCGACCCGCAGACCGTCAATGGGCTGATCGGCACCGGCACCCCGATCGCCGACGAGTTCTACCAAATCCGCCTAGATGGCGACCTGGCGTTCTTCCAAGCCGTAAACCAGGAGCTCATCAAGCGCGACGCCCTCGACCACGAATTCCTGGACAAGTACACCACCGGCCAGGAAGAAGTAATCGAGCACCTGAAGAACGTGGACCCCGACATGGTTCGCAAGGCCACCGGACTGCCCGACGAATCCATCCAGCGCGTAGCCGACCTGGTCGAAAAGGCCAATGGCGTCATCGTCTGCTGGGCGCTCGGGGCAACCCAGCACAAGAACTCTGTAGAAACCCTGCAGGAAATCGTCAACATGCTGCTACTTACCGGCAACATTGGCAAGCCCGGCGCCGGCACCTGCCCCGTTCGCGGCCACTCCAACGTGCAGGGCGACCGTACCATGGGCGTGTGGGAAGAGCCGCCGGAAAGCCTGTGCGCCGCCCTCGAAAAGGAATTCCAATTCCCCATCCCGCGCGAACACGGCTGGAACGTTGTCGAAACCGGCAAGGCTATTCGCGACGGCCGCTGCAAGTTCTTCATGCAGATGGGCGGTAACTTCTTGCGCGCGGCATCAGACACCGCGGTGCTGGAAAAGCACTTCCCGGAACTAGAAATGACCGTGCACGTGTCCACCAAGCTGAACCGCTCGCACATTTACCCGGGCAAAACTTCGATCATTCTGCCAACGCTGACCCGTTCGGATGCCTTCTACTACGGCAACGAACAGCAGTGCGTGACCACCGAAGACTCGATGGGGTACGTGACCGCTTCCTACGGCAAGCGGCGCGCATTGGATCACCTGCTGTCCGAAACCTACATCCTAGGCGAGATCGGCCACCGCATCGGCGGGGAAAACTGCTGGCGGCAGATGGGCCGCTCCACTAAGGAAATCCGTCGCCGCATCGAAAATACGATCCCCGGTTTCGAAAACTTCGAGCAGCGCCTCACCGAACCGAACGGGCTGATCCTGCCCAATGGGCCGCGTGAACGCAAGTTCACCACCAAGGACGGCAAGGCGCACCTGACCATCAACAACATTGAGCCGCTCGAATGCCCGCCGGGGCACGTGCTGCTGCAGACCCTGCGCTCGCACGACCAGTACAACACCACCATCTATGCGCTCTCTGACCGCTACCGTGGCATCAAGAAGGGCCGCCGCGTGGTACTGATCAACGAAGAAGACATCAAGGAACTGGGCTTCCAGCCCGGCGACGTGGTGGATCTGTACTCGGATTGGGACGGCACCACCCGGTACGCTCCCAACTTCCGCCTGGTCCCCTACAACACTCCGCGTCAGTGCGCCGCCGCGTACATGCCCGAGGCAAACGTGCTGATCGCCCTCGACAATGAATGCAAGGTGTCCCAGACGCCGGTCATGAAGTCCGTGCTGGTGTACATGAAGCCCGCAAAGAACTCCGGCGAAGGCGGCGAAAAGGAATAGTGGGTAAGGTGACTACGCGTGCCCGGCTGGTGCGCGTAGAAGGCCAGGGCGATTTTCGTACAGAAGACACCCTGGCGGTGGAAGAGCCCCTCGAGATCCGCATTGGGGGCAAGCCCTTCACCACCACCATGCGCACGCCCGGGGCCGACTACGAGCTGATTCACGGCTTCCTCTATTCCGAGGGCGTCATCCACACCGCGCAGGACATTGCTTCGATCCGCTCTTGCGATTCTGCGCGCCCGCGATCTGCCGGTCCGGTGGGGATGATGGGCCTGGCGGGTGACCCCGCAAACCGGGAGCGATTCCTGCTGGATTCTATTGGCGGCATTGGCGACCACACCGAGGCCAACTACAACGTCATGAACGTGACCTTAGCGCCCGGAGTTGAACTGCCCGAGGGCGCCTCCAGGCTTACCATGACCAGTTCAGCCTGCGGCATTTGCGGCACCTCGTCGATAGATCGGGTTATGGACAAGTGCGGGGTGGACATTGATCCCATCCGCCTCGATCCGCGCGTCGTTATCTCGCTACCCGACCGGCTGGCCGACTCGCAGCCCACGTTCAAAGCCACTGGCGCTACGCACGGGGCTGGCCTGTTCACCATGAGCGGTGAACTACTGTGCGTGCGCGAGGACGTAGGCCGCCACAACGCCGCCGACAAGGTTATTGGGTGGGCACTACAGCAGGGGCTGCTACCTGGGCGGGACCTGATCTTGGGCTTGTCCTCCAGGGCCTCCTTCGAGTTAGTGCAGAAGGCCATGATGGCCGGAATTCCCGCAGTGGTAGCGATCTCTTCAGCTACCTCCCTGGCGGTAAATCTTGCCCACGAGGCAGGTATTGCGCTGGCTGGATTTGTGCGCGGCGATCGATTCAACCTTTACGCCGGCCAGCTTATGCCAGCCGGCGTCACTATCTGACTACAGCGCCGTTTCCGCCTGTTCGCCCGCCAACACTGCCAGAATATTGCGTGCCGTCAGGGCGCTCATCTGCTCGCGCGTCTGCCTGGTAGCCGAACCAATGTGCGGTAGCAGCACCACGTTTTCCATGCCCAACAATTCGGGGCTAATCTGGGGTTCGCCCTCGTACACGTCTAGACCAGCACCCGCAATCTGGCCTTCTTGCAAGGCTTTTACCAGCGCCTTTTCGTCAACACAAGCTCCACGAGCGGTATTCACCAGGTATGCGGTGTCCTTCATTGACTGCAATGCGTCCGCATCAATCAGGTGGCGGGTTTCGTCAGTGAGCGGGCAGTGCAAGGACACCACGTCCGAAGAAGCAATCAGCTCGGCATTGTCTACCCGGCGCACATTCCCACCAATCCGGGAAGTGTCCTTGTCCGAATGCGCACTGTACAGGATGTCCATGCCGAAGGCGGCCCCGCGGCGCGCCATCGCCTCGCCGATCTGGCCTAACCCCACAATGCCCAAGGTGGCCCCTTGCAAACCCATGCCGAGCATGAAGGTGTGGTCGTAGCGCCAGGACTTTCCAGCGCGAACTAGGCGCTCGGCCTCGCCGGTGCGGCGAGTGACCTGCAGCAATAGTGTAAACGCCAAGTCGGCAGTGGCCTCGTGCAGCACCCCCGGCGTGGTGGTTACGGTGATGCCAGCCTGCTTCGCAGCCGCAACGTCAATGTTGTTGAAGCCAGCTGCACACTGGCCGATCACCTTCAGGTTTTTTGCACCCTGCAGCATCTGCGCATCAAGCGGATCAGATAGCGACGAGAACAGGGCATCCGCGTCGACAATCTGTTCGGCAAGCTCATTCCGATCCATGAAATGGTCGCCACCAACTACCTGGTGGTCAGAAAGCGGATCTAGCCCGGCGGGCAGCTGCGGTGCGGTAACAACAATTTTTGCCATACCCCCACCGTATCGCCCTTACCCGATCGTGGCAGTGGGGAAAAGACTAGCGCTTATACAACTCGCGCGCATTTTGGCTGAGAATCTGCTCGCGCAACTGCTCGGCTAGTCCGGCAGACTTGATATAGCTAAACGCGCGCGTGTACTTCTTGCCCTGGAAGTAGGGGTAATCCGATCCGGCCAACAGTTTGTGTGGGTCGTAGACTTGGGCTGCCAATTCCAACGAGGGCGCAAAAAAGTTCGCCGCATCAAACCAGATCTTGCGCAAACTCTCGGCGGGCGAAGCGGGGAAAGAGCCCCAATCCTCGAAGTTATCCTGCAGCCGCTGCGCCAAGAACGGCAGGTCGCCTCCCAAGTGCGCAATGTGGAAGCGGATGTTCGGGTATTTGCGCACGTAGTCGGCCTTCAGCAGATGCAAGGTGGCGATGGCGTCCTCGACAGGAGCGCCGTTCACCCACGCCAAGCCCTGGGTTGCCATAGGAGCGCAATGAGCTGACATCCCCGTGGGGTGAATATATAGAGGCGCATGGCGCCGATCCAATTCGGCAAAAATGGGGGCGAACCTGTCATCGGTTATGGCCGCCTGCGGGTCCGGCAGCAGCGAATTGATCGCAATGCCAACGAAACCCAATTCGTCCAGGCAATAGCCGATCTCGGAAACAGCCTGCCCCGGGTGCAAAAATGGAATAGCACCGTAAGCCAGGAACCGATCCGGGTATTTCTTGATTATTTCGGCATAAATGTCGTTGACCTTGCGCGCAGCCTGCGCCGCCAAATCAGCCTGATCCACCTGCGGCAATTGCGGAGTAGCAGAAAGGACCTGCACATCTACCCCGGCCTCATCCATCATGCGCAGCCTCGCCGCCACCTCTTCGTCCTCATTCGAAGCATTCATGTCGCGGGCAATTGCGGTAGAGTCCGGATCCACCCCAATCTGTTCAAGAAAATCCAGGTATTTCGCGGGATAGACGTGTGCGTGCGTGTCGATAACTTTGCCGGCCAGGCTAACTGTGTCCATGTCTCCTCCTTGCCTTCCCACACTAACGCCTAGCAATTCCTGCCGCCCGCCCAGCATCGGCCAAATAGTCGGGTTAAATGAAGGAGGAGGGCGGAATAGCTCCGCCCTCCCCTTGCGCGCCTAGTTACAGCGCCCGCATTACCTCGCGCGCTCCCTTCTCGCGCAAGTCGTGCAGGGCCTGCACAAATTCGGCCTTGAACTGCTCATTTTGGGCTAGCTCCCCAAAGACGAACTGGTCCTCAATGAACGCCGTGTCATCGCCCGCGGCCTGCTTCTTGGCCGCCTCTGCCAGCTCTTTGCCATGCTGGTCGTCAATGACTACCTCGGTGCCGTCCTCGGCCTTACCTTCGCACCCCAATGCCCACGCTGCGCACATGGCCGCACCAATCTTGGTCTGGCCGCCATCCTTCAGGTTCTGGCGAACCGAAGGGAGGACGAACTTCGGCATGCGATCGGAAGCATCCTGGGCCAGGCGCGCCAACGTGTCCGCGATTGCCTCGTTGCCGAACCGTTCAAAGAGCTCATCAATGTAGGCATCCAAATCAATCCCCGGAACCGGACGCAGCGTCGGACGTGCCTCCTGCTCCAGGTAGCGGCGAGTAACTTCGGCAATGTCCTCGTCGCGGGCAGAATCGTGACCATAAGTAAGGCCAAGCAGCCGGCCCCAGTGCGCCAGCGACTGGTGGGCAGCATTCAGCAGCCGCAACTTCATCAGCTCGTACGGGACTACGTCCTCCACAAGCTGGGCGCCGACCTCTTCATAGGCAGGACGGCCGAGCGGGAACTTGTCCTCAAGCACCCACTGCACGAAAGGCTCCGCCACTACCGGCCACGCGTCATCCAGATCCAATTCATCCTTCACCATCTGCCGATCCGCATCCGTAGTAACCGGGGTAATGCGATCGACCATACAGTTCGGGAAAGACACATTCTGGTCGATCCATTCAGCAAATTCAGGATCGGCAAGACGCGCCTGCTCTACCACGGCAGTGCGAGCAATATTGCCGTTACCAGGCAAGTTGTCGCAGGACATGACCGTGAACGGGGCCAATCCCGCCTCCTTGCGGCGGCGTAGCGCAGCCACAATGAAGCCGAAAGTGGTCTGCGGCTCCTCCGGATGTTCGGCGTCGTGGACGGCCCCCTTGGCATCGGTGCGGAACTTACCCGTCTCGTCGTCGATGTTGTAGCCGCCCTCGGTAACGGTCAGCGACACAATCTTCGTGTCGGCGCTGGCCATGCGGTCCACTACTGCAGCCGGGTCATCGGGCGCAAACAGGTAATCAATGATCGAGCCGATCACGGCAGGATCCTTTGTCCCGTCCGGATTCTTCAGCACCAGCGTGTACAGGTAGTCCTGACCGGCCAGGGCATCGCGCATCTTCTTGTCGCCTTCCATGACGCCCACACCGCAAATCGCCCAGTCCTTCGCCTTGCCCTCGCGCAGTAGGCGGTCAAGGAACATCGCCTGGTGGGAACGGTGGAAATTGCCCACCCCAAAGTGGACGATGCCAGCAGTTAGCTCGCTCCGATCGTAGGTCGGGGCCAAAGTAGAATCAGCCAATTTCATTTTTGCTCCTTTGCTTAGGGCTAGTTGGACTAGTCTGAGAGGACGGTTTCTGAATTTTTCTGCCTAGACATTTCGCCTGTCGGAAGCTTGAGTCCCAGCAGCAGTAGGAAGGAAATTACATACAGGCCAGCGAGCGCGTATGCCACGGCTCCGTATCCCGCGCTGTCCACTAACAGGGTAACCACTGCGGGACCAACGAAGGCGCCCAAGCCGGCCCCCAAGTTCAATATTGCCAGTGAGGATGCCTTCTCGCTTCCCGCATGCGCCATGATCAGCGGCGTGGTGGGCACGTGGGCAGACAGGCCAATGCCAATGGCGGCCATACCAAGGGCGATCAGCCAGAAGTTCGGGCCGGCAATATTCGGGATCATGTAGAGGTATACCAACGAGGCAGCCGACAGAGGCGTAGCCACCCACTGCAGGGTTCGGTGCCACCCCAACTTGTCACCTGCAATGCCCCACAGCACGTCACCGGCGATGGCGACTATCCCGAAGATGGTGAATTCTAGGATTGCCTTGCCCGGGGCCATGTGGTGTACGCGCTGCACATACACCAGGTAGAAGGCCTGCATTCCGTATTGTCCAGCAAGGTTGATAATCTTGACAATCCCCATAGCTCCCACTTTTGGACGACGCCACGTGATCGACAGGCCTCGCAGTAGCGATTCGGGTACGGAAATGTCTTTGGTGGCACGCGAGGATGGCTGGCTGCGTAGGAAGTACATCGTGACCCACCCGCCCAACGCGGCTAGGACCAGGCCGATCCACAACGTGGCGATCCCACCCAGGGACGGCACGAATAGTGAGGACAGGTACGATCCGATCGTCTGCATGCCTAGCGAGAAGGCGAACCAGAACCAGCCGGAGGCCGACGATTGGCGCTCTGGCACGGTCACCATCATCATCCAGGTTAGAAAACCGTAGGCCAACATTGGGTATCCGAAGCCGCGCATGCCGTAGATGACCATCAGCAAAGGCAAGGATTTGGAAGGGATAGCTACGGTGATGAAAAGGAAGTCGAACAGCAGGAACGAAACAAGTCCAATCAGCATTACCTTCCGGCAGCTGATTGCGTCACACAATGCCCCAGACAGGAACGCGGCAAGGGCGACCACTATGCCGTAGCAGGTGTAAACCAGCGAGGCCTGGCTTACTGTGAAGTCCAATTCCGTGTGGAAATAGTCCGTGATCCAAACGGCTTCAATTCCATCGCCGATGACGAATAGGACGACGCCCAAGATGCCGAGGGTCATTGCGGCGGGAAAGTGTATTTTGTGTGCCAACTGCGGCAGCTTGTCTAAGGACATCTTTGTCTCCCAATCGTTCAGAACGTGGCGTAGAGCCATGTCTTATGAATTCACCAAAACACTAAGGCTTGGTCGGGATCTAAGTCCTGAACAGTTGTGGGACTTAAGTAGTTAGTTCGCGGTCGTTTATATTAGAAAGATGAACGCTTTACGCTAATCTTTTCTCCTCGCACACTACGTACCTGCAGCTATCTGGTTTACAAGTATCTGGTTTACAAGCTGGCACTTTTAACATTGTCGAGGTCGGGCACGTTCATTTCGTGTCCATTTCGTGATCGTTGTGTGTTCACCACTGTTGGCAGAGAGTGGGCGATTACGCCCTACACGCGCACCACAGGCGCGCCTGGAAGCCGTTTCGCCGTGGCCGCCCGCAGCTGTTTGCCTGTAACGACCACTTCAACGTCGGACGTATTCGCAAACGACGCAAACAGGCAGTGACCAAACTTCGAATGGTCGGCCACTAAAATTGCCCTCTTAGCGCGACTTAGCGCCGCCCTCTTTACTGCTGCCACCGCCGGGTCTGGGGTGGAAAGCACGCCCGCATCCGAAATCCCGTTGGTGCCCATGTAGGCCAGATCGAAGGTCATCTGCCCCAGGGTTTGCAACGCCCAGTGATCTACCACGCCGCCGGTGATTGGGCGCACGCGCCCACCCGCAACAATCGCTGTAAGTCCAGGTAGAGCCGCCATCTGCTTGGCTGTGTACAACGAAGTAGTCACCACTGTCATGCCCTGCAAGCTGGGGAAATGCTCGGGAATAAGCGAGGGGAGGTAGCCTTCGTCTACAAACACTACGCGCGCCTGCCCCACCCTGGAGGCGGCCTCTTTCGCAATCGCCCTCTTCTCGGCAACAAAGGTTTCCTGGCGGTCCGCCCATGCGCGCTCAAAACTGCCGGTCTCTACTGCTCGAACCGTGCCGTACTGGCGCAATACTTGCCCTTTTTCCTCAAGCACTCGCAGGTCGCGGCGGATCGTCTGCCCAGAAACGCCAAAACGGTCGACTAGGTCGGCGACCGCCTTAGCGCCCTCGTGCTGCAACAACTTCAGCATTTGTGTCCGCCGCTCTGCCGACACCTGCTGATTGCGCGCAATAGAACCCATGCCCCAAAACTACCCCGACACCCGTGAACGCGATACTTTTGAGGAAAAGCGCCGGGAGCTTATGGGAAGCGCTCGAGGGCAAATTTTAGGATAAGCAGTAAAAGCGCACGGCAAGCACAGGGGGAACAATGGCAAATATTCCATGGGGGATGGTCCGCAAGGCTACCCGCCTACTACTAAGGGCTCTGAACAAAGGCGGCAGTCAGGGTAAAAGCGGGGACGCAAACGGCGGGTCTACGCAAGGCGCGCCCTCGGGAGCAAAGGCCCGCTACCTGCGTAAAGGGGCGCCACTTCCTAAATTTGACTATGCTCCCGCCCGCGACGGGGATGCCGATCCGGGCGAGGTCGTGTGGACGTGGGTTCCCTACGAAGAGGACGGCTCCCGCGGCAAGGACCGGCCGGTGCTCGTGCTGGCGTATTCGGGCGCGGAGGTAATCTGCGCGCAGCTGACCAGCAAAGATCACGATCGCGACGCCGCCCAGGAGGCTAGGTGGGGCCGCTACTGGATGGACATTGGCACTGGCAATTGGGATTCTAAGCGCCGCCCGTCCGAGGTGCGCTTAGACCGGCTGCTCTCCGTGCCACAGGATGCTGTTCGGCGCGAGGGCGGACGCCTAAACAAGCACACCTACAGCCAAGTTGTAGCCCAGATTCAGAAAATCCAAGGATAGCGCCAGGCGTAAAACCATGTTCGCACCGGGAGCACAACACCGCCATTACGAACTTGTGGTCTGCACACTATTTCCAGGCACTGATTTCAGTGAAACTAATCCGACTTGTTTTCCTTGCCGCCTGCACCAGATGCATTAGCTTTAGCTCGCATCTGCCCATCTTCTTTTTTTCTTAGGTAAATCTGGCAACCTAACCACACTATAATAATAGCTATGTAAAACAGCCCCGCCTTGATGCCAACATAACCCCGCATCATAACAGAGAAACCAAGCGCTATCAGGCATATACAGCTCAACCTATCCCGCGGTCCTAATTTTCGATATCGTTTCACCGTGTAGTAAAGCGCTCCAAATCCAATCGCTCCGCCCACTATTAAATAAAAAAGTAATTCACGATTCATATTCATTTACCTGTTACGAGCTGCTTGCATCCTCCGAAACCTAGTAACTCCCAGATAGCATCAGCTAAGAACGGCCAGGCGGTTTTAGCGAGAACCTTTTCTTGAGGATGCCTGCTCCTTTCCACGACTGAGGTACTTATGGGAACGGGCAAACCACCAAAAGATCATTACGCCTACCGAACCAACTACCACGAGTACCGGATGTCTCCATTTCAGCGGATGGATCACTGCCAGCACCATGAGACACAAACAGTTAAACCTACTTGCCCTTGTAAGCTTCCTACCCATTACGAGCATGTAGCCCACGCAGAACAATGCTAATGATGCGCAAATAAGTACGGTAATTTTTTGAATTAAATCCATATTTATTCGGCCTTAAGAAGATCTAAACAGCTACCAAACCCTAGGAGATTCCAAAATCCTTCAGCTATTAGAGGCCAAGCAGTTTTTAAGAACTTTACACCTGCGGGGTTTTTTGAAACTTGCGGGAGATGCTTGCTCACACCATTAGGTAACTTAGCTTTCAGCTGAGCTATGCCCTCTTTGACGGTGGCCTTTACTGCTTTCTCCATTCCACCGATCTTGTCGATAGCCGCAGCTATCTTCTTGGTTTTCCTGAGTTTGTTCAAAAACTATACGAGTTTAGGAACCCTACTGGCTACAGCAGCCCCACCAGTAGCTACTAGAGGCGCAATGTCAACGGCGCACTTTGCCGCCGTCGCAGCCCACCACCCAGCATCTGGATCCAGCGTTAGAGGGTACTTTGCATTCTTTGTATCAACAATCTGCCGAATACTACCGTCTGCGCGAAGCTCATAATGCGTTTTTACTTCATTGCCATCAGCATCTAACGCCCAAGGCTGCTTAACATATCCGACAGCCTGACCATTTGCGTCAGTAATGTTTAGAGCTCCGTTATTGCTCTCAGATACTGCGTATCCTTCAGGCAAATCAAGATCAAAATCAGCGTAGGATGCGGACTCGTCTTTTAAAATGGTAACCACCTGGGCTGACATATCCTCGCTAAGCAATGAAACACTTGTAGTTTCCCCATTTGGCGAAGTGGTGGTAGCCACGCCGTCTCGCACCGAACTCTGGCCGCCGTTGGCTGGCGAAAGCGACATTTTTTGCCCCTCATCTACATAAAGCCGGACATTACCGGCGGGGTCCACCCCTGACACAGCAACCTGCTGAGGACCGTCAACCGTGTCCAAGGAAATAGAATCAGACACCCCAGTTGTGTCTAGATTGCGATCAATCTTCCCTGCAAACCTCTCCTCAGCTACACCTGACTTACTTGCCACAAGGCCCCGCGCCGAGTAAGTACCCGGTTCAGCATCGACTTGTCCAACTGCCGTTCCTGCGGAGTCTGAGATTTCCCCATCTGCCATAGCCTACGGAACAATCCCCAGCGCCATAGCCAAAGAAAGGAGAGCTGCTATGACTACTCCTCTGAGTACAAAAACACTGCTTTTCATTACTTCACCTCCTCTTGCTCCATTGCGTAAGGCACGATACCCGCTCAGGCAAAGGCTCGCATCCGCAGGAAACAAGTTTTCCCGCATGATTACAGTCTTTTAATGCGCGAGTGGGACGCCCCAGTACCATTTGCAAGAGCTTGGGAAGGTAGTGTGCGCTCTGGGCGCGGACGGGCATTTACGCGAAGCGCAAGGGCGGGAGCGCACACTACCTTCCCAGACGCGCATTGGACAGGCGCTTGCGTGAAAGCGCAAGAGCGTGCCGCTTCGTGGGGAAAATGAAAGCCTAGAGCTTAGCGACCAAACGTGAGCGCGGTCTCTATTTCTTGGGACTAAACACCCATAAATTCTCCGCAGTCCCCATATGGGGGCATTGCATCCCATATTTGACACTACAGAGAGGCGTATCCCGGAAAGCACCCGCCGCCCCTCCAATAGATTTTTGCCGTAATCCAGAACTCACAGCGCAATCAACGCAGATTGGAGATTACGGTGTCATACCAACTAAATTCCGAGCAGGAACTACTACGCGATTTCGTTCGCGACTTCGCGAAGACCAAGCTTGAGCCCCTGGCCGCCAAGGCAGACGAGAAGGGCGAATTCGATCAGGAATCCTACGACGCACTCCTAGAGGCAGGCTTTGCTGCCCCCGGCATCCCCGAAGAGTACGGCGGAGACGGAATCGACTCGGTCTCCATGGCAATCGTCATGGAAGAAATCGCCCGCGTGAACGCTTCGGCCTCGACAATCCTAAGCTCCAACAAGCTGGGCATGATCCCGCTAATGCTGTACGGCACGGAAGAGCAGCGCAAGACCTACCTGCCCCCGGTTGCTGCGGGTGAGGCAATGTTCGGCTACGCGCTCAGCGAGTGGAATGCCGGTTCTGATCCAGGCGCTATGACTTGCATGGCCAAGGAAGAGGGCGACGAATACGTAATCAACGGCACCAAGGCTTGGGTGACTTCCGCGGGTATTGCCAAGTACATTGTTCTGTTCGCAGTTACTGATCCTGACGACAAGCGCCACCGCATCACCGCGTTCATGCTGCACGCTGACGACGAAGGCATTTCCCTGGGTGCGCCCGAACACAAGATGGGCATCCGCGGTTCTGTAACCCGCGAAATGGTGCTGAAGGACGTGCGCATCCCCGCCTCCCGCATGTTGGGCAAGCGCGGCCACGGCCTCTCGCTCGCTTTAGGCACTTTGGATCACACCCGCATTTCGATTGCCGCCCAGTCGGTCGGCATCGCGCAGGGCGCCATCGACCAGGCAGCCGAATACGTTACCAAGCGTGAACAGTTCGGTGCTCCCCTAGCAAAGCTGCAGGGCATCCAGTTCATGCTTGCCGACATGGCAATGAAGACCGAGGCCGCCCGCCAGCTCACCTACGCGGCTGCTGACCGTTCTGGCACTAAGGCTGATGACCTGACCTTCTTCGGCGCCAGCGCCAAGTGCTTCGCCTCCGACACTGCCATGGCGGTGACCACCGACGCCGTCCAGCTGCTGGGCGGACTCGGCTATTCGAAGGAGTCCCCGGTAGAGCGCATGATGCGCGACGCCAAGGTAACCCAGATTTACGAAGGCACCAACCAGATTCAGCGCATCGTCATCGCTCGCCAGCTGCTGAAGAACTACTAATCTTCCAGGACCAAACATGGCTACTAAAGAAAGCACCTCGACGGCGCAGAAGTCCGAGAATTCCTCGATGGAGTCTCGCACTATCGAGCCCGTCCCCCGCTCTGAACGCCACGGCAAGGCATCCAGCCAGTTCACCTTGTGGCTTGGGGCTAACCTCCAAATAACCGCAATCGTCAACGGCACGCTTGGCGTCCTGGTTGGGGCAGACCCAATCTGGGCAATCATTGGCATGCTGATCGGCAACCTCTTAGCCGGCGCCGTAACCGCCCTCCACTCGGCGCAAGGACCGAAGTTGGGCTTACCCCAAATGATCTCCTCGCGCGCCCAGTTCGGCGTGTACGGAGCGGTACTGCCGCTAGTACTAACCGTGCTCATGTACATCGGCTTCGCCGGCACCGGCACAGTACTGTCCGGGCAGGCCATCAACCGCATGTTCGGCATGGGAATCGAACAACCCACCTTCGGCATCATCGTCTTCGGTGTCATTACCGCAGTCATCGCGGTGCTCGGATACAAGTACATTCACAAGCTCGGAAACTTGGCCTCCTGGGCGGGCCTGATTATGCTCGCCTACCTGGGGATTCGCATGTTCACCAAGTATGACGTGTTCGCTGCCTTCCACGGCAACCACTTCCACTTCGTATCCTTCCTGCTGTGCATCGCCCTCGGCGCCGGCTGGCAACTGACCTTCGGTCCTTACGTGGCCGACTACTCCCGCTACCTTCCCTTCGAAACGTCCTCGTCCTCAGTGTTCTGGTGGACCCTGGGCGGGCTGGTGTGTGGCGCCCAGATCTCAATGATCTTCGGCGTGCTACTGGCCTCCCTGCCCACCCCTAAAGGGCAGGGCTTCATCACCAACCAGGTGGGCTTCTTAGGAACCCTAGGTGGCGGCGGCTTCATCGCGATCATCATTTACCTGGTGATCACCATTGGGAAGCTGACCGTGAACACGCTGAATGCCTACGGCGGGTGCATGACCATCATGACCACCATGTCCTCATTCAGCTCGGACAAGCAGAAGGGATTCAACCAGAAGGTCCGCACGGGCATCATCGTCGCGTTCATAGCCGCCTCGGTAATCTTCGCCCTGGTAGCGTCCGCGGATTTCCTAGCCTCCTTCAAGTCTTTCATCCTGACTTTGCTGTTGGCATTCACCCCGTGGACTGCGATCAACCTGATCGACTACTACCTCATCTCGAAGGAACGAGTCGACATTCCCGCCCTCTACGATCCGAACGGTCGCTACGGCAAATACAACGTTCCTGCCCTGACCGCCTACATTGTGGGCATCCTGGCACAGATCCCGTTCCTAAACTCCGACTTCTACACCGGCCCGATGACAAAGGTGCTAGGCGGAGCTGACATTTCGTGGATCATCGGCCTGATCGTCCCCGCGATCATCTACTGGGCTTGGGGGCGCACCGCAGTGAGCGTGCCAGAGCACACCATCTACTTCTATGACGACGAAAAGGAACCAGTGAAATGAGCGAAACTAAGGGCGTCCTCGACGGCGTCAAAGTGTTGGATCTGTCCCGCGTTCTAGCCGGCCCGTACTGTGCGGCCCAGCTAGCAGATCTGGGTGCAGATGCGGTGAAGATCGAATCGCCTCGTGGCGACGATGCGCGCGGCCTTGGCCCGTTCAAGGACAAGGAATCGGTGTACTTTGCGATCTTGAACCGCAACAAACGGTCGGTCACCATGAACTTGAAGGACGAAGGCGACAAGGCTGCCTTCATGGATCTGGTGCGTGAAGCCGACGTTCTGATCGAAAATTACCGGCCTGGCGTAACTTCCCGTCTGGGCATCGACTGGGACACCCTCAAAGGGGTAAACCCGAAGCTGATTTACGCTTCCCTGTCCGGGTTCGGCCAGGATGGCCCGTTCGCCAAGCGCCCTGCCTATGACCTGATCGTGCAGGCCATGACCGGCATCATGGATGCCACCGGGCAAGAGGGCGGCGCGCCGACCCGCGTCGGCGAATCTCTAGGCGACGTGGTAGCCGGAATGTTCATGGGCTGGTCGGTGTGCGCGGCACTGTTCGACCGCACCCGCACCGACCAGGGCAAGCACATCGACGTGTCTATGTTCGATTCAATGCTTGCCTTGCAGGTCACCGCCGCTTCGATGCAGGCCGCAACCGGCAAGCTACCTGGCCGCATCGGCAACCGCCACCCCGTGTCGGTACCGTTCGACACCTACCCCACCAAGGACGGCATGGTTGCTATTGCCGTTGCTAACGACACCCTGTGGGGCCGCCTGGCCACCGTCATGGGCCACGAGGACCTGGCCGAGAACCCGGATTACCTGGGCGACCAGAACAGGTCGGACAAGCTGGAGGAACTGACCGAGCTAGTCTCCTCCTGGACCAGGACCCTGACCACCGATGAGGCTTTGCAGGCTACAGAAAAGGGCGGCATTCCCGCAGCCCCGATCTGGAACTTGACGCAGGCCCTGGAGTCGGAGCAGGTGCGCTACCGCAACACCCTGGGCAGCTTCGACCACCCGATCATTGGCTCCACCCAGTACGTGCGCTACCCCGTGCGTTTTGAAACTGAAGAGCCCGATACCGAATTCACCACCGCCCCCAGCCCCGCCCTCGGCGAATCTACCGCCGCGGACGTGCTTGAGAGCTGGAAGTAGCAAGGAGAGGAAAACATGAGCGTAGTTGTTGCATACAAGTTTGCGCCGAACCCGCAGGACGCTTCTGTAAGCGCAGATGGCGCCGTCGACTGGTCGCGCGCCAAAGAGGCAGTAAGCGAATACGATCCGGTTGCTATGACCGTTGCCCGCACCATGGCAGACGCCGAGGGCGGCGAACTGGTTGGCATCACCGTCGGCTCCAAGAAGGCCAGCGCAGGCAACGCGGTAAAGACCGCTCTGGCGCGCGGACTTGACCGGGCCCTGTTGGTTTCGGACGACGAGACCGCCGAGTGGACTTCCACCAAGATTGCTTCTGCTCTGGCAGACCTTACCGGCCGCGTCGAGGGCGCAACTGCCCTGGTCACCGGTTCGGCCTCTATCGACGAGGGCGCAGGCCTGGTTCCTGCCCTGGTCGCCGGCTACTTGGGGTGGCAGTGCTTCCTCGAAGTCCGCTCGGCAGAGAAGACTACCGCGGGCTGGAAGCTGGTCCAGGAAGTTCCCGGGGGCACCCGCACTGTCGAGGTCGAAGGCAACATCGTGGTCTCTATTGCTGCCAATGCCGTAGAGGCGAAGACCCCGGGCATGCGCGACATCTTGGCTGCTGGCAAGAAGCCTTCTGAGGTTCTTGCCGCCTCCGATGTGAAGGCAACCGATGTTGTTGCCGAAGTATCTGCCCGTTCCGGTGCCTCCAACCAGGATCGCGCCCACAAGCTGTTCGAGGGCGAGAACGCCGCCAGCGAGCTTGCTGATGCCCTGCGCGCAGCCGGCCTGAAGTAGTTAGGACTAATCATGAGCAACACTTTTGTAATTGCAACTAATCCGCAGGTGGCAGCCGTTTTGGAGGCTGCGGGCAAGACTGGCGACGTGACTGTCGTAGCGGTTGGCACCCCGGCTGGTCCCTTCTCGGATGCCGCCAAGGTAGTCAGCGTCGATTTGGGCGAGGGCGTCCCCGCCGAAGCAGCAGCGGCCTCCGTGGCGAAGCTGATTGCCGCTGGCGATCCCGGCCTGGTCTTCGCCTCTGACGCTCCCACCGATCGCGTGCTTGCAGGCGCCGTTGCGGCCGCCCTCGACGCCCCGATCTTCCGTGGCGTCAAGGAGGTTTCCGCAGACTCGGTGACCGTGGCACGCTTCGGTGGCATCACCGAGGAAACCCTTCCGACCTCGCAGAAGCTGGTGCTCCTGCTGGACGGCGGCAAGGACGTAGCCGGAAGCGGGGCCCAGGCAGAAGCGGCGGAAGCCGAGCTGTCCCCCGCCAAGGTAGTGGCTGAAGAAACCGGCGCTGGCACCCAGGTAAATCTGGGCGCGGCAGGCAAGATTGTTGCCTGTGGGCGCGGCTTCAAGAAGGAAGAAGATCTGCAGCTGGCACGCGACCTGGCTGCGGCGGTAGGCGCGGAAGTAGCCTGCTCGCGTCCTCTAGCCGAGGGCGCCGACTGGTTCGATCGCGACCTGTACGTAGGCGTTTCGGGCGCCAAGGTGGCACCCGACTTCTACTTCGCCCTGGGCATTTCCGGGCAGCTACAGCACACCGCTGGCATGCAGGATTCGAAGACGGTCGTCGCGATCAACTCTGACGAGAACGCGCCGATCTTCAAACTGGCAGATTACGGCATTGTTGGCGACCTGTACGAGGTGCTGCCCGCACTGACCGAAGCACTCTCTAAGTAAATGGAAGACGGGGTCATGAACGACGTAGATTTTGAAGTAATCGTTGTTGGGGCTGGCATCGCTGGCATGACTTGTGCCTACCTGCTGGCACAGCAGGGACACGAAGTACTGCTTGTAGAACGCGGCACCGAACCGGGCACAAAGAACCTGTCCGGGGGCGTGTTCTACTGCAAGATTATGCAGGATATTTTCCCTGATTTTCTTGAGCAGGCGCCATACGAACGCAAGATTGCCCGCAACATCTTGTCGTTCATGACCCCCACTGCCGCCACGAACGTCGACTACTGGGACGGTCGCCTGGGTGAGGATTCGACCGCCGTCACTGTGCTGCGCGCAAAGTTCGACCCGTGGCTGGCCGAGAAGTGTGAAGAGGCCGGCGTGGTGATCATGCCCGGCATCAAGGTTGAAGAGCTGCTGCGCGAGGGCGACAAGATTGTTGGCATTAGCGCTGGCGGTGAAGAGCTGCACGCCCACGTGGTTGTTGCGGCCGACGGGGTCAACTCGTTCTTGGCCCAGAAAGCGGGCATCCGGGAAAAGGAGCCCACCGAGAACCTGGCCGTGGGCGTAAAGTCCGTGATCAAACTTGGCGAGGCCGAAGTGTCCAAACGCTTTGGGGTGCGCGACGGCGACGGCCTCGCCTACGCCATGGTTGGCGACTGCACTCAGGGCGTCGCCGGGGGCGGGTTCTTCTACACGAACACTGACTCGGTGTCTATCGGCGTGGTGCTGCGCCTGGACGACCTGGTAAAGAAGGGTAAGTCGTCCTCTGAGATTCACGACCACTTCCTGACCCACCCGGCCGTAAGCCAGTACCTTGAGGGCGGCGAGCTGATTGAATACGGCTGCCACCTGATTGCCGAGGGCGGGCAGAAGATGCAGCACGACCTAGTGCGCGACGGCCTCGTGATCGTTGGGGACGCAGCCGGTTTCACGCTAAACACGGGCTTCACCGTACGCGGCATGGATCTGGCGGCCGGATCTGGCAAAGCAGCAGCACAGGCCATCGACAAGGCCCTTGCTGCCGGCAACTTCAGCCAGGAGCAGCTGGAAGAATACACGCGCCTGGTAGACGAGTCGTTCGTGGGCAAGGACATGGCCACCTACTCGAAGGCCCCAAAGTTCCTTGAAAACCCTGAAATGTACGGCGACATGGGCGAACTGGTCTCGAACGTACTGCACGGCATCTACAACCTAGACCTGTCCCCGCGCAAGAAGCTCTTGCCCACCGCCCTGGGCGCATTCAAGAAGTCGAAAATAGGCGCACTCCGCCTAGCAAAAATCGCTTTCGAAGCAGTGAGGTCCCTATAAAAATGGCAGCACTAAAACTAGGCACAGTTACCGAACGACTAGCCAAGAACTCCTACGAGGTAGACGAGGGCAACTCCCACATTGAGGTCAATCAGGAAGCGGCCAAACGCACTGGTTTCGGCAAAGTGTTAGAGCGTGTTTGCCCAGCCCACGTGTACACAGCAAATGAAGACGGCAGCGTCGACGTGGAATACGCCGCCTGCCTTGAGTGCGGTACCTGCCTGGCAGTTGCCCCGCGGGAAGTGTTGCACTGGGTCTACCCCGAGGGCGCAATGGGCATCTCTTTCCGCGAAGGTTAGCGGAAAACTGCAATAGTAGATACACGCTAAATGTTGGAAGGGGGAGGCCGTGGCAACAAGTAACTCTGCTGCTAATGTGTTGCGCATCCTGAATTCGCTAGCGGGACACATCAAGCCACTGACCGCTGCGTCTTTGGCTCGCGAGCTATCCATGTCGCGGTCCACCACCTACCGCATACTGGGCACGTTGGTCGAGTTCGGCTACGTGTCCCATGACCAGGAGACCGGCCGGTTTTCACTAGGCGTGCGCGCCTACGAACTGGCCTGGGCGTACCAGCGGCAGGAACCACTGCGGCGAATAGCCCTAACCGTGGTTGAGCACATCGTCGATCAGGTTCATCAAAGCGCGCACTTCGCTGTTCTTAGCGGCAAAGACGTCATCTACGTGGTAGAACAGCGCGGCTCAATGGGCCTGTCGCTAGTTACCGACGTCGGGGTGCGCCTGCCTGCCGAACTGACCGCGTCCGGGCAGGCCATGCTGGCGCAGCTGAGCGACAAGCAGGTATCCGCCCTCTACCCTTCTAACCGGTATTTGGCCGACCGCACTGGTTCCGGCCCAAAAACTGTGGTTGAGTTGCAGGAAATCCTGGCGCAAACCCGTGCCCGCGGATGGGCCCAGGAAGTAGAGAACATTACTCCCGGGTGGTCTACGGTAGCCGTTGCCGTGCTAGACAATTCTGGCTATCCCATCGGGTCGCTAGCAATGACCTACCATTCGACCGATCTACCTGAAGACAGGTTGCTGCCGCTGATTAGCAAACTCAAGCAGGCCGCTGCCGCCATTGGCTACCGTGCCGGCGCTGAGCACCAGGCTCACTTCCACGGAGCATAACTATCCCCGCACCGAGAGCACACCAGTTTGCCCAGGGCACACTGAACAGTTCGCATTTCGGTGAGCTTTCAGCAATCCACTGTGCTTTCGACAGCCCGATGCGCTTTGGCCATTGCATAAAGAGGCCGCGCACCCAACTTGTGACTGCGCGGCCTCTGCAACCACTCAAATTAGATTTCTACCCGATCCCCCAGCGGCGTGGGATTACCGAAGCGGTGGTTGGTAAACGACACGGCTTGCTCGTGGACGAACGGAAGTAGTTCCACGCGACCGCTAACCGTAACCGGTTGCGACCAGATTGCCACGTCGGCCACCAATTCCTTGGGTAGGGTAGCAGCCACCTGCGTCGGGTCTCCGCCTAGCATCCGCAGTCGAGCGTCGTACCCGGCTTCCTTCGCCCAACCGGGAACGCCCTCAAGGAAAGCCTCCTTGCTTTCGAGGACGAAGGGAACATGCTGGCGGCGTAAGAATTCGCGCACCTGCGCAGGAAGCTCTGCAGCCGATACGCTCACCTGTGAGCCTGCCGCCAGTCCGGCCGCGACCACGCCAAGTAGCTGCCAAGGCTTCTCGCCCTGGGCAAGGCGTACTAGGACGGGCACGGCCTCGTAGCGCAGCACGTTGCGTTCCACCCCAAGGGCAGATGGGTCGTGGCCGACACCAAATTCCTTTTCGCCCCACTCTTGCGCGGAAACTGCCAGGGCCTGCACGTACTGTCCGCCCTGGTCCAAAGTGGTAGCACTTTGGTAGGCGTCCGCCAAAGCCGGGTTAGAGAGCGAACGTCCAGTGATCTGGGAGGCGTCAACGTCTGTGCGTTCCCAATTGCCGAGGCCGAACAGGTAGGACGGCCCACCTGCTTTAGTGCCAGCCCCAACGGCAGAGCGCTTCCACCCGCCGAAGGGCTGGCGGCGCACAATCGCTCCGGTAATTCCCCTGTTTACATACACGTTGCCGGCGCGCACATGGTCTAGCCAGTAGTTAATTTCGTCAGCATCCAGGCTGTGGATGCCTGCCGTCAGGCCAAATTCGGTGGCGTTTTGCAGTTTGACCGCCTGCTCCAGGGTGTCGGCCCGCATGACCCCCAGGATCGGCCCGAAGTATTCGGTCAGGTGGTATTCGCTGCCCGGTTGCACGTTGGCGCGCACGCCCGGGCTCCACAATTTGCCCGACTCGTCTAGCTGACGCGGGGTAACGGCCCAGTGTTCGCCCTGTCCCAACGTGGTGAGGCCGCGCAGCAGCTTGCCCGATGCGGGAGAAACCAGCGGCCCCATCTGCGTGTCTAGCTGCCAGGGGTAGCCCACCTTCAGAGACTCGACCGCGTCGACTAGCTGGTCGTGGAAGCGCCGCGAGCGCCCGACCGACCCGACCAGGATCACGGTCGAGCATGCGGAACATTTCTGTCCGGCATGCCCGAAGGCGGAGTTGACTACGTCGCGCACCGCCAGGTCCAGGTCGGCGTGCGGGGTAACAATAATGGAGTCCTTGCCGGAGGTTTCGGCTAGCACCTGCAGGCCGGGACGCCAGGACTTGAACAGCCTGGCGGTGTCGATAGAACCGGTCAGGATTACGCGTTCTACCAGTGGGTTTTCGATGAGGGCGCGGCCCAGCTCGCCCTCGGATAGGTCCACTAGTTTCAGCACGTCGCGAGGAACGCCCGCGTCCCACATTGCCTGCGCCAGCATGGCTCCCGTGCGGCGGGCTTCGCGGGCGGGCTTGAAGACAACGCCGGCCCCGGAAGCGAGGGCGGCCAATACGCCGCCGGTGGGGATTGCCATGGGGAAGTTCCAGGGCGGGGTTACCGCAATAACCTTCGCGGGGGTGAACTTCGCGCCGGGCAGGGAATGCAGCGTGTTGGCCTGCTCTGCGTAGTAGTGGGCAAAGTCGGCGGCCTCAGAAACTTCCACGTCGCCCTGGTCAATGGTTTTGCCTGCCTCGGAGCCGGCTACCTCGATCAGTTCGCCGCGGCGTTTAGACAGCAGCACGCCAACCTGGTGCAGGATGTCCACGCGTTCTTGTAGCGGACGGGCTGCCCATTCCTTGCCGCCGCGGGCCGCTTCTTCGACGATCTTCTGCAGCTGGTCTTCAGAGGTTACTGCTGCTTCCTCGATGACCAGGCATCCCTTTTCGCTATCTTTCATGGAGTCGGCGATCTGGCGCGCCCACTGCAGGTTGGCTGGCAGGGACGGGTCTGAATCTGGCGTGTTCTGGAATTGCCAGTTGCCCGCTTCGTCGGTGACGATCGCCTTGATCTCGGCTTCGCCCTCTTCTAGGCGATTCTGTTTGCGGGCAGGGCCTACCGGGTCGTCAAAAGCATGGGAGAGGGCGGCGCTGAAGCGGTCTTGTTCGCGCTGCAGCAGGGCCTCGTTTTGGTCCAGTTCGAAAATGGAAGACATGAAGTTGGACGGCAGCGAGTTCTCTTCTAGCCTGCGCACCAGGTAGGCGATCGCCACATCGTATTCCTCCGGGTTGACGATGGGCACGTAGAAGAGCAGGTGGCCGACGTCCTCGGTTACGGCAGCTGCCTGCTGGGTTGCCATGCCCGCCAGCATTTCGAATTCGATCCCGTCGGTGTGTAAGATGCCGCGCTTCTTGGCCAGCTCGTAGGCAAATCCCACAGTAAACAGGTTCATGCCGGCCACGCCGATAGTCACGTTCTTCGTGTGTTCGGGGCGCAGCGCCCAATCGAGGACGCGGATGTAGTTCGCGTCTGTCGTTTCTTTGTTCGGTTGGGTCACCATGTCCCACCCATGCACGGTTGCTTCCACGCGCTCCATGGAAAGGTTGGCACCCTTTACGACTCGCACCTTAATTGGTGAGCCACCATTCTGGACGCGCTGTGCCGCCCAAGCCTGCAGATCCTGCATGGCAGGAAGCGAATCCGGCAGGTATGCCTGCAGCACGATCCCAGCCTTCAAGTCCTTGAATTCCTCGCGGTCAAGGATCTTCTTGAACACGTCGATGGTCAGGTGCAGGTCGTGGTATTCTTCCATGTCCAAGTTGATGAACTTCTTTGGGGAATAGCTGTTTGCCTTGCGGTATAGCGGCATCAGAGCTTCAACCGCGTAGTCTACGGCCTGTTGGTAGGCCCACGGGTTGTGCGGGCCGATTACGGCGGACACCTTCATGGATACGTAATCCACGTCCTCGCGTTCCAGCAGCCCCATGGTGTCGCGCAACCGCTTTTCAGCTTCCTTGTCGCCAAGGACGGCCTCGCCTAGCAGATTCATGTTCAACCGGGCGCCGCGCGCCTTCAGGCGAGCAATCGACTTTGTCAGCCCAGTACCTTTAGCATCTAGGACCAGGTCCCCTACCAAAGCCTCAAATACTTTGCGGGCCGTGGGAACTGCCACCTCGGGAACTAGCGGAGCGAGCTTGCCGCCCACCGCCAGTGGCCCCTTCAGGTAAGCCGGCAAGAACTGTGGATCCTGGTCCGCCAAGACGCGAATCTGCTGGGCGGCGATCTTCTCGTCCTCGGGCCTGATCACGTTGTCTACGAACCCGACTGTGAAGTCCAGCCCCTTCGGGTCGCGCAGCACTTCACTAAGGAGCTGCCCTGCCCGATCAACCGGGTATTTCTTGGACCGTTCGAGCCAGGATTTTGCTCGCTTTTTCGCGAGTTCCCCAATTTCGGCGTAGTCAACCTCTACGTTGGACATCTTTGACCTTTCCCGTTGCAACTGCTGGCATCCTTGCCATTTACGAAGCTCTATTAGCCTACCTGTTTAGTCTATCTTTGGCTGGTTATTACCTTCTGTGTTCTGGTAGCTAATTGTGGGGCCGGCGAAGGTGCGGTCACCAAAATATTCCGCCAATTCCTGCTCCGATACGGTGGCAAGTCTTTCAGCCAGCGCGAACTCTTCATCTATCTGGCTATTTGGCTTGTAAGTCGCCTTCGACACCGCCCAGGCAACCGCCATACAGAGGGCGAAGCCGGGGATAATTTCGTACAGGCCACCCCACTTGAAAGTCCCCCACACCCCGACGGTGACAGCGCCGGTAACCATGCCCGCGAGCGCGCCCGCCGTTGTCAGTTTTCGCCAATACAGTGCCAAAATCACGATCGGCCCGAAGGCTGCCCCGAAGCCGGCCCAGGCGAAGGAAACCAGGTTCAAAATCGAGTCCGTGCGCATCCAGGCAAGCCCCGCTGCCAGCAAGGAGACTGCTAGCACTGCGATTCGGCCCAGATTCACCCCGCCCATCGGGGTTAGCTTGCGTTTAGTAAGGCCGTTATAGATGTCCTCGACAATTGCCGAGGACGTGACCAGCAGCTGCGAGGACACTGTGGACATGATTGCCGCCAAGATCGCGGCCAACATAAACCCGGCAACCAGCACGGGGAAAAGATTCTGCCCCATAAGAATGAATACGGATTCGGCATCATTTTGCCCGATCTGGACCCTGCCGCGCTGGTGGGCAGCAATGCCGATAATGGCGGTGCCGGACGCCCCCAGTACGGACAGGAACATCCACCCGATCCCAATGCGGCGAGCTTGCTTTGCCTCTTGCGGCGAACGGAGCGCCATAAAGCGAACTACAATGTGTGGCTGCCCAAAGTAGCCGAGCCCCCACGCCAGCGCAGATATGACGCCCACGAAGCTAGCGCCCCCGAAGGGCGAGAGGAAGTCCGGATTGGCCGTGCGCACGCCCTCGGCAACGGCTGCCGGCCCTCCAAGGGCAACGACTCCCACGATGGGCACCGCCACCAGCGCCATCAACATCATTATCCCCTGCACCAGGTCTGTCCACGACACCGCCAGGAAGCCGCCGACCAGCGTGTACAGCACAACCACTGCGGCAACAAGGACCATGCCCAGGTGGTAGTCCATCCCGAAGGCGGATTCGAAGAAGGTGCCCCCGGCGACCATGCCAGAGGACACGTAGAAGGTGAAGAATACGAAAATTATTAGGCCGGCGGCGATGCGAAGCGCGTTCGAGCGATCGTGGAGCCGATTGCCCAGGAAGGACGGTAGCGTAATAGAATTGTTCGCCACCTGCGTGTAGGAACGTAACCGCGGGGCAGTAATTTTCCAGTTCACCCATGCCCCCACTACCAGGCCAACGGCGATCCACCCCTCGACAATGCCGGAAAGATACAGCGCCCCGGGTAGCCCCATTAGTAGCCACCCAGACATGTCGGATGCGCCTGCGCTGAGGGCGGCAACTGCCGGGCCCAGCCCCCGCCCACCTAACATGTAGTCGTCTAAATTCTGCGTTCGTGTGTATGCCCAGATCCCAATGATGATCATGGCCACGAAGTAAATAATCATGGCGATTGCTTGCCCGGACGTTTGCGTCATTGCATTCCCCCATTCAGGTGCCCCATACTGCAATATACTTTACTCAGATTTTTACTTGCGGACAATGGTAGATTACTTTTTTGAAACCCACGCATTACTGTCTAGGATGTACACAGGCATGACATGGCCCCGCATCCGATTAGATGCGGGGCCATGCAGGTTCTTAGAGCCCGCTAGTTAAGGCAAGTGGCTTTACATAGTCGGCTGCAACCGTCCGGGCACCACTTCCGGCACTAGTTTTCGAGCAGCTCTTCGGGATCTACGCATTCGAGGTCGAAAGCTTCGGCTACGCCTGGGTAGGAGATCTTGCCAGCGTGGGCGTTCAGGCCGCGACGCAGGGTTGCATCGTCCTTCAGCGCCTGCTTCCACCCCTTCTTTGCGATAGCGCGAGCGTACGGTAGCGTAGCGTTGGCCAGCGCGGTAGTGGAGGTGTGAGGCACACACCCGGGCATGTTCGCCACGCAGTAGTAGGTGGCGTCGTGCACCGTGAAGATCGGATCATCGTGGGTAGTGGGGTGCGACCCCTCGAAGCAGCCGCCCTGATCAATCGCGATGTCGACCAGTACGGAACCCGGCCGCATCTTGGCTACCATCGCATCGGTTACCAGCTTCGGCGCCTTAGCACCCGGGATAAGTACGGAACCAATGACCAGGTCGGCGTCCGCCACGGCCTCTTCGACAGAGAGCGGGGTGGAGTAGGTAGTGCGGGCCCGGTTGCCCCACTGCCAGTTTGCCCACCGCAGCTTCTCTAGATCATTGTCCAGCACGGTTACGTTCGCACCCATGCCGATAGCGATCTCGGCAGCGTTACGGCCTGCCTGCCCGCAGCCAACAACTACTACGTTGGCGTTGCGCACACCTGCCACGGAGCCCATCAGCACGCCCGGTCCGCCGTGCGGCTTCTCTAGATAGTGCGCGCCAACCTGGGCAGCCAGGCGGCCTGCGACCTCGGACATGGGCACGAGCAGCGGCAGAGTGCCAGCATCGGTGCGCACAGTTTCGTACGCAATAGCGGTGGTACCCGCCTTAATAATGGCGTCGGTACACGCCTTGTCAGCAGCAAGGTGCAGGTAGGTGAACAGGATCAGCCCATCGCGCAGGCGGTGGTATTCCTCTTCGATCGGCTCCTTGACCTTCATGACCATGTCGGCGCTGGCCCACACCTGGTCGGCGTCGTCAATAATCTTTGCGCCAACCTCTTCATAGAGCGAATCGGGATAGGCGGATCCTTCACCGGCCCCCTTCTGGATTAGCACTTCGTGTCCGTCCTGAATCAGGGCGGCAGCACCGGCAGGCGTCACAGACACGCGGTATTCATTGTTTTTAACTTCTGTAGGGACACCAATACGCATAAGGCTCCTTCACCTTCCTTAGACAGAAAACAGCGTTGTTCCAACAAACAAGAATAGTTGTTTACATCACATTCTTCAGTGGTTGAGAGTATTTTCTGCTTCGGTTCCCATATTTGGCACAACTTTTTTGAGGGCGTGGCCTGTTTCGCAGCCGCGAGCGCTCGTGTCTTATGCAGCTTTGCGTATTTGTCACCTAGACTGGTCTGCGTTCGCATTTTTCTACCCTAGGAGTAGCCGTGATTTCTTGGTGGGAGTCCATCATTTTGGGGATCGTCGAGGGCGTAACCGAGTTCCTCCCCGTTTCCTCCACGGGCCATCTGACCATTGTTGAAAACCTACTCGGTCACCCAGTAAATGCTCCTACCGTCACCGCTTACACGGCTATCATCCAGGTCGGCGCCATGCTCGCCTCTATTGTCTACTTCTGGTCGGACATTGTGCGCATCGCGCGCGCCTGGTTCGCTGGTCTGGCCAATAAGCACAAGCGCAAAGCCGACTACCACCTAGGGTGGGCAATCATTGTGGGTGTGGCAGTAACCGCCGTTGTGGGGCTGCTGCTGAAAGACTTGATCGAGGGGCCGCTGCGCTCCATGTGGTTTGTGGCCGCCGGGCTAGTTTTGTGGTCGGTAGCAATGTATGTGGCCGACCGGGTACGCTTCGATCGTGGCGAAGACTCTATTACTTGGAAGGATGGCCTCCTGCTTGGCCTATTCCAGTCGATCGCCCTGATCCCCGGCGTATCGCGTTCCGGCGCAACCATTGCCGGGGCCATGTTCCTGAAGATCGACAGGGTGACGGCCACGCGCATGAGCTTCTTCCTGGGCATTCCCACCCTGATCGCCGCCGGCGGCCTGCAGGCTGTAACCAAGTTTGATCAGATTGGTGCGGCTGGCGGAGTCGGCTGGGGAGCCACCATTATCGGCACCGTAGTGTCCGGCATCGTCGCCTACCTGTCGATTGCGTGGCTGCTGAAGTTCGTTTCGTCGAATAACTTCAACTGGTTCGTGATCTACCGCGTGGCCCTTGGCATCCTGATCGCCCTCGGCCTGGTTTCCGGAGTGATCGCCGGGGTATAGCCGAATAACTCAAAACACTAATCCCGCGCCCGGCGTAACTGCACTAGGCGCGGGATTGTTGTTTACTTGCCCAAATATTCGAGGGCCGCTACCACCTGCGCCTCGGTGCCCACCTGCAAGGAGGGGCTCATGGTGGGAGCAAACTGTGGTGAGTGGTTGCCGGGCGCCGACTCCGGATCGGGGAAGCCCCCAAAGGTCCAGTAGAAGTAAGGCACGTCAAAGGCCTTGGGAATGTAGGTGAAGTCCTCGGAGGCCGTGACCTTTTCCCCGTCTGCATACCGGTCGCCAAAGTAGTCTTTGAACGCCCCGGTGATGCGGTCGAATTGTTCTTCTGGGTTGGCGGTTAGGGGGTAGCGGTTGAAGTATTCAAATTCTGGTTCGCGATCGCTGCCAGAGGCCGCGCATTCCGCCTTCACAATGCGCTCAATGGATTCGGTAACCTTCTTTTGCACCGATTCTTTGTAGGTGCGCACATTCAGTTGCAAGGTTGCCGAATCGGGAATGGTGTTCGCGGAGGCTCCGGCCACAATGGACCCTACCGTAACTACGGCAAAATCCGAGGGCGAAATTTCCCGCGACACAATAGTTTGAAGCCGCAGCACGATCGCGGCGGCCATCACGATGGGGTCAATAGACAGGTGGGGCATAGACCCGTGGGAGCCCTTGCCGTAGACGGTAATTTTCAGGCTAGTTGCGCCAGAAAACGTCGGACCGCAGACGGCATTGACGGTACCCTCTTGGATGCTCACCACGTGTTGGGCAAGGCAAACTTCGGGTTTGGGAACCTGTTCGACCAGCCCGTCCGCTACCATGGATTTCGCGCCTTGGGCCGTTTCTTCACCCGGCTGGAAGAGCGCAATGAAAGTGCCTTGCCACAGGTCTTTTTGTGCCAGCAGGACCTTTACTGCGCCCAGCAGACAGGCAGTGTGCATGTCGTGCCCGCACCCGTGCATAACCGGAGTGTCATTGCCATCGGCATCCTTCTGGGTGCCAGTAGAGGCAAAATCCAATCCCGTCTCCTCTTTTAGGGGAAGCGCATCGAAGTCTGCCCTGGAAAGGATGGTGCTGCCTTCCCCATTTTCGAGGACGGCAACGACTCCCCCGCCGATGCGCTTCGGCTCTACCCCCAGGTCGGTCAGCTCCTGTGTGATCCGCTCCCTAGTCCACTCCTCTTGCATAGATAGTTCGGGATGGGCGTGCAATTCCTTGTACAAGCCCTCTTGCCAGTCCTTCAAGTTGGCTACGATCTTCGCGATGTTGCTCATTATTCCCCCCTTCTTCTACCTATTTATACGGCACATATGCGGGCCCGGCTCAGTGAGCCAGCGCCAGAGTAGGCCCGGCAGGCAATTGTTGGGATGGGCACTCAGAAGCAGTAAGTGCCATAGTGCGCTGTTCGTCGGCTGTAACCGTCAGCCCCCACACCTGTTTTATGCGCACTTGCCGGGCCACGTAGGCGCAACGGTAATCCGCATCGGGGGGAAGCCACCTGTCCGCCGCATACGCGCTCTTCGCTTGGTTAGCTGGGCCGTCCACTGCCAGCAAGTTCAGCGGGTCGTTAGCGAACTTCTGCCGGCGCGGCCCATCCCACTTGTCAGCACCCGAAGCCCACGCATCGGCTAGAGCAACCACGTGATCAATCTGCACCGCCTCGGAAGTACGATTGCCCCGCACAAAGTTGATTACCTTACCCGTATAAGGATCCTGCAACACCCCGGAAAGAACTACGCAATTTCGGGTGCCCGGCTTATAAGTAACCTGGCGCATATCCCGGGCCAAAATGTCGTTGCGAGTGTCGCAGCCATTCCTGTCCTCGTCTGCCCACCGCTGCCCAAACTTACGGCGGTT
Organism: Winkia sp. UMB3158; assembly: GCF_030217145.1. Classification (NCBI taxonomy): domain Bacteria; kingdom Bacillati; phylum Actinomycetota; class Actinomycetes; order Actinomycetales; family Actinomycetaceae; genus Winkia; species Winkia sp. UMB3158. The sequence goes on along the minus strand of NZ_JASONH010000002.1, from coordinate 170,523 downwards.
ATAGCGTTCTGCTGGCCTCCCCTGGCGTACGGGCAGATTCTTTACTGTCTGCGCAAACGTAGTGTTTGGGATTTCCTGCAGCACCTTCTGATTAGATTTGAATGCGTCCAAAATAGACCCGGGCCTGTTAGTGCCAGCGACCCCCGCCTTACCAAAGCCACCCAAATCTATGCCCATGGGGGCCACTGCCCACACCAGGACAATGGCAGCGAGGGCCCACGCCACCGCATCGCCGATGCCAAACTTTCGCCTCATGGAAACAACTCTTGCACCTACCCCCGACAAATGGGACGCACGAAAGAGCACCTGTGGATAGTGTGGCGGTCTAAACGAAACTGGGCGCAGCTGTGGACAGCTATCTTCGCCCTCGTTTTGCCATTACGATGCGGCTTCTACCAAGCTGGGATAGTTATTGCGCACGGAGCCGACTTCGCTTCCCACCTTGCGCGGCTGCAACACCGGAGGAGGGATGCGGCCGAGCAGCTCATCAACCTGCTCCCGGTCAGTCAACGCCGGGTTCAGCCACTGCCCCCACAAATCTTCCGGCACGATCACCGGGGTGCGCTCATGAATATGCCCGAGGGCGTCTGGCGCACTTCGGGTGCAAATGGCCGCCGACCCTACCCAACCGGCAGGGCCGCGCCAAGTGTCCGCGATGCCCGCAAACGCTACCAGCGGGTCGCCCTCGCCAGCAGAAAGAAAGTAGGGCTGTTTGCCACCCTCGCTTTGCTGCCACTCGAAATACCCATTGGCGGGGAGCAGCACGCGACGCTTAGACGCTGCAGTCCGGAACGACGGCTTACCAGTCACCGTCTCCGCTCTAGCGTTGATCAACAGGGGCTTATCCGGCCTTTTCACCCAGGAGGGGATCAGCCCCCACCGAAGCCGCCGCAATTCACGCACCAATTCGCCGCCCTCGGCAAACCGTTCCATCACCGCACTCACAGTGTGCGTCGGAGCAATGTTCCAGGATGGGTCGGGGACGCCCTCGATAATCATGTCTACTCCAAAGAGCGCCGCCACGTCCTGGGTGGAACGCCACATCCCGTACCGGCCGCACATTTACTGATCTTCGCCCGTAATCTGAGCGGTGGAACCGGCGTTCTTCTTACGTTCCCGGAACGGCCTGAGTTTGCGGTTGCCACCCAGGATAAACGGCTTTATTTCCGGCTTTACTCCCTTACGCGCTAGCAGTGCTCGCAACTGTTTAGAAGTCATGGTGACCGTCCAGTCGCCAGTTGGCAGCGTCCACCGCCGCCACCCCGAGATGACCGTGCCCAAACCGCCAAAGATGATCGCTACAAGCATTCCGAACACCGGCATGTGGAACTTGTAGAAGATGACCATGATGAGCGAAGCCGCGAGCGCCGGAGTCGCATACAGCGTGTTGCCACCGAAGACGCGGGGAACCATGCCGGAGGCGACATCTCGGATCATGCCGCCGCCCACTGCCGTGACAAGGCCAAGCAGAATGGCTGGGGGAATATTGAACCCTTGGCTGAGTGTTTTGAGAGTACCCGTGGCCGCCCAGCATCCAAGCACCAGGCCGTCCCCAAGGAAAACCATGCGGGTGGCCCAGCGTCCCGAAAGACGCAGCAGAATCGCCACGAACGCCCCGCCGAGGGCGCAAATCAGGTAATACGGATCAGTGAGCGCGACCGGAGGCCCAGCGGGCAACATAATGTCGCGAACGATGCCTCCGCCTAGACCGCTCATGACGGCGAGCACGAAAAAACCCACCGCATCGAAGTTGCGGCGCCGCGCCAACTGCCCGCCAATAATTCCGTTGACAAACACACCAATTAGGTCGATAACACGGAACAGGTCAGGCAGAATCGAATTGAAATTGTCCAGCACGCTCCCAGCTTAGTTGGTAAGTCCGCCATTTTTCGAGGGCGGCAGTTAGTGACGTCCTGCAGCGCTCATTCGATAACGCAATGGTTGGTAGTGATCCTCCACCGCGCGATAGTAAGCACCAATGTCCCCGTCCTCTATGGCTTGGAGCATGGCACCATGAGCTTTTGCAGTGGCTATAAGCCCCGCGGCGTCGGCAGGCAATGACGGAACCACAGCCATATGGATTAGCCACATGGCACTCATCATCTCGTCTAAGAGCTGATTCTGAAGGATCGAAATTAGTCCCCTGTGAAAAGCAATGTCTTCCTGGATATAGGAGCGACCGGTCGTTGACTTAGAAATCATCAGTTTAACCAGGTCCCGCAGCTCTTTGATCTTTTTCAGATCCGTCTGGTCTCGCTTCTCTACCAGATCGTGGCCTACACCAATATCTAGATACTTTCGCATGGAAACCACCTCATCGAGAGTTCCCAATGAGCCATTCCCCATAGACGAACGTAAGACCAGAGTATTGACCAGTGGAGACAATGACATGTTCGAGACAAACGCGCCCTTGCCCTGCTTCGTTGCCACGATGTCCAACGCCTGGAGTTGCTTCATCGCTTCTCGAACCGAGGATCGCGACACTCCCAGGAGCTTACATAGTTCAGCTTCAGTAGGTAGTGGGTCACCTGGCTTCAAGCGTTCCGAAATTATGTACTGCTCTACCGATTCGATCGTGGAATCCGTTCGGGAGGTAAACCTCTGCTCGAGCTTCGTTTGTTCGTAGCCTGTGAGGGTAGGCGGAAGTGATGACAAGATATCTGATGTTTTTTTCATTACAACTTTCCTACCAGCGAAGTTCCCCGCCCAAATTATTACGGATGTGGCACGTATCCGCAGTCATAAGATAACAGATCCGTGCCACATTCTCCCCACTTATGCTCTTACAGCATCGAACCAGGCATGTGGAATTTTCGTAAAGTAAAGTCCCTGCATTTCTCGTTCCCAAAGAAGTCCAAGTTCTCCGTCAGGCATGACCGCCATGCATTGGTACACGTAGTGGGCTGGATTAAATGTCCGGGCAACATCCCAGGTACGTCCACCATCGTCAGACCTGCGCAGGACACCCCGACCTCGATATGGCCTCAACTGCGAAGCGTTTGCGAACACCACCCTCTCGCGATGCTTATCTGTAGGCCACGCAACGGCATTCGGCTGGCAGAAGATCTCGGGAATCTGGTCGACAAAGTAGACCTCACCCCAGGTCTCTCCGCCATCTGCGCTTTCTACAGCCGCTACTTTGCCACTGGGATGCTGGTTGCGCATAAGCATAAGAACAGTCCCGTCTTGTCGCTCTATCACAGTCGCTTCATGAGTAGCTGCAGATTCGGTATCAAGAGTCCGAGAGTCGATTTCCCTTCCATCGAATATGCGTCCGTCATTGGGCGACTTCGCCAATTTCCACGACTTACCTCCATCGTCGGAATAAACCACAGTGGCGGAGAAATTGGTCCTACTTTCGCCGTTGTAGTAAACGGGCATAACCAGTCTCCCCGCATAATCTGAGTTGGCAAGCTGAATACCATTTCCTGGGGCAGTCCCTAAGAATGCCATCCAGTCCTTCTTGACCTGGTGGTTCAGATTTACCGGTCTAGACCAGGTCTCTCCGTCGTCATCCGAGTAGATCATTTGCAAGAAAGAGGTGCGCGCCGTGAGAAGTGTCTGTGCAGGATCGTCGCCATCTTTCAGAAACACGTTGCCGCCGCAGGACTCTTTTCCATCCTGCAACACAGTTACCGTTCCATCCTCGGAAACTGAATACGGCGCAAGTTCCCCATCTTCACCCAACACTGTTCCATCGGCGTTCCACGTGTACCCATTTCCTTCACCGTCAAAAAGGAGATAATTCCCGTTTGTATCTATGCCGATCTCAGCTTGAGCATTGGGCTGGCCCATGCCCCCAGGGAAGTGATCTATCAGCACTATTATGCGTCCAGTGTTCTGATCCTGAACTACACAGGAATCGATTACAGAGGCGCCATTGGCCCCATGCCCCGGATAGCTCAACACGGGCTGCAAATCTCCCCAAGTCTTTCCGCCATCGAATGAGCGGCGGATAACAAAGTTGATTGAATTCGGAGAGTCGTTAGCTATCGTTTCGCGCTGATCAGCCCCTGCAATTACTACCCCAGACTTTGTCGTGAGAAGCGATGGAATGCGATAGCTTATCGAATCCTGAAAGCCGTAATCGAACAGGCATTGCGTGTCTAGAGGCTGCACAGCCGATAGCTTCTTGATTTGCGAATCATTCAGCACCGACGAATATATCGCTGCGTTACGAACCTCTCCGAACAACCTCGATCCGTATATGTCCTGTCCAATAACAACCTCGTCACAGCTCTCAATGCTGCCGAAGAACGCCTGCCCCGGAAGATGGGCTTCCATATACCCGTCGACGTAGATTTGGACTGCGCCATGGCCAACTCTAAGCACAACATCGTGCCAATGTCCCTGGTCCCAACGGCCCTCTGCAACGAAGCGGCGCCAAACATTGCCCTTTCCGAGCACACGGTATTCAACTCCGCGTTCAGTCAGAGCAATATTCAATTTTTCCTGCCCACCTGCAGCAGCTGCGAGCAGCGTACCGTGCTGGCCGGGGCCTCGTACTCGGTACCTAAGGAAAATCGACCCCGAGCGTAACTGTCCTACCTGGGTGGCGTCGTAATCGGACAAATGGGATGCGGCAAACTCAATTAACGGTTCCGGGGCTACGGATTTCGCAAGAAACTCCATAGGCGTAAGTGCCCTGTCAAAAGCTGCCTCGTCAGCTAGTTCCACACCGGTAGTAGGCGCCCAATCAAAACTGCTTGTTTCCCCGCAAGCAATAGGCCTAAGGTCAGCAGTCGCAGAAAAGCATTGGCACCCATCCAAATAGATCTTCGAGCCCTCTGCTGTGGAAGAGATGCCCAATGCATGCCACTGGTTATCGGAAACTTTGAAAGTATCCTCCATGTCGAGCCGAATCTTGGCATTGCTATTACTACCCAGTAACAGCAGGCTACCGTTAGCTATCGAAAGTTCCCAACCGCACTCATTGCCCGTCACATGTGCGATTCTGCCATCGATATTCGCACGAAAATTAGTTGTCCAGCTTTGTCCATTCGTATTCATTTTCTACTCACCCTTCAAGTACAAACTACTTCTAAAAATTTCTTACTGGATATTTAGTTATCCATTCGGCAGGAATTTCTGAATAGTAGATTCCTTGCCATTCACGTTCCCAGAGAAGTCCAATATTGCCGTTAGGCAGTGTCGTCATGGATTGATATACATAGTGTCCTGCTTGGAAGGTTCTGGAAGATTGCCACGTTGATCCACCATCGTTAGAGAATCTGAGCACCCCTTTACCCCTATATGGTTGCGCTGCCGAAGCGTTTGCGAACAGTACGTTTTTGTAGCCACCGGACATACTCCGAGCTGCGGGCAGGCTGAATATATCCGGAGTATCGTCCTTGAACTCCACCCCACTCCAGGTAGCCCCTCCATCTCGAGAGCGAGAAACAGCAACCTTTCGTCCCGGATTAAGATTCCGCATATACATAGTCAGTTCGTTCTCGTCACTCTGAACAACGGCAGACTCATGCAGGGACGCGCTCCCATCGCGCACAGTCTTTGAATCAATAGTTCCCCCTCTAAACTGTCTTCCATCGTTTGGAGACTTAGATCTACTCCAGGTTGTTCCTCCATCATCGGAGTAGACGACTGCGCTGGAATAAACCGTTGCGACAGAATTTGAATAATAGATTGGGACAATTAAGCGCCCATCATATTTACCACCCTTGATCTGCATGGCAGATCCCGGACTAGTCCCAATAAACTTCATCCATTCTGCTTTAACTTGATGGTTAATATGCCTAGGAGAACTCCAGGTAACTCCATCATCATCGGAATGCATTTCAACAAGATAGGAGGTTGGTGCCATGAATAGGCCATCGGGAACGGCTTTAGATTTTTCAGCTGGATCGTATATAGAATTCAGCTCACGACCGCCTTTGCGGACGTTACCTTGACTGTCCACGGAATAATCTGTCTCTCTCCCCTCAGAGTCCAGCACCTTTCCTGATTTGTACTTGAAAGCACGGTTTTCACCGTCTTTCAGTAGCAGAGAGCCATCTTCTGCCATACCAGTCCCAGGGACATTATTAGGCTGTCCAACCCCTCCGGGGTACAGATCTACAAGCAAGGTGATTCTTCCACTCTTCTGATCCTGCACTAAGGAGGAGTCAATTACCGACGCTGCTTTCCTACCCTCTCCAGGCAGGTCGACCAGCTTCTGCAGGGGTTCCCAGGTCTTTCCGTTATCCAAAGACCTACGTACAACTAAGTTAATGTCATTTGGGCTGTCGTATGCGTTGGGCACCCGTTGGTCCGCACTGGCAATTAAAGTTCCATTCTCAGTGCAAATGATCGCAGGAATCCTGTAGTTAGCAGCCCCCTCATACCCAAGATCAAATAGCGCCATTTCTCCCGGATTCTCATATGAGGAAAGCGATTGAATTTGTGCCGTGTTTAACCTCCCTGCGTACACTCTCAGCTCGGCCCCTTCACTCAGGTAGTTATCTATAGACGACAGGGAATGTGAGGGCATCTTCCGGGCAGTCAGGGATGACCCATTAAGGTAAAAATTCGCCTCATCGCCATCAATAGCTACCACAATGGAGTCACCAGACCTAAGGTGTTTGTTCAGCGGTATCTCGAGCTTTTGGCCACCTTGCCTGAAGGCTATAGAAGGCCCGAAGCTAAGTATCTGTACATCGGTGTGTCCTCGCCGCAATCGCGCTTCTTTATTTACCGCTCCGTCGTTTTGCACCCGGTAAACCAGAGTTACTTTTTGCTCCTCAGCAGCATTCCGCACTGCGTCTGGGATCGACGCACTCTTATCTACTGAAAAAACTGGATGGGGGTACTTAGTGGTCGCTCGGATTTGCTGGGCAGACAATGGAGAACTGTAAATGCTCGCATTACTAATAGTTCCTTCGAATCCCCACTGTCTTCCAGAGTTGTCATAGTTGGCTCCAAGTCTTAGAGAATCGATCTGGTTCAATGACGAGAAAAACGCTCTAGCAGCGGTGCTGAACACCTGTTGCCCATCCAGATAAATACGAGTGTTGTCATCCGAAACAGTAACAACAGCCGCGTGTTCCGATCCATCACTCACAGGGCCAGCATCTTCCGCATCTGCCTTTGCAAGCCAACTTTCAGGCGCCAGCTTTTGATCTCTTACTTCCCAGTACAGATGTCCATTCCGCACCGACAAGGTCAGATTCGTAGAAGGATCCTTTGTAGAGGAAGCACTGAACAGCGCGGCAGAGGGAGATTTTTGGGTCGTTTTAAATGTGATTGCAATAGTCCCCGAATGCAACGAACTAACCTTTGGAGCGTACTGCACTAGATCCAGTCCAGGCCCCTGCGCATTTTGACTGTATGGGTTAGTAACTTCCACTAGAGGAGTCGATGACACATCTGCCGCACCCGCATCAGCTATGCACATCGCGCCTCCGCAGGCCAATACCATCGCTAGAAAACATCCTAACAGCGCTCTCCACGATCTATCTCGCCTCGATGCGGTAACCATATTCATCTCTCACTACCACCCTGTAGCTATCAGTTGTCTGACATTATGTTCGACATGCTAGCCTACACTTCAGCTCATGGCAAGCGTCCCCAAAAACAGTGGCTCTAACTGTGCATATGCCACACAAGAGAGGATTCGCCGCAGCCCCTTGCGAAGACTAACTGCTACTGCTATAACTAACTTGTAAGACAACTGATCTATTGGATTCACCTGTTCAAAGACGAATATAAGGAGTAAATCCCTAATGAGTAATACAGCAGGCGCGCAGGCCGCGCGCAAGAAACACTGGTGGGAATACTTAGACAAGGAAGACTGGAAAGCGTTCTTTGCCGCATGGCTGGGAGTGCTGCTAGACGGTTACGATTTCGTACTAATATCCTTTGCACTTCCCGCAATCATCAAAACCTTCGACCTCACATTGGTTCAAGGCGCTTCACTAATTTCTGCAGCGTTCATCAGTCGCTGGATTGGCGGCCTTGTCTTGGGCGCTGTCGGGGACCGCTATGGTCGTAAACCTGCAATGGTTCTGTCAATCTTCATGTTTGCCTTCGGATCAATTGCGTGCGCTCTCGCTCCTAATTACTGGATTCTATTTATCCTCCGTCTCGTAATCGGGTTTGCAATGGCTGGCGAGTATTCATCCTCCGCCACCTACGTAATTGAGTCCTGGCCAGTGCATATGCGTAATAAGGCATCCGGGTTCCTTCTGTCAGGCTACGCATTCGGCGTTATTGCTGCCGCCCAAGTAGATAAGTATTTTGCAACTTGGGTTGATTCTTTACATCCCGGCTGGGGCTGGAGAGCCTTATTCCTCACCGGCGTGGTTCCGATCGGCATAGCCATTTACATGCGCCGGTCGCTTCCAGAAGCAGCCGATTGGAAAGATGCGAAATCTAAGGGACACGTCGACAACAACGACATGCTCGCAGTCCTATTCGGCGGTAACAAGAAGATGCTGAACTACCTAGCAGTAGTCGTAGCATCTGCTGCTCTTCTACTGATCTTCACGTCCATCACCTCTGGCATAGCTGTCACTACTATCCTCGGCGCACTCTGTGCAGTAATTTTCATCTACTTCATAGTTCAGTTCAACAAGAACCGCTGGGTAACAGGCGTGGCAATCATGCTGACGATCTTTGCCTCTTTCATGTACACCTGGCCAATTCAAGGCCTCCTTCCCACCTACCTCCAAGGCGTGGGAATGGATCAGCAGTTAGTAGCAAACGTCGTATCGTTCGCAGGACTCGGCAATGCCTGCGGTTACATTATTGCTGGTTTCGCTGGCGATCATTTTGGCATGCGCCGTTGGTACGCTTTGTCACTCCTACTCTCCCAGATCATCGTTTTCCCGCTGTTCATGCAGAACGGTAAATACGTACTCCTGGTAGCAGCACTCTTGTTCTTCCAACAGATGTTCGGGCAAGGCATCTCCGGACTACTGCCCAAGTGGGTATCGAGTTACTTCCCGGTTGACAAGCGCGCAGCCGGCCTAGGCTTCTGCTATAACGTAGGTGCTCTCGGCGGAGCAGTCGGTCCAGTACTAGGCGCCGCTGTCGCCGCAAAGGTTTCTCTTGGCATGGCACTCGCAATTCTCTCTGCTGGCTTCGCAGCAGTAGTAATGGTTTCAATCGGCGCAAACGTTCCTCGACTTCTTCAGAAAGCCGTGGCACCCGAAGCAGTACGCATTGAAGACGGTGACGACGAAGTCATAAAGGGAGGCAAATAATGTCTAAGTCTTTCATTGTCGGGGCCTACGCATCATTGCCCGACGAAAGAAAGCACAACGATTACTACCAAATCTTGGGGCAGCAAGACTGGATCGATGGAATTGAGATTCCCTATCCGGGAGTTATCAAGGATAATGCGACAGCCTTCGCCAAAGTCCTACCGGAACATTGGACAACTAACACAATCACGGCAATCCCCGGCACCATGCAGAACGTGTGGAAGGAGCCTCACTTTGGCCTCGCCTCTGCTGAGAAATCAGGGAGAGAAGCTGCCCTAGATTTCTGCGAGGGAATTCGCAGATCCGTTGCTGAACTTAATACAGCAACCGGCAGGAATTCAATTAGCGTAATCCAACTACATTCCGCGCCTACCAAATTGGCTGACACTGACGCCTTCAGCACCTCACTGGAGCAGCTCCTTAAGTGGGACTGGGGTGGCGCAGAGATCGTAATCGAACATTGCGACAAATTCATCTCCTCGCAAAAGCCAGAAAAAGGCTTTCTAGCGATCGAGGAGGAAATAAACATTGCGCGACAACTCGGCGTTGGAATCCACATAAATTGGGGACGATCAGTGGTAGAGGGCAGGACTGCGGAAACAGCTTTCGAGCATATCCAACAATGCGCCAAAGCGGGAGTCCTAGCTGGAGTCATCTTCTCGGGAGCAGGCCCGGATGCTACACAGTATGGCTACGAATGGATAGATGGACACTTACCTAGTTCCACCTACGAACCCACCTCGTTACTAACCGGTGAGGAGATCCAGCGTTGTGCAGAAGCCGCTTCTTCCGCCAAATACATAGGAGCTAAAATCTGCGTTCCTGAAAAGGCCTCTCTGCCAGAACGTGTGCAAATGCTTAGAAATATCTACGACTCAGCTAAAGGAATTGAAAAGTGAACAAGTTCAAAGGCGTCATACCACCGGTAGTAACCCCCCTTACCTCGGCGGGTGAACTGGATAAAAACAGTTTCAAACGTTCTATAGACAGAATGATTGAAGCGGGGGTAAATGGACTTTTCATCCTGGGATCGTCCGGTGAGGTAGCTTTCTCGACCGATGCACGTCGCGAAGAAATCCTCCGAGCAGCTAAGGAGATAGTTGGCGACAGGGTTCCGCTTCTAGCCGGATGTATCGACACCGAAACACTACGCGTCATTGAACACGCAAAGGTTGCAGAAAAACTTGGTTACGATGCGATAGTCGCTACGGCGCCTTTCTACGCACTAGGCGGCATCACAGAGATCGAGCGACACTTCCGCAAGATTCACGAGGCTACCTCCCTACCTATTTTCGCCTACGATATTCCAGTTTGTGTGCACGTCAAGCTTCCGGGCGACTTGCTAATCAGACTTGGAAAAGACGGCGTAATCGCTGGCGTCAAGGATTCCTCAGGAGACGATGTGGCATTCCGCTTCCTTGTTGACGACAATAAGGAAGCCGGTCACCCACTCGCGCTATTTACCGGTCAAGAGGTAGTTGTCGACGGCGCCTACATGGCGGGAGCAGATGGGTCAGTGCCAGGTCTCGCTAACGTAGATCCAGTTAGCTATGTAAACCAGTGGCAGGCTTATCAAGCTGGCGACTGGGAAAGCGTTCGCACCACCCAGAACCATCTTTCGGCACTCATGCGCATCACTTCAGTGGTACAGGAAGTTTCTGGTTTTGGAGCGGGAGTCGGAGCTTTCAAGACAGCCTTGAAATTACTCGGCGTGTACGATTCAAACATGATGCCTGAGCCGGTTGCAGCCCTTGAAGGTGAAAATGTGGAGCGCATCCGGAACGTGCTAGTAAAAACTGGGGTCCTAAGTGACTAGGGTAGCCGCAATAGACATAGGCGGCACAAAGATTGGCGCCGGTCTTATTTGCACCGAAAGTGGGGACATCACTCAAATAGCTGATCTTTCTACTCCGGCTAGGGACGGCAGCGGCGCTGTTTGCGCCGCTGCCGCCCAACAGCTCCGCAAGATCCTGGAAATTGGACAAGCGGAAGCAATCGGGATTTCTACCGCGGGGATCGTAGATACAGACAGCGGAGCTATTACATCTGCAACCGATCTAATAAAGAATTGGACGGGGACGGACCTGAAAAACTATTTTCAGAACGAGTATGCCCTCCCCACCTTCCTCCTAAATGATGTACATGCGCACGCGCTTGGTGAAGCCAACTGGGGCGTTGGGAAAAACTACAGAACTATCCTGTCAGTAGCTGTTGGTACAGGTATGGGCGGAGCGTTTATACAAGATGGACATTTACTACAAGGAGCGCACTTTGCATCCGGCCACATTGGCCATATAGTTCACCCTCTAGCCGACGGACTGGAATGCTCTTGCGGCGGGTTTAGCCACATCGAAACAGTCGCTTCCGGAAGCGGCCAGGTTAGTTTTTACAACAAAGAACTTCCCCCTGCGCTATCACCGGTGTCGAGTGGGAAAGAGATATCCACTCGCGCGGCACAGGGTGAGGAATACGCGCAAGAGATACTGGAAGAAACAGCACACGCACTCGGACAGGTTCTGGGTGGATTGTGTAACTGTTTTGATCCCCACGCAATAATCCTGTCCGGCTCGGTAACTAGAAGTGGAAGCAAATGGCTGGCGCAGGTAAAAACCGGTTACTCCGAGTGTGTCCTTCCACCTATGCGCAACACTCCCCTACTGAAAGGAAAACTCGGTTCAGCCGCTCCACTGCTGGGAGCATCATGCTGGGCCGCTTCGAAATTGGAAGAAAACTATGAACAGGGTAATTGAATCTCTTCACGGAGGACTTATTGTTAGCGTCCAAGCCTACCCGGGCGAACCTATGCGGAGCCCTGAAACCATGGCGCAAATAGCACGCGCTGCCGAGCAGGGCGGAGCTGTCGGAATACGCTGCCAAGGTTTAGCAGATATTTCAGCCATAAAAGACCGGGTAGAAATTCCGGTATTGGGAATCTGGAAAGAAGGCCATGAAGGTGTATTCATCACTCCAACACTTCGACACGCCCGCGCATGTTCCATGGCTGGTGCCGACATAGTCGCACTTGACGCGACCAGACGCCCTCGACCCGACGGGCGCACTTACGCGCAAACTGTTTCCGCTCTGCATGACGAAGGAATACTCGTAATGGCTGATTGTGGATCTATTGAAGACGCCCGCCAAGCGGCAGAATCCGAAACCGACATGCTGTCCACCACACTAGCGGGATACACTGGTGAACGTATCAAGACAGATGGGCCAGATTTGGGGCTTCTCACCCAAATGGTTGCGGAGTTTCCGGATATCCCCATCATTTGCGAAGGACGCGTTCACACTCCGGCTCAGGCAGGTGCTGTAATGAAAAAAGGTGCTTGGGCAGCCGTCGTGGGAACAGCAATTACACATCCAACGACTATCACCAGCTGGTTTAGCCAGGCTATAAAAGACGCAGAATAAGGAGCAACGATGCGCATAGGCATTTTCAACACCACACTGGACGCGTGCGACGCAGCCGCGCAGTTCATCATTAATAATTTCCCAAAGGGCGGAAACCTAGGCGTGGCCACCGGTTCCACCCCGCTCCCGTTGTACCTGCGTCTTCGTGCTGCTTATAATCGCGGCGAATTTGACCTTTCGGACGCGCAGGCATTCGCCCTCGACGAATACGTCGAAATTGGTTCCGAGGACCCGCAGCGCTATCGCAACGTGCTCCGCTACGAACTAGTTGGCGACGACAAAACTGGTCTAAGCGAGGACGCTTTGCACACTCCCCTAGCAAATGGGGGCGACCCCGAGCAGGCTGCAGCCGCATACGAAAAGGACATCGCTGACGCGGGTGGCATTGACCTGCAGATCCTCGGGCTAGGGGCCAACGGTCACATTGGCTTCAACGAGCCCGGCGAACCCTTCACCTCACGCACCCACTCTGGCGCCCTTACCGAACAGACCCGCGCTGACAACGCCCGCTTCTTCGGCGACGAACCGGGCTCCGTGCCTACCCACTGCGTGACCCAGGGGCTCGGCACCATTATGGACGCCCGCGTGATCGTGCTGCTGGCCACCGGTCCTGCTAAAGCTGAGGCCGTGCACGCCCTGGTCGAGGGCGAAGTAAGCGAAAACTGCCCCGCCTCAATCCTGCAAAAGCACCCCAATGTGGTGTTGTTCCTAAACAACAATGCTGCGGCCAAGCTCGAAAATAAAGCCGAATACAAACAAGCCTGGCGGGAGGACGCAAAGTAGCCACCGCGCGGTGAAGTTTCGCGCATTTGGTCCCCCACCGTGCAAGTAATGCAAGGTGGGGGACATTATTGGAGAGTGACACAAAAGCCAACCGCAGCCGAGCAGATAGACACTCGCCCACTTACGCGCAACCAGAAATCGCTGATTGGCCTAACTATCGCGGGTAACATTTGCGAATTTTTCGACCTCTTTTTGATCGGCTTCGTTATCGCCTTGCTCATGCGGACGCCCGGGTGGGACCTCACCGGGCTACAGGCGGGTATTATTGCTGCATCTTCGGGGGTGGGCACCGTCCTCGGGTCACTGGTGTGGGGACGCATGGCCGACCACTTTGGTCGTCGCCACGCATTCATGTGGTGCATCGTAGTAATGGTCGCTTTCACGGCAGCAACCCTGACGATTCAACCCGGACAGTGGCACCTGCTGAGCCTCTACCGCGTGGGCGTGTGCGTCGGCGTGGGCGGGCTCAACATCACCTCCTTACCGTTCGTGCAAGAATTCGTCCCCGCCCGCCAACGCGGCCTCCTTGCAGGACTAACATCGGTATTCATCCCGCTGGGACTATTCTTGGGGTCACTGGCAACAAAGCTGTTCGCCGAGCCTTTCGGCTGGAAGGGGCTCATTGCCCTCGGCTGCACCCCCATCGTGATTTTGCTGTGGGGATACTCCGTACCCGAGTCGCCTCGCTTCCTGGCCACGCGAGGGAAGTACGACGCCGCCCGTGACGCGTACGCATGGGCAATGCAGATTCCCCATAAGCAAGTCGGAACAGTCGAAGTACCCCCGGCTAAAGAAAAGACTTCCTACGCGCTTATCGTGCGCAAATACCCGCGCGAGCTGGTCATCATCGCCGCCGCCTCTTTTTGCTTCCTGCTCGGCTGCTTCACCATCCAGTCATGGGGGCAGACTTTACTTGGTGAATCCTTCAATTTCGACACCGGCACCGTCGTGTACATGTTCATGGGCGTATCCGCAGTGGACCTGGCTGGCCGATTGTTGGGAGCGTGGATGTCGGATCGGATTGGGCGGCGACGCACCCTGCTGATCTGGGGATGGCTAGGCGGAACCGGCTGCCTGATCGCTGCCTTCTCTGCGAAAGCCGCAGATTCCGGAATGGTGAGCACTCATGCTGCCGGACTGATTTTCTTCGGCGGCATCCTCCTTGCCATGACCTTCGGGGACGGCTCCTTCGGGTTCCTGAACGCTTTCGGGGCAGAGCAATTCCCCGCCGCCGCACGTTCCACGGGCGTGGGAATGACTTATGGCATTGGTGCCACCGCTAAAATTATGGGCCCCTACTTGGTCGGATGGATGATCGGATCCAGCAAGCTAACCCCGCAGATCGTTTTCATCCCCTTCCTTCTCTTTGGCATCTTGCTGTTCGTTGGCGGATTCCTGTTCACCCGCGCCCGCGAAACAGCAGGCGTGGCGCTGGACTGACATTCAGCACCTAGAGGGCGTCGACCTCGGCAGGGACGGCCGGCGCGTCTAAGCCTTGGTAAAGCTAGGCAGCAACCGCCGACGCGAAACCAGGGGAAGTTTCGCGAGCCTAACCGACCCCCGTAGCCAAATAGTGGGCCGCCTTGCGACCCCCCAAAAAACAAGCCCGGAGGTTTCTACTTCTTTTCCGCAATACTCATACGGGAGCGCAGCGGCTGGTAGTGGTCTTCGACAGCGCGATTGTACGCCTGCACGTCCCCCTTCTCGATGGCTTCTAGCATCGCCCCATGGGCCCTTGCAGTGGCTACCAACCCGTCTAGATCTGCCGGCAGCGAGGGGACGACCGCCATGTGGATCATCCACATGGCACTCATCGTTTCGTCTAGCAGCTTGTTATCCAGGCAGGCGATGAGCCCCCTATGGAAAGCGATATCTTCCCTGATATATGCCTTTCCTGCCGCCGATTTCTTTACCATCTTTGCCACTAGCTGGCGCAAATGCCCGGTTACAGCGTTTTGCGTCTGATTGACGTGAATCAGCTCTTGGCCCACCCCCAAGTCAAGGTACTTACGCAAAGTTACGACCTCGTCTAACGTCGACAGCGAATCCTTACCCACCGAGGAGCGCGACATACCCAGTAACTTGCACAACTCCGCCTCTGTGGGCAACGGGTCTCCGGGCCCTAATTCTTGAGAAATGATGTACTGCTGAACTGCGTCAATCGCCGAATCGGTGCGCGAAGCAAAACGTTGCTCAAGTTTCGTTTGTTCGTGCCCGGTCAACGATGGGGGCAGCGAGGACAGAACCTCAGGCGTGCTTTTTCATAGGAATATCATTCTCTTTCTTCTTCGCGCGTCACCAGCCCAGCGGTGAAGGCAAGTTCACTCTACCAATTTGTCAGACAACCTACCTATCGAACAGCGGTGTTCGATAGCCGTGCAACATCCCAGGCCGGTAGCTCAGAAACCCTCAGGCGGCACCCCAAGATTTCCCCTGCTACGGGTCCTCGCGTTAGAAGGAACCAATAATGACCAAGTTCAGCGGTGTCATCCCACCGGTAGTTACTCCCCTTACAGAATCCGGCCAGCTTGATACTAAGAGCTTCAAGAAATCAATAGACAGGATGATCGACGCGGGAGTAATGCACACGCAAAAATGGCAAAGGAACTCGGCTACGACGCAATAGTAGCTACCGCACCGTTCTACGCCCTCGGCGGCAAAGCGAGATTGAACGGCATTTCAGGCTAATCCACCAGGCTATCGATCTGCCCATTTTCGCCTACGACATCCCCGTTTGCGTACACGTAAAACTTCCTGGGGACTTTCTAATCAAGCTCGGTAAGGAAGGGGTAATCGCAGGCGTAAAAGACTCTTCGGGCGATGACGTAGCATTCCGCTTCCTGGTTGCTGACAACGACAAGGCGGGGCACCCACTCGCACTGTTTACCGGCCATGAAGTAGTAGTCGACGGGGTATACATGTCCGGGCCAGACGGTTCGGTTCCCGGCTTAGGCAACATTGCCCCGCATGGTTACGTCCGCCAATGACAGGCATACCAACAAGGTGACTGGCAAACGGTCCGGGCAGAACAGGAACGCTTAGCAGAACTCATGCGCATCACTAGCGTCGTCGAAGGAGTATCCGGCTTCGGCGCCGGGGTTAGGGCATTCAAGACAGCCATGAAGTTGCTCGGAGTGTTCACCTCCAACACGATGCCGGACCCGGTCAATGCGCTTGAAGGAAAGAACTTGCAGTTAGTGCGCCAAATTCTGGTCCAGACAGGACTCCTGGATGACTAGGGTAGCCGCCTTAGACATTGGCGGCACCAAAATCGGCGCAGGTCCCGCTAACTGTTTCGGCTTTCCGACATATCGGCTACAGGCCCGGCCTTCCTCTCACGGGAAAGGTCGGGCTTGAACGCTTCGCGCAAGTCGGCGAGCAGCATCCCGGGTGCAAGTATGCGACCGGCTCGATAAGGGAGAAATAAAGTCGGGACTCAGCCTGAGGGGTGCGCATAACCGCCCTAAAGCCCGCCGCAGAAGCTATCACTCGGGGTGGTTGGCTGCCCAAATGACGCGATCGGCCTCGTACAAGGCAATCTCGAGCGCCCGCAGCTGCCCCTCAAACTCGTCCTCGCCAACGCTTGGGAATCGAATCATGCCACCAATGGTGCCCTCGTGGTCGTGAGTGTATTCGAGGGCCGCATAAAGCGCCGCGTTCTGGAATTCGGCCTCCGCGCTCAACGATGCCCGCACTGCATACCCTTCACCAGAAAGCTGGTGCACGATATCGCGCCATGGCAGTGTTGCCAACCGGGCGGTCGGCCCGTCCGCGTCAAGCAACTCGGCGCTCGCGTACTGGTCATCCCCCTGCGCAACGTCAAGCAGGTTTACGCCCAAGCGCTCTACGGCAATCGGCTGCTCAGCGCCAACGAACCCCAAAGTCACAATGATGTCGGGCGCAGTGTTGTCAGCTACCTCTTTCAGTAGGGCTCGCGCGCCCTGTGCCTCCTGCGGCAGAATGAGCGGCACTACCTCGTGGCGCCCATCCAGGGCCTCCACCAACTTCTGCGTAATATTCCCATCGGCTTTGGCATCAAAGCCAGCCAACATGATCCGAGTCATTTCATCCTCATTTCCAAGCGCCGCCGCTTTAGCTTGTAGCTATCTATCACCCTGATTTTAGCGATTTGCCGCTATGGTTTAAACATGCGCATATCTAACTGGGATAACTCGGGCCCGGCAAACTGGGACCCCAAACAAAAAGCCCCAATCGACCCGTTCAACACGGCACGCTTCAACGTGCAACCGGTCGATCAGGCACTTTCTGGGCCGGCCTACCAACAGAATCGGTCCCTGAAACAGGCCGCCGTGCCCGTCCTGGTACTACTCGCGTTCATGTGGGGCATATATATTTTTGAGTCCGTCACGCGAATCGATTTGACCGCCTTACTGGGGATTCATGCCGGCCGCATGTCCTCGCTGTGGAACATTTTCACCTACTCGTTCGAACACCTAAACTTCCCCCACATAATGAATAACACCTGGCCGTTCCTAATCCTAGGAACCCTTATTTCCAAGGAAGGTCAGGCCCGCTACCTGTGGGTATCCCTGGCCGGCACCGTTGTTGGAGGCCTCGGCGTGTGGCTACTTTCGCCACAAAATTCCGTGACCGTGGGTGCTTCCGGTGTCGTGTTCGCCTACTTCGGCTACCTGATCACAGCCGCCATTGTGGAAAAGAACTCCAGCCAGAGGGCGGGCCGCATCGGCGTCGCGGTCGCCGTCGGGATCTTCTACGGATCCTCAATGCTGTTCAGCCTGATCCCCCGCGCCGACGTATCTTGGCAGGGCCACCTGCTAGGGGCCGTAGGCGGGGTCCTGGCCGCCATCATTATCGAGGGCAACGAGGCGCGTCAGCTCAAGGCTGCTCAGAACCAACCCCAGATTTTCCCGCCGCGCCACTAGCGTGCCGGCGGTAGCGGACGCCAATAAATAGGGCGGTGCGACCCCACTTAGGGATCCGCACCGCCTTTGCTATACGTACCGCGCTTAGCTGCCCGTGAGCGCACCAATAACGAACGTCACGGCTGCCGCTCCCAGACCAATTGCCAGCTGCCGCAGTGCTCGCGGTGCCGGCCTTGCCCCCGATAGCAAACCAACTAAACCGCCAGTGATAAGCAGCGCGACCCCTACCAGGCACACAGCCGCCGCCATAGCTGACCCGCGCGAAACCGGCAGCAGGAATGGAATGATTGGGACAATGGCTCCGGCCGAGAAGAATAGGAAGGAAGACAGGGCAGCCTTCCACCCATCCCCGACCTCTTCGAACCCATCAGTCTGAGTTTCTTCCGCCAGCCGAGCAGCCTCAATCTGCGTCACCATCTTGCGGGCCCGCTCTTCGGCCTGGTCAGGTTCCATACCGCGGGCGCGGAAGACGAGGGCGAGCTCGTTACTTTCCAAATCCAGCTCCGGTACCGCCTCAGCCGTGGCGGGAGACGGGTTGGACGCCTCCAGCAGCTCGCGCTGCGAGCGCACGGACACGTACTCGCCAGCACCCATTGACAGCGCGCCGGCTAACAGCCCCGAAAGGCCGGTGATCAAAATTGTGGAACCACTGACCCCGGCGGCGGCAACCCCCAGCAGCAGGGCAAGATTCGACACCAGCCCGTCGTTCATCCCGAACACCGCGGCACGGAAGGTACCCGCCATGCGCATGCGAGAGCGGCCCGCCAGGGCCCGCACTACCTCGGAATGGACGCGTTCGTCCGCACTAATCTGCGCGGGCGTCTCCGGCTCGCTGGCTGCCTGCCTTTCTTCGGCAGACTGGGCCAGGGCTAGCACAAACACGGATCCGAACGTGCGCGCCAAGGCCGCCATGATGCGCGTGCGCAACGGCGGAATAGGCGCCGGGTAGGCGTGCAAGCCCAGTTTGTCCAACCAGTACTGTTCGTGTCGCTGCTCAGCTTTAGCCAGCTTCAACAGCACTTCCCGCTCGACTCCGGAGCGTTTTCCCGCCAAATAAGAATAGGTGGCGGCCTCCTGCCTTTCGCTGGCAAGATGCCGCCGCCACTTCTTTATCTCAGCATTAGTAGGTGATTCCACGTCCGCTTACTTCTGCTCGGAAACTTCTTCGACCTCGACGTCAACGTACTGGGGGGCCTGCCCGCCCTGCTGGGCCGGAGGGGTAAACAGGCGGTCCTTGATGTGATCGGCAACCTTGTCGGTCACCTTCTGCCCCTGCTCAGACACGACCTGGTTGATCTTCCGGGAGGCCTGTTCGGACACTTCGCGCACCTTCGGGTTGTCCGCTACGGCGTGTACGCCACGAGCAACCGGCCCGGACGGATTATTTCGCATCTCGCGGCGAGCAAAGTAGACACCGGCGCCCAAGCCAAGCAGTCCCAAAGTAAACTTCTTCATCTTTCCTCCTATGTCAGCCAAAAACAACCTTACCGGGTGCAAGGAAAACTAGGGAGGGCGAACTTTACTTCTAGGTAACCCGCGAAACACTTTTGCCGCAGGAGAGGGCGTTTTCCGCCCAAATTAGGCTAGTAAAGTGTGATTCAGCCCGCGGAAGACATACAAGCTGGATCGAAGACCGAGGGCGCCGGAAGTGGCTCGCCCTCGGGCAAAATTTAGGTTAGATAATAAGGGATCCGCCCAGTGACACCGTAGATACGACCACGGTTGCGATCAGCCCTAAGAGGACGGGTTTGGGGCCCACTTTGATCAGTTCGGGAACGCGGATGCCTAGGCCAAGCCCGGCCATCGCCATTGTGAGCGCGGCAGTCTGCACCACTTTCGCGCCGGCTAGGACACTGGCTGGCAGGCTGATCACGGACCCTAGGATCACCATGGCCAGGAAGCCGACCACAAACAGGGGCACTAGTGGTGCAGCTTTGTCCGAACCCTGCCCGTTCTTCCGGAACAGGACGCCGAGGACGGCGACGACACCGGCCAGGCAGATCACGCGCGCCAACTTCACCGCAACGGCGGTGGCCAGGGCCTTCTCCCCCATCGCGGCGCCGGCAGCCACCACCTGCGCTACTTCATGGATGGATCCGCCCGCCCAGATGCCTGCCGTCACGGGATCGAGGCCGAACAGCCCCGCCAGTACAGGCAGCACGGGAATGCAGATAGTGCCATATACGACTACGAGGGCGAGCGCGGTAGCGGTTTGATCCTTCGAGGAGCGCACCACATCCTTCGAGCCGGCCACGGCCGCGGCGCCACAAATAGAAAAGCCGCACGCGATGACGCCCACGAGCGGCATCGGCATTCCCATTGCGCGGCCGATCAGCATGGTCGAGGTGACCCCGACCGTCACGATCACGACTACCAAAAGCAGGCGCTTCCAGCCGAGGGCGGCCAGGGTGGCTAGCGAGATTTGCAGGCCCAACAGCACGATTCCCAGGCGCAGCAGGCGCTTTGCCGACAGCGCTATGCCGGGACCGAAGCGTTCGGGCACCGGCCTGGTATTCGCCACGATCACGCCGAGGGCAATGGCTATGAGCAGTGCGCTAGCTAGAGGAACGACCTTATTTATCGCCATGGACGCTAGGGTGATTCCACCGGTAAACGCTAGGCCGGGCAGGAATTCGCGGACGCGATAACGTTTTTTCTTCTTAATTATTTCTTTTGTTTTTGTAGCAACAGCATTCACAACCCTAACTATCGGTCACCGGGGGCGGGGATGGAATACTCATTTTTACACCACTGCCATATAGTTTTGATATGCCTATGCCGAACCTGCAGCTCTTGGACCTGCTAGTGCGAGTTGAACAGCTGGGGAGCCTTTCAAAAGCCGCCACCTCCCTGCAACTGGCCCAACCCAACGCTTCGCGTGCTCTAGCCCGCTTGGAACGCCAGATTGGCCGCCCTCTGCTGGTGCGCTCCTCTTCCGGGTCCAAACTGACCTCGACCGGCACCCTGGTAGCCGGCTGGGCACGCCCTCTTTTGGCCGCCGCCGGCGAATTCGAAGCAGCTATGGCATCGCTAGACCACGCCGTACACAACAAGCTAGGGGTGCTGGCTTCCCAAACTATTGCCGAAAGCTACGCACCCGCCTGGCTCGCCCGCTTCCAAGCCGCATACCCGCAGGTGAGCGTCCACATGGAGGTTGCCAATTCCACCACCATCATGGATCGCATCCTGGCCGGTGACACCCGCCTGGGACTAATCGAATCCGCCACGGTCCGCCCCGGGCTACACACTCAACTAATAGGGCACGACCAGCTAATACTGATCTGCCCTGCCGCTCACCCGTGGGCTCACCGCCGCTCACCCGTATCGCTAAAACAGCTGGCGGGTACCCCACTAGTTGTGCGCGAACAAGGATCAGGCACCCGCCAAGTGCTTGAACTTGCCCTGGCCGATTTCCCAATCACCGCCCCCGCCATGGTGGCTTCCTCAAACGCGGCGGTGATCGGATCAGTCACTGCCGGGGCAGGGCCGTCCGTAATCTCTAAACGCAGCGCCGCGCCCGCCCTCGCACAGGGCACGATCGTGGAAGTCGCAGTGGCACACGCCCACCGGCTGCGGCGCCCGCTGCGCGCAATCTGGGCTAGCGGGAATGCCCCGGTCGGCCCGGCAGCGCACTTTGTGCAGGCAAGTCGGCCCTCTTTACCGCCGCCGCAGCAATAGCCGTAGTAAGAGGTACCGCTATGACCAGCCCTGTCACCGACGCGAGCGTCCGCAACGCCTCGGCGCCAATGTCCTCTGAGGCAAGCAGCGAGGCCAGCGACTGGTTGTAGAACATAACCAGCAGCAGCAGGGTGGAAAGCGCCGCCCCCGCATAGGCAAACACGATCGTGTAAATAGTAGAGGCAATATGGTCGCGGCCAATGCGCATGCCCGCCCGATACAGCGCCCATCGCGAATAGTGCGGTGCCGCCGCGCGTAGCTCCCACACGGCAGAGGCCTGGGTGATAGTCACGTCGTTCAGCACGCCCACCCCGGCCAATACGAGGGCGGCCACCGCCAATTGCCGAAAATCCAGCCCGGGCACGCGCGCAGCCAGTCCCAGTTCCGTTTCGTCGGTGAACCCGGACAGCCGACCGGCGTAAACCGCAATAGCGCCAAGGCCCGTGGAAATGGCGAGCGCTCCGAGCGTTCCCGCCAACGCCGCGCATGTGCGTAACGAGAAACCGTGCGCTATAAACACGACGACGAACATGATGGCAGCCCCGGCGACGAGGCCCACCCACACTCCAGGATTGCCACACACCAACGATGGCAGCATGAACAGCAGGAGGACGGCACCTGCGATCGCCAGCCCTATCAGGGCGAATAGCCCCTTCCAGCGCGCCACTGCCAGGACTACGAGGGCGAATAGGGCTGCGAAGACGCCAATCATGTGGGTGCGGTACACGCCCATGAAGGAATACTGCGGGCCAGCCGGGGTATCGAGTCGCATTACCGACAGACTGTCACCGGGGCTAATACCGGCGCTGGCAGCTGGCCCAGCCAGACGCAGCTGATTGGTTTTCCCCTTATCCTGGCCAGTCAAAACTGTTATGCGGGCCAGTTGGCATTTTGCCGCCGGGGAGGTGGCCACCGAATCTGGCGCGTTCTCCCCGGCAGAAGCTGAAGGAGTGGCCGAAGCTTCGCCCTCGGGCCGTACGGAAGATTCTGCACAACTGCCATCCAGGCCGGCAACTTGCACCGTTTCGAGGGTGGCTGTGGGCGCCAGCAGATAATTCTTCTGTACCTGCCGCAGCGCCTGGGTTTGCGCCCCATTCGGCCACAGCACCACCAAGCCCACCAGGGTCGCAATCGCAATTACGCCCAGTATGGTGAGCAGCATCCATTTTGCCACCGGCGAGGTCGAAGCGTTCGCTCGAGCGGCCGACATATGTGCGTGAGCGTGCAGATGAGAAGCATATTTGTGGGATATTACAGGGGCGCCCTCAGCCCTATGCGAATGAGTCATGGCGCTATGTTACGTCCACGCCGCCCGTCCTCGACATCGCCAAAAGTGAGGGCGATACCGATAGCCAGTCTTGGTGGCAGAGATTCGGCCCGCGAGCCTTCCTGATCGCGGAAGAATCAAATAAGCGGGCGGCATCCTCAGGGAAGGACACCGCCCGCTTGCTACCACAACAACCTACTGGTGGCGCTGACGCACCTGCTTTGCGGCTGCTACCAGGTTTTCAAGAGAAGGAATGGTTTCCGTGTAAGCTCGAGTCTTCAGCCCACAGTCGGGGTTCCCCCACAGCTTTTCGATACCGAGGCCGGACACGGCTGCCTGAAGCAGTCGCACTATTTCCTCAACCTGCGGTACGCGCGGGCTGTGAATGTCCCACACGCCGGGGCCGAGGCCGCGTTCGAAGCCGCGCTCGCGGATGGCGGGCAGGATTTCCATGCGTGAACGCGATGCCTCGATGGAGGTGACATCCGCGTCCAGCCGGTCTACCGCGTCGATGACGGTCTTGAAATCCGAGTAGCACAGGTGGGTGTGCACCTGAGTCTTGGATTGGGCACCGCCGGTGGCCAGGCGGAATGCGCCTACCGACCACTGGAGGTATTCCTCTTCGTTCTCCTTGCGCAGCGGCAGCAATTCGCGGATTGCAGGTTCGTCCACCTGCACCACGGGGATGCCGGCTTCTTCCAGGTCAGCAATTTCGTCACGCAGTGCTAGGCCGATCTGGTCTGCGACCTCACCGGGAGCCTCGTCGTCACGCACAAACGACCAGGCCATGATCGTAACCGGGCCGGTCAGCATGCCCTTCAGCGGCTTGTCGGTAAGCGACTGGGCGTAGGAGGACCACTTTACGGTGATCGGCGCAGGACGCACCACGTCGCCCCACAGGATCGACGGCCTGGTGCACCGGGAACCGTAGGACTGTACCCAGCCGTTCACGGTGGTGGCAAAGCCTTCTAGGTTTTCCGCGAAGTACTGCACCATGTCGTTGCGTTCGGCCTCGCCGTGCACCAGCACGTCCAGCCCAATGCGTTCCTGCACGCGCACTACGTGTTCGATCTCGGCCTTCATTGCCTGCTCGTAGTCGGCTGCAGACAGTTCGCCGCGGCGGTGGGCAGCCCTTGCTTTGCGGATCTCTACCGTCTGGGGGAAGGAACCGATAGTGGTGGTAGGCAGCACCGGCAGGTGCAGTCGTTCAGCCTGCTGGGCGGCACGTTCAGCGTAGGGTGCACGTTCGCGGTCCGCAGCGGTGACGGCAGCGGTACGCTCGCGCACTTCGGCCCGCCGCACCCCCGGGTGGGACTGGCGCGACTCAACGGCCGCATCCGAGGCGGCAAGTTCGGCCTCGATGGCTTCGTCGCCCTCTTCAAGCCCCTTGGCCAGGGCAACTACTTCTTCTACCTTCTGGTCCGCAAACGCCAACCAGGAGGCCACCTGCGGGTCCAGTTTCGTTTCCTTTTCAACATCGATCGGAACGTGCTGCAGCGAGGTCGAAGTAGTCACCGCCAGGTGTACCTGCCCCAGGTTTTCCTTCAATTCGCGCAGCTGGCCGAGGGCGGCACGCAGGTTTGTGCGCCACACGTTCCGGCCAGACACGATGCCGGCAGCAATCGTCCTCCCCGCCCAAGCTTTGTTCCATGCGGCTAGCGTCTGCGCATCCGGGGTCTTGCCCTTGACCAGGTCAATTGCCACAGCCTGCACCTTGGTGGCCGCGAGCGCTTCTACCGCATCGAAGGCATGCCCGTAAGTGAGCGCCACCAGCAGGCTTGCTCCGCGAACGGACAGTCGCTCGTAGGATTCAGTCAGGGCGGCAATGATGCGTTCGCGCGAGTATGCCCAGCGGTCCGAGGTCAGCGCCGGCTCGTCAAATTGCACCCAGGAGGCACCGGCGGAAACCAGGTCGTCGATCAGTGCTTCGTAGACAGAAAGTACCTCGGGCAGGCGAGCCAGAATGTCGTAGTCCTCGCCGGCTTCTTCCGACGGCTTGGATAGCAGCAGGAAGGTGACGGGGCCTACCAGAACCGGGCGGACACCCTCTCCTAGCAGCGCGGCGGCGCGGGAACGGGTAGAGCCGAGCCACTCGAATTTGGTTTCCGGCCCGATTTCAGGAACCAGGTAGTGGTAGTTCGAGTCGAACCACTTAGTCATCTCTAAGGCTGGGCGGGCGCCCTCACCGCGAGCAATGGTAAATAGTGCTTCCAACGCGGCGGTCGTGGAACTGTCGGAGGCATGCCACAGGTCCGGGCCTGCCGCCGCCAATGCCTTGCGTTCCTCGCTAAAGCGGGTCGGTACCGCACCGGTTGCCGCAATAATGTCGAGCACCTGGTCGTAGTAAGAGAAGTCTTCTGGAATGGAACCGGCCTCGGTTAGCCCCAGAGAATGGAGGCGTTCAGTGCGCGAACATCGCAGCTGATTGGCAGTTGCCACCAGCTGCACGCCACTAGTCTTGCCGGACCAAAAATCTTCTAGCACGCGCTTCAGTTCGCGGTGTACCCCGATGCGGGGGTAACCAAGGATGGAGGCGGAGGGGAAGTGCTGTTCAGTCATGGTAATCCTTAGAATTTTTCAGATAATTTTGTCGATTTAACGTAGGTTTGTCGCGATTTTGGGTGTAGTTCACCGCTGCAGGGGGACGCGCGGTGTTTTAGTTGCTGGGCGTTAGCCGATGCAGTGCTAGGTCAACAAGCTCGGTGTCGATCTCACCGCGCTTGGGCATTCGGCCGTTGCGGTAGCCTGAGGCCCGCACATATTCGACAACGTCGAGGGCGGGGCGTGGCCTGTTGAAGGTATACAGGTGCACTCCGGGCGCACCAGCGGCCAAGACCCCGTCTATTAGGTTCAAGGTAGCGCGAAGGGATTTGGCTACGCGTTCGCGCGCATCCGTGATTTGCAGGGTGCGCGATACTTCTTCGGGAACAGTAACGCCCGCAATCTTTTCGAGGGCGTTCAGGCGCTTCAGGTCTGTCAGCGGAATAATGCCGGGCACGATCGGCAGGCGGCCACCGGCAATGGTCAGCTCGCGTACCAGCGAGGCGTATTCGTCCGGGTCGTAGAAAACCTGGGTGATGGCATAGTCGGCGCCGGCTAGTTCCTTTTCCAGCAGGGCGGCAATGTCGTTGCGCCGGTATTCGCCAGAGGAGGCGGGGTATGCCGCAACGGCAATCGACACGTAGTTTTTCGGGTTGGGAGCACTGTCGGCGCCGGCCCCGTTTGGTCCCGCGCCCACGCCGTCTGGGAGCGTGTCCGCCGCAATTTCGCGAATCAGGGCAACCAGTTCGGCTGCTGAAGCCAGCCCTCCCGGTACTACTTCAAATTCGCTCTGCCCTGCTGGCGGGTCCCCGCGCAGCGCCAAGAAATCGCGGATGCCCGCGCGCAAAAGCAGGCGGATGGTCATTGCTAGTTGGCCGCGGGTGGCTCCCACGCAGGTCAAGTGCGATACCGCTGGTAGACCGGGGTGGCGGTCGAGGACGCGAGTCAGTACTCGCACGGAAGTGTCGCGGGTGTCCACTTTGGCACCGGAAGCCCCGTAAGTTACCGAAACGTAGTCGGGGGCGGCTGCAATAAGGCGGTCCACTCCGGCCCAAATGGAGGAAAGTTTCGAGGCTGAGCGCGGGGGGAACAGTTCGAAAGAAACGGTCGGATGCGCTACTTGCTGGCCTGGTTTGTAACCCTTGTAGAGGTGGGCCGTGGTCATTAGTCTCTCCCATCGAAACTGGCATTAGCACCCGCTAAAGGGTTGCTGCGGCGTCAACAAGCCAGATCTCTCGGCCGCTCTGGATGGCTATTTGACTCGTAGCTTAGAGCGCCCGCGGCGGCGTGCGCAACCGAAATTTAGAACCCTTCGCACCTCAGACGGTGTTTTTGCTGGATAATTAGCTCTTCTACACTCCTGTAAAAGTGTCCACATGGCGGTCACCTTTAGGTATTCGGGCCGAGAATGCGGCGAATCCGCTCTCGGCAATACGAATCCTAGGATTTTTTCTTCAACCTTTAAGGTTGCCTTGCTACCGTTATGCCCGTGAGCGAAGTGCAGATTATGACCCCACGTGGGAAGAAGCTGGCAGGCGATTGGGTTGCGCCAGTAGACTCTTGCGACATTTGTGTGGTGCTCGTGCACTCATTTTTGGGCGACCGCCATTCAGCCGGCTGGTTTGATTTCCTGAGCGCTGCTTACCGCGGAGCCGGATACCAAACCATGGCTTTTGATCTTTCTGGATGCGGCCAATCCGACGATGATGTGCTAACTAGCGACAACAGCGCCGAGGATATTCAGTCCGTCTGTAGCTGGCTCCTGGATAACGGGGTGAAGCAGGTTATTGTGCATGCTCACGGGTACGGGGCTACCGCCTCGCTTCGGGCCGTCCCACTGCCGGCAGCAACCATGATCCTAACTGGCCCAATTTCGGGGTCGACGCTGATGGATTGGAGCGCCGTCTTCTCTTCGGATCAGCTTGACCAACTAGAGATTGTTGGCCACACGATCATCCCCGGTTCCGAGGGCGAACGCGACCACTACCTGATTTCTAAGCAAACCCTGGCGGATCTGACCATTGTGGACACGCAAAAGCTGGCCACCGAGGTGACTTGCCCGGTGCTGCTCATTCACGACGGGACTGATCAGGACGAGGGCATGGTAGAATCTACAACTCAGCTGGCGGCCTTGTTGCCTGACGGCTCGCGGCTGGAAGTGATGCGCGAAGCAAATTTCGGAGCTGGACCTTCGGCACCCGAGTCGGGGGCGGCTGCCCTGCGCGCCAAGTGTCTTGACTGGCTTCGCCTGCACGCGCCCGCAAAGTAGGCGCTAAGCTCGTGCCATGAGCATTGTGGTAACGAACGAAATCAGTATTCATCCCGAGGACGCACAGGCCGTCGCCGCCCGCTTCAAGGCGAACGGTTCACGTATGGGGGACCTGGAAGGTTTCGAGGGCTTCGATCTGTTGCAACCCACAGATCCGGCTGATGACCGATGGCTGGTAGTGACCCGGTGGGCCAACGAGAAGTCCTACGAGGCGTGGATTCACTCCCACCACTTCAGCGCTTCGCACGGGCACAAGGCAGATGAAGAGGGCGGGCCCGCCCGCAAGGTGGCCAAGACCCCAGTGGTGCGCCACTACCAGGTGGCTCACTGCCAGGAGGGCAACTGACGTTAGGATTGTTCGGTGACTCAGAAGAAAGCAAAGCCTCATAAAGAACGGCGAGGGCGCAGGCCCGCACGTGGTTTCAAACCGTTTTCGGATCAGTTGCTTTCGGCCCGCCGGGCCTCAGTCCCAACAATTACTTACCCCGCCCAGCTGCCTGTAAGTAGCAGGCGGGACGATATTGCCAAGGCCATATCGGAAAACCAGGTTGTCATACTGTCCGGGCAGACCGGTTCGGGCAAGACAACGCAGCTGCCCAAGATCTGCTTGGAGCTGGGGCGCGGCATTACCGGAATGATTGGCCACACCCAGCCACGGCGGCTCGCTGCCCGCACGGTGGCTGAGCGCATTAG
Source organism: Winkia sp. UMB3158 (assembly GCF_030217145.1). Lineage (NCBI taxonomy): Bacteria > Bacillati > Actinomycetota > Actinomycetes > Actinomycetales > Actinomycetaceae > Winkia > Winkia sp. UMB3158. The sequence goes on along the minus strand of NZ_JASONH010000002.1, from coordinate 141,774 downwards.
CGACGAACTAGGCACCCCGCTTGGGGAAACAGTCGGTTTCCAAGTCCGTTTTACTGACAAAGTGTCAGATAAGACCTTGATCAAATTGATGACCGACGGCATTTTGCTGGCGGAAATTCAAACTGACCCGATGCTTCGCCGCTACGACACGATCATCGTCGACGAAGCACACGAGCGCTCCCTCAATATCGACTTCATTCTGGGGTATTTGGCTCGGCTCCTGCCTGCCCGCCCGGATCTGAAGGTCATCATCACCTCGGCCACGATCGACTCGGAGCGTTTTGCCGAGGCCTTCGGCACTGACAAGCCCGCCCCCGTCCTGGACGTATCGGGCCGCACCTTCCCCGTGGAGGTGCGCTACCGCCCTCTGGAAATTGAAAACCTAGTCGAAGACGGCGGCGATATTCACGTAGAGGCCGAGCCGATCGACCAGGTGACAGGCATTATAGAGGCAGTAGACGAGCTGCTGGACGAACCGGGCGACTCGGGCCCGCGCGACATCTTGGTGTTCCTGCCAGGTGAACGCGATATTCGCGAAACGCAGGAGGCACTGGAAGATCACCTGAGGCATTTATCCGCCGGCTGCGCGGTCGAAGTGCTACCGCTATTTTCTCGCCTGTCGGCCGCCGAACAGCGCAAAATTTTCGCCCCCCACTCGCGCCGCCGAATCGTGTTGGCCACGAACGTCGCCGAGACCTCCCTTACCGTGCCGGGCATCCGCTACGTGATAGACCCGGGCCTCGCGCGCATTTCCAGGTATTCAAGTCGCACCAAGGTGCAGCGCCTGCCCATCGAACCCGTCTCGCAAGCTAGCGCCAACCAGCGTTCTGGACGATGCGGACGACTGGCGCCGGGGGTAGCCATAAGGCTGTATTCCGAGGAGGACTTCAACGCCCGCCCCGAGTTCACCGAACCCGAAATTTTGCGCACCTCCCTAGCGGCGGTGATCTTGCAGATGGCCTCGCTTGGACTGGGCAAAGTCGAGGATTTTCCGTTCATCGACCCACCCGAGCGCAAGGCAGTGCGCGACGGCACCCAGCTGCTCTACGAAGTTGGGGCCTTTACTCGCGAGGGCACGCTAACCAACATTGGTCGGCGCCTGTCTAGGCTGCCTATAGATCCGCGCCTGGGGCGGATGCTACTGGAAGCTGAACAACGCGGCTGCGCCTCAGAGGTGCTGGTCATCATTGCGGCTCTTTCCATGCAAGACATCCGCGAGCGCCCCGCCGATGCGCAAGAAGCCTCGGATGCAAAGCACCGCCGTCTGGCGGATCGCAAGAGTGACTTCATCACCTACCTGAACATGTGGCGGTATGTGCGCACCCTGTCGCGCGAATTATCTAATTCAGCTTTCCGCCGTAGCGCTCGCAAGGAGTACCTGCACTTCCTGCGCATTCGCGAGTGGCAGGACGTGGTTACCCAGCTACGACAGATGGCTCGCGATATTCACCTGAAGGTCCACAAGCTGGCCATGCCCGACCCGGCAGATCTTGCCGCGTACACCGCCGGCGCTACCCCCGCCAGCCCCGAGTTAAACGATGCGGTAGCAAAGGCGTGCGTCGAGCTGACGGCAGGCCCCACCACTACTGACGCGGACTCGATTCACCAATCCATCCTTACCGGCCTACTGTCCAACTTGGGCATGTGGGTGGCTCCCCACAAGGTGTACGAAGGCGCCCGCGGCACAAAGTTCGTACTGTGGCCTGGTTCCGGCCTTCGCGGCAGCCACCCAGAGTGGGTTATGGCAGCCGAGTTGGTGGAAACTTCCCGGTTGTTCGCGCGCACTGCCGCGGCCATCCGCCCCGAATGGATCGAGCCCGTGGCCACCCACCTTTCCCAATGTAGCTTTGGGGACCCTGTATGGTCTAAATCTGCTGGTAGCGCGGTAGTTACGGAAAAAGTAACGCTTTACGGCATGACCATTGTTGCCGACCGAAAGGTACGTTTAGCAACAGCCGCAAGACAGACTACAGACCCTGCCAAGGCACAACAGATGCTGGCACTGGCGCGGGAAATGTTTATTCGCAAAGCCCTTGTAGAGGGCGAGTGGAACAGCCGGCACCGTTTCGTGCGCGCCAACGCCAGGGTCTTAGACCGCGCCTACGAGGTGGAACGCCGCCGCCGCGAAGTGGGCCTAGTGGCCAGCGACGACGCCCTTGTTTCCTTCTTTGAAGATCGACTCCCCCTAGACGTTACCGACCAGGTCAGCTTCGACAGGTGGTGGAAGGGGGCGCGCCGGCGCCAGAGCGACTACCTAACCTACGGCATGGCAGACGTGTTGCCGCGTGGCGGGCAGGCCGACGAGACCGAGGATGCCCCCGCCCTCGACAAGAATGCCTTCCCCGACAGGTGGCAGCTGGGCGACATTGCCTTGCCACTCACCTACGTGTTTGCTCCGGGTGACCCGGCCGATGGGGTAACCCTGACGGTTCCCCTAGAGGTACTGCCCCGCCTTGAGGAACAAGAATTTCAGTGGCTAGTCCCCGGCTTCTTAGATCAGCTGTGCACCGGCATTGTGCGCTCGCTGCCCAAGGCGGTACGCCGCGAACTAGTGCCCGCCCCGGACGTGGGCGCTGCGGTGGCAAAGTGGATTCGTTCTGACGGCAAGACTTCCAAAGAAGCGGCCTCGACCTTCGCGCAGAAGCAGGCGGCCGCCCTCGACCAATCCATGGCCAGGCTGGCGTCGTGGGCAGGCATCGAGCCCAAGCCGAAGCCCCAGCCACAAAAAGACGCAAAGACCCAGCCGCAAAAAGACGCAAAGACCCAGCCGCAAGAAACCCGCATCAAAGCTGGCGAGGGCGACCTGGCCGTGGCCCTACGCGCCGGGCTGCGTGCAGTAAAGGCTGTAGACGTGCCGGCCACAGACATTGACATGGCGATCGAATCCCTGCCCGACCACCTACGCATGCGCTTCGTTGTCACGCAAAATGGGCAGCAGCTAGCAACCTCTAGGGAGCTGGTCTATCTGCAGCGCACGCTGGATACGAAAGCGTCCGCGGCGGTGCGCTCAGCGGTCTCCGGGGCGGTGGCCCGGGCGATGGCCGAGGCCGGGATGGTCGACCCGCGCGCAAAGAAGAAGGGCAAGAAGAAGCCCAAGCTGCCTGCTCCCAAGGTGGTAAAGGGGCCCAGCATCAAAGAAGAGGAAGGGCTTTCCTCCTGGCCAAGTCAGCACGCCCTCCCCGATTCGGTGGTCACCACGGGAGCAAGTATGACTGTGCGCGCCTACCCCTCGCTGGTCGACCCCTATGCTCCCGTGCGCGAAGACCTGGCTGACACCCCCGGCACCGGGGTGGGCAACACCGCTAAGGGGCAGGTAGCGCTGCGTTTGCTCGCAGAAAATTCCATCCGGGAACGCGAGCATCGCCTTGGCCTCATTCGACTTTACGTGCAGCAGCTGAGCTTGCCTACCAAGCGCATTACCACCAGGTGGCGTGGCAGCGAAGCGGCAGCCCTAGCCCAGTCTCCCTACCTCTCTACCGAGGAGATGGTGGCGGATGCGCAGTGGGCGGCGGTAGCAGCACTGCTGGACGAGGCACCGCAGGCGGGCTCCTTCTCCGAAATGCCGGGCGGCCTGCCGCGCACCAAGGACACATTCGAGCAGGTAGGCACCTGGATGCGCGACAAGTTAGAAGACCGCGTGTACCAGATCATGGGGCAGGTGGCCCGCGCCCTGGCAGCCAACGGGCGGCTGGACAAGGCGATACGCAGCGCCAACCAGCTGTCCATGCTCGATGTGCTAACCGAGGTGAAGGCCCAGCAAAACCAGCTGATATTCCCCGGATTCATCGCCCGCACCCCCACTTTCGCCCTGCCGCATTTGGACCGTTACCTGGCTGCCGCTCACAGGCGGGTAGCCCGACCGGGTGCCGACCAGCGGGCTGCTTGGCAGTTGCAGCAGGTTTCTTTCGAGGTCGAAGACGCCATCGAGGCCGCATCCTCGCTTCCGTGGGATGGCGCCCGGTGGGCCCGACTCGAGCGCGCGCAGTGGATGGTGCAGGAGCTTGCGGTGCAGGTGTACGCGCAGACGCTCGGAACCGCGGTGAAGGTGAGTCCGAAGAGAATCCGCGAATTGCTCTATTGAACCGCGCAATCTTGGCGTTGAGCCGCTTGCTCACGTAATCTTTCAGTCGTGGGATTGTTTCAGCGAATATTAGAGTTCTTTCGGGGCGGTAGTGCGCCCGAATCTGACGTGCCCGAACAGATCCCCCAGCCCGAGCAGCCGAAGCTAATCCCCGCGCGCAAAGTGCCGCCTCCTTACAGCGGCGATCCGCGCCTGCAGCAGGTAGCTCACGCGGTGCGTGAAGAAACGAAGACCGCTGCAATTTATTTGCGGCCGACCTCGGGAAAACCAACGTTAGCCGGCAATAAGTTGGGCGGCATCCCGCTGCTGGATGCGCGCGGCGTACCCCAGGGGCAAGAGGGGCCGCTAGCCTTGCTGTTGCAGCTTGACTTGGAAGAGCTCCCCAAGGTGTTGCCGTGGCTGCCTGATCGCGGCCTGTTGCAGATCTTCGTTGGCACGGACGCTGAATATGGTAGGGGACAAGCCCCGCTGATACGCCTGGCTATCAAGCCCGTTTCTATTGGAATGAACGCGCAAGAGCGCACTCGCGAGGTCTACCAGGCCGAGCTAAAGCATGCGGCTTTCGCAGCTGACGGAGAGGTCAAGGTTCGCGCCGAAGCCGGTTACGAATACATTTCTCCGTCCGAAGCAGGATTCGACGAACTGTATATTCTCCACTTCAACAAGGTATTCCCCGACACTCCCCTAACTTCCCTTACCGACCTGCGCCAATACGGAATTTACGAGGACGTGCTGAACGCCTTCCCCCTAAACACCGCTCCCCGATTGGGTGGGCGAGCCGACTGGTGCAAGGATGAACCGACCGCACGCGGAGAACACGTCCTCTTCGCCTTCGGCGGGGATCAACTGCGCACTGACACTTCGGTAGTAGATCTGCTGGGTAACGACAGGCTAGCTGCAGGGGCAATCACCGCAACAGATACAGCCTCCTTCGCAGACGCCTCTTGGTGGTGGGCGCGCCCCAATGGAAATTGATGCGGCCATTGCGCTCACTCGGCAGATCCTGGCCCAGCGCGGGTTGGACTGGCAAGTAAAAGCAGACCACGCCCACAGGCGCGCCGGAGCCTGCCACCACGCCAAGAAGACGATCACCCTGTCGCGGGTACTGTTACCGCTCTACCCCAAGGAGGCGGTCCGCAACGTCATCCTGCACGAAGTAGCCCACGCACTGGCGGGTGCCAGCGCAGGCCACGGCCCCAAATGGAAAAAGATCGCCGCCCAGTTGGGAGCCTCCCCACGCGCTAGCCTACCCGCCTCTTTGCCCACTGCTCCCGCGCCATGGATTGGCCGCTGCCCTGCCGGCCACGAAAGCCCTCGCTACCGCCGTCCCACGCGGGTGCTAAGCTGCGGCAAATGCTCCCGCCAATTTTGCGGGGACGCCATCTTGAGCTGGTATTTTCACGGCGAAAAAGTGCCCCCGGAACAGTTGGGGAGAAACTACCTAAAGCAGATGCGCACCCTCAGGAAAACCAATACTTGAAATAGGCGTAAAAATTGGCGTTGCCCGCCTGGGCACACTTATCTGAATAGTTGTGCGCTAACGCGTTGTCGTTCGGCTGGTACGGCGTGTAATTGTAGAGGGCGGCAGTGGCAGAATTTCGCAGATACACCGGAGCGGCCCCGCACTTTTTATTCACTGAAAACGGAATGTCTTGTTCGCGTCCGCTTTGGAAGGCATATTCGGCCGGATTAGCCCGATACCGATTGAACTGGCTGGCCGCCCAGTAGATCTGTTTCGAAAACCCTTTAAAGCGCGGGTCGCATTTTGCCCCATCCGGGCACGCGAATCCCATTGCCGAATCATAAGAGGTAGGTTTCAGATTCTTCTCCGAAGCCGTAATAAGGCCCTGTTCTTTTTGCAGAGTAACGAGTATTACCTGCGGGTTCAGGCGGCACGCCTCGGCGACTCGAGCAATGATCGTGGCCGCCGGAAGGTTCTTGCCGCCCTCAACGGGCCGACAATACTCCGTCCATCCCTGGCCTTCTAAGGAAAATCGTGCAGACTTTAGACACTCTATTTTTCCTCCGGGCGTGCACCTCTGCCCCGCTGACTCAATAAAACGTGCGATTGAGCGTTCATCCATGGAAAGCCAGTTCCCAAAATCTTCGTCGGAAATAATATTTCCCGCTTCAAATCCGGAATAATCCAACTTTGGCGTTGCTGCCGCAGAAACAGGCGCTACCGACTCGGGGCGATTGGCTTCACGTATAGCCGCGAGCGCGTATATGACCAAGACAACTATAAATACAACAAATAGGGCAGCAACTATGCGCCTGCGCCTGTATATTGCCTGCTTTTGGGACACGTCGCCACTTTCATTAGAAATCGTTAATATATATGCTTATCAGAAGAGGTGGCGAGCATGCCGCACAATAGTTATCCGCTATAACCGCATGTGGCAAACCTACAAATAGGACTTCTTGAAGCTGCTCCACCTCGATAAAGTCATACTCGTATGTACGCGTATTGCATGCACACACCGAAACTACTATACGTAACTAAAGGGCAAAAATGTCTATGTCTGTTGATCTAGCGGCCCCCACTGGATGGGAGCACTCAAAGCGCGAAGCTACCCGCCAGGCACTCCTGGAAGGCGGCCTGCAGCTTGTAATCAAGACTGGTATCCCCGCCATGACCGTGGGAACTATTTCGGAAGCTGCCGGTTTTACCCGGGGCGCTTTCTACTACAATTTCGTAGATAAGTCGGACTTCGTATCCACTCTTATCGGCTGGTACTACCAGCACCTGCGCGTTCACACCGTAGAGGTGTGGGAGGAACTGCAGACTGTCCTCGAAGGTATCGACATGGACGCCCCCGCGCCCAAGCGTGCGGAAACTGCCCTAACTCCGTTCCTGGATGCCATTACCGGCAACCATAGGGCAATAATCGCCCAGGAAATGCGCCTATACGCCTCCCGCGACCAGCACTGCTACGAAATTCTGCAGTATGCCGAGTTCGAATGGCAGCACGAAATTGAAGAGTACTTCCAGCGCATCATGGACGCCGTGAACATCAAGTGCACCGGTTCCCTGAAGGATCTGGCACTGCTAGCTCGCACCGCCTACACGGTCTTTGACGTCTACCCGGAGGGTTACACCGACCACTACGGCGAAACAGTAGGCGAGACGCCAACGACGCTGTCCACCATTTTCGAGCTAATGATCACTGACAAGTAGGCAATCCGCTTAGGCGTCGCAAAATTTTTGCACTAGGCTATTGACATGGAGAAGGAAAACGACCGCGAAGTTCTAACCTGGCAAGCCTTTGGCGACGGCATGCGCACGCTTGCCGAACACATCTACGAATCGGGATGGATGCCCGACCTGGTAGTGGCAGTAGCCCGTGGCGGCTTGCTCCCCGCAGGCGCCCTGTCCTACGCCCTCGGCACCAAGTCGATCGGCACCCTGAACGTAGAGTTCTACACTGACATTGCTGAAACCCTTCCCGAGCCGGTGGTTCTTCCCCCGCTCATGGACACTTCAGCACTGCGTGGCAAGAAGGTGCTGGTAGTTGACGACGTAGCAGATTCGGGTAAAACCCTGCAGCTAGTTGTCGACCTGGTGTCCAAGCATGGCGTTGTTTCTGCCGACGAAGAAGTAGTTGAAGTCTCTGAGGTTCGCAGCGCGGTCATCTACGAGAAGTCTCGCTCGATCGTCAAGCCAGATTACGTGCTGAAGAAAACCGATAAGTGGATCAATTTCCCCTGGTCCACCTTGCCGCCAGTCACTGACCCCAACAAGGTTGGGGCCTAGAGGGAACGCCTGTAGTTCGCGATCGTCGCACTGGCAACAGTGCGCACGCGAGCCCGCACGTCCTCCCTATTAGCAAGCTGAGGGTCGCTGAGCCGTCGCCGTACTAACACGGCAGCGGTATCGGCGCCCTCATTCATATATTCGGCCAAATTTTGGGGCTTTGCCGCGTGCGAGCGCACCCATTCCAAAGACACTACGCCCACGTGTTTTTCGATTGCCCGGGCAGCCTTATCTGCCAGCGCGGAAGCATCCCGGCTGATCTCTGGCATGTCCACCGGGTCCTTGCCCTGCTCCCGTTCGCGCCTGGCTTGCGGCGAGAGTCGCGCTTCCACCAGATCCACGGACACCTGCGAGTCGGTAATGATCCGCATCCTAGTGTTCGGATGCGAGCGGATCGCCCGGATGATTGCCCACAGCTCGCACTCAACGATGTCGCCCGTATACAGGTCACCGTTGCCTCCCCCAAGCGAATCAATCCACGCCCAGGCTCCCTGCGGGTTTCCTCTTCCTACCGAACCGTCCGTTGCCACTACTACTAGCGGTTTCACGAGGGCGTCCTCGAATTTTTTGCGGGTAGCCTGCGCTTTCGCCAACTCCCGCAGATGGGCCGCATTATCTCCGGCCCACTCAGCGGCCCGCGCGCGCACCTCAGCCCCCAGTTTGCGGGCAATCGGATCGGTGCCGTCGACCAGGGTAATTATTGGGAACGAATCTTCGTAAGATCTGATCTCGTCTGCCACCCGGCACGCCGAAATCCGCACGGCTGCCGGTTGTTTCCAAGCTACGACCTCGGAAAAGCGGCGAAGCACCATCATGGGCAGTTCGTCTTGCAGCGAGACGGGCTCGTCTATGCGCGCCTCGACGGCACCATCTTTTGTAGTGACGGTAATGACCAGCTCGGCGGGGCCCACAGAGGTTTGTACCGAATGTACAGCTATTAGTCGGGTCAGCCTGTTAGACGCTCTAGAGGCTGGCTGGCTCATTAGCTATAAACACCTTTCTGAAGTTAGGGCAGGCGGGGCGCCGGATCGCAGAAGGCCCAGCTACCGCAGGTGCACTCGGTAGGAGGCATCCACGTAACCGCGCTTGTTCCGCAGTTCTTGTACTTCCATAATAGTTTGCGCGTACTCGTGAGCCTTAGACCCGGCCGGCGGCAAGTATTCTACCCACCCGCTGTTGGTTAGCCGCAGCGGCACCGGGGTTGAGGTAGATGCTGGGCGGGCATTGACTGCGTACGGTTGCAGGATCTTTGCCAGTTGGATGTGAGCCGTCTGCTCCGAGACTACGGCAATCGATTCTGCCTGCGGCACTACCACAATACCCCCATCGCCCATGTCTACCTTTGGTAGTAGATCGCGCACGTGCTTTACCGGGAAGCGCCACAGCAGCGCCGAAATAAGGTTCGTCCCATTGTCTATGCGCAGGTAGCGTTCTTCCTTCTGCCCAATCACACGGATTCGCAGTTCAGGGGTGCCGTCTGGGCTAATGCGCAACGATTCAAAATTGGACCAGGCAAGATCCAATAGTTGACCCCTGGTGGATAGGTCCAGCAGGTGCCCAATCATCTTGTTTCTTGTGGTGAGCACATTCAGCTTGCCTGCCTTGCGCAGAGCCAGCCCCACCGACATGTACTTGCCAATACGAGTAATTTCAAAGAGCGGCGCCACCCCTTTTGACATGTGCTCTTCTCGGAACATAACCGTTGGCGCCGTTACTGGCAACAGCTGCGCCAAGGGGGACGTACCGAATGCATTACTCACGCTCTTATTGTTGCCTTTACGCACAGTTTTCGCATGTTGAAAGGTGCATGTTCCCTATGGCTCTACTTTTCAAGCAAAATTCTTGTCTATTTTTCCCGAGGGCGAGCACGCCGCCCCAGCCGGGCGATTATTGCTCCTAGTAGGCGCTCCTTACCGGGGCCTGAGCGGGCATAGAAAGGGGCCGGTAGGTTTCCCTACCGGCCCCTCTTCTAGCTATCTGGAGGAGACTAGCTGGCTACTTCTTAGCGGCGGCGATGCGATCGCGCAGTGCCTGCAGCTCATCGAGGAGGGGCTGCGGAACCTTGTCGCCAAACTGCTCGAAGTACTTTGCAGTATCTTCAGCCTCGGCTTCCCATGCTTCCGGATCGATGGTGTACATCTTGTCCCATTCTTCCTTGCCAAGGCCAGTGCCCTCGAGGTTGAAGTCCTCGAACTTCGGGTACAGGCCGGTGACGCCCTCGATGGCATCTACCTGGCCGGAAGCGCGGCGGACGATCCAGTCCAGGACGCGAGAGTTGTCGCCGTATCCTGGCCAAATGAAGTTGCCGTCTTCGTCCTTGCGGAACCAGTTGACCTGGTACACCTTCGGGAACTTGTCGCCCAGCTTCTGCTGCATCTCGAGCCAGTGGCCCCAGTAGTCGGCCATATTGTAGCCACAGAACGGAAGCATTGCGAACGGGTCGTGACGCAGCGAACCAGCCTTGACGTCAGTTGCCGCAGCGGTGACCTCAGAGGACACGTTTGCGCCAATGAAGACGCCGTGTGCCGGGGTGTACTGCTCTGCAACTAGCGGCACGTTGGTAGCGCGGCGGCCGCCGAACAGGATTGCGTCGATTGGGACACCCTGAGGTGCTTCCCAGTCGGGGCAAATGATCGGGCACTGCGAAGCAGGCACGGTGAAACGGGAGTTCGGGTGTGCGGCCTTCTTGCCAGCCTTTGCGTCCTCGGGCGTGTAGTCGTTGCCCTGCCAGTCGATCAGGTGATCGGGCAGTTCAGTGTCAATGCCCTCCCACCAGACATCGCCATCGTCGGTCAGTGCGACGTTGGTGAAGATCGAGTTGGCGCGAGCGGTGTCCATTGCCATCGGGTTGGTCTTGTAAGAAGTACCGGGGGCAACACCGAAGAAGCCGGCCTCGGGGTTGATGGCGTACAGGCGGCCATCCGGGCCCGGACGCATCCACGCGATGTCGTCGCCAACGGTTTCTACCTTGTAGCCCTCGATGGTGGGCTGCAGCATTGCCAGGTTGGTCTTGCCACATGCCGACGGGAACGCGGCGGTGACGTGGTACTGGTTGCCAGTTGCCTCTTCAGTCAGGCGCAGAACCAGCATGTGCTCTGCCATCCAGCCGTCTCGGCGGCCCATGGTCGACGCAATACGCAGAGCGAAGCACTTCTTGCCCAGCAGTGCGTTTCCGCCGTAACCGGAACCGTAGGACCAAATCTCGTTGGCTTCGGGGAAGTGAGTAATGTACTTCTCGTCATTACATGGCCAAGCAGTGTCTTCCTGGCCCTCTTCCAGAGGAGCACCAACGGAGTGAACTGCGGGAACCCACGGCTTGCCTTCGGCAATCAGATCCAGCGCCTTGGCGCCCATGCGGGTCATGATGCGCATCGAGCAGACTACGTAAGGCGAGTCAGTAATTTCGATGCCAAGCTGAGAGATTGGGCCGCCGAGCGGGCCCATCGAGAAGGGAACCACGTACATGGTGCGGCCCTTCATAGCCCCACGGAAGACACCCTTTTCACCAATCAGGGTTTCCTTCATTTCCTTCGGATCTGCCCAGTGGTTGGTGGGGCCAGCGTCCTCTTCCTTTTCGGAGCAGATAAAGGTGCGCGACTCGACGCGAGCCACGTCGGAGGGCAGCGAACGAGCGAGGAAACAGTTCGGGCGCTTTTCCTCATTGAGCTTGGTGAGCATCCCGGTCTTCACCATCATCGAGGTTAGGCGATCCCATTCTTCCTGGGAACCGTCAGAGAACTCGACAGATTCCGGTGTGGTGATTTCGGCAATCTTTGCAACCCACTGCACTACTTCTTCGGGTGCATTAGCCGGAGCAGCGGCCTGGATGTCCTTTGCGGTAACGGTCATAACTTTGTTCAGCCTCCTGAGCCTTGAAAGGGGCGTCAGCCTCAACGCCCGATGACATGTTCTATCTTTGCAGACGAAAATAACTTTTGCACCGGACAGAAGTCCCTGATTTTTCTAACGCATCAAAAACTTGCCAACGCCCTTGCATAAACCTCATTGCGCAGGGAAGGGAGAGTTCGCGACCAGCGTTTGCAAAGGTGCAGGCCACAATGTGTTCCACGGCATTGTTCTGCATCACAGGAACATTCTGGATAGTTTAAAATTGTCGCTAAAGGCGAAATTTTAGTAGCAAAAATATTCCACTAAATGAACGGAGTTGCCATGCCCAAGAACCCAGAAAAGAACCCTACAGGGGACTTTGGTGCCCCAGTAGTGTCCGAGGAGCACTCGCTGACCGTGGGCCCGGACGGTCCAATCGTGTTGCACGACGTTCACCTGGTGGAGTCGCTAGCTCACTTCAACCGCGAGAACGTTCCGGAGCGGCGCCCTCACGCTAAAGGGTCAGGGGCGTTTGGCGTTTTCGAGGTAACCGAGGACATTTCGAAGTACACTCACGCAGATTTTCTACAAAAGGGTAAGAAAACTCCGATGCTTGCTCGCTTCTCTACTGTAGCTGGCGAAATGGGATCGCCAGATACGTGGCGTGACGTGCGCGGATTCTCGCTTAAATTCTACACGCAAGAGGGTAACTTCGACATGGTGGGAAACAATACGCCTACATTCTTCATGCGCGACCCACTGAAGTTCCCTCACTTCATCCGATCACAAAAGCGCCTGCCCGACAGGGGCTTGCGCGACAACAACATGCAGTGGGATTTCTGGTCCCTGTCCCCCGAGAGCGCCCATCAGGTGTCCTACCTTATGGGGCCACGCGGCATTCCGAAGTCCTACCGGCACATGAACGGCTACTCTTCCCACACCTACTCGCTGATCAATTCCGAGGGCGAACTGTTCTGGGTGCGCTGGCACTTCCACACCGAGCAGGGCGTGCAGAACTTGACCAACGACGAGGCCGAAAAGTTGGCCGGATCCGACCCCGACTTCCACAGGCAGGACCTATTCGAGGCCATTGACCGGGGCGAATACCCATCGTGGCGCGTGGACTTCCAGATCATGCCTTACGAGGAGGCGAAGACCTACCGCTTCAATCCCTTCGATCTGACGAAGACTATTTCTAAGAAGGATTACCCACTAATCCCGGTTGGCAAGTTCACGCTGAACCAGAACCCGACCAACTTCTTCACCCAGATCGAGCAGGCAGCATTTGCGCCCTCGAACATTGTTCCGGGCACGGGCCTATCCCCAGACAAGATGCTGCTGGGACGCGCATTCGCCTACGCGGACGCCCAACGTAACCGCATTGGCACTAACTACGCACAGCTGCCAGTAAACCGCCCTGTGGTAGACACGAACGCCTACACTTTCGACGGGCAGATGGCATTCGAGGACTCCGGGGATGCTCCGGTATACGCCCCCAATTCGTACGGTCGCGACTGGGGGCAGGCTGGAGGCGTAGACGAGGCCTCTTGGCAGAGCGATGGAGAACTGGTCCGCAGCGCCGCCACCTTGCATTCCGAGGACGACGACTTCAGCCAGGCTCACGATTTGGTGCGTAACATTTACACCGACCAGGAGCGCGCTGACTTGGTAGACACTGTAGTCGGCATGCTGAACGAAGGGCAGGGCAAGGAGCCCGTCCTCACTAACGTGATCAAGTACTGGAAGAACATTGACCAGGAAGTGGGCGCCGCCATCGAGAAGGGCTTGCGCGCCTAGTTCCTTCCCTGCGCACTGGACGGGTAGATACAGTGCACATTTGCCCCTGGGGTGCGGCAGAAGCCGCACCCCAGGGGAAATCCCTTCTAAACGACGATTATTTGTAGGGCAGCGAACCATGCCCGGGATGCGGCTATTCAGGTTTTCGAGGCCACCCAAAAGGCAAGCACTTGACAGTTACTATTTAAGTCCGTATGTTTTATAGCAAGTACTTGATAGTCAAGTGCTTGCCATTTATAGGAGTTCGCATGGTAAACAAAAACAATAGCTCGCCAGAACGTCACTGCCCTGACGTTAACGGCGACAGGAACGACCAGCCCCCCTTCCCCGGATCGGACGAGGAAGATCTGCGCGGTCAGGTAGCTGCAAAGCTCCGCTACATTTCTATGTGGCAGATGCACAAGCGCCGCGGGCGCGGCAGCGGACGCGCTCCTTGGGCTGATCCAAGACACGGTCAGGGCCGCGTCTTGGCCCTTCTGGCAATGAAGGAGACAATGACTCAGAAGGAGCTCACCTACCTGCTAGGAATGTCCAGACAAGGTGCCGCCGAGCTAATCTCGAAGCTGGAATCGAAAGGACTGCTAAAACGCACCCCCTCAGAATCTGATCGGCGCGCAATGGACATATCGTTGACAGAAGAGGGCGCAAAAGCTAGGCAGGAACAAAAAGAGCAGCCTTCTTGCGAAGAACAGATCTTCGACGTGCTGACCGAAGAGGAACTGGCTGACCTAGTTTCCTATCTGGAACGGATTACGCAGAAGATAGAAGATTTAGACCCCAAGTTCGCTAAGCGTGTGCGGTGCGCTCGCACCGATTTCGAGCGCGGCCACGGCCGCTTCGGCCACCCACACATGGGAACTCGCGGTTTTGATGGCCCACATGAGGGGCCGCTAGGCTTCGGCCGCCCAGGCTTTCGGAAGCACCACTGCCGCATGCGACACTGGCACTAAACAAAGTGGGCTCCCCCGTTTGGTCGGGACGTAGACATAAATATTGGCCCTCGACAGGAGCTTTTACCTGTCGAGGGCCAATATTTTCAGTTACCGGAACCGACTATTCCGCGTTTTCGTTCATCCCAGCGTTGATGTGGCGCCCAATCCACGGAGTCAGGCATGCCAGGATCAGGGTGAAGACCAAGGAAACAATGCCGGTGCCAACGAACACGGTGGTGTTCGACAGATTGCCGGTATGCTGCAGTACCTGGGCGGTGATTGCCTGGCCCGAGGCCGAAGATAGGAACCACAGTGCCATCGCCTGGCTCTTGAATGCCCTAGGTGCCAGCAATGTGGTGGCTGCTAGCCCCACAGGCGACAGACACAGCTCGCCAACCGTCTGGATTACGTAGGTGAAGGCGAGTACCCACCAGGGCGATTTTCCGCCGGAATAGACGCTGGCCCATGCACCCAACCAGATGAAGGACAAGGAGGCGAGCGCCAAACCGATCGTGAATTTCACGGCGGTGGGGACGCGGCTACCTACCCTGGTCCAAAGGGCTGCGAACAGGGGCGATAGCAGCACGATGAACATCGGGTTGATGGACTGGTACCACTCGGGGTTGATGGTGATGCCGGCTACTGCCAGGTTGGTGTCGTCTTTGGCGAATGCGGCCATCGAGGACGCAGCCTGTTCGAAGATCATCCAGAACAGCATTGCAGCTACGAACAGTGGGATGAAGGCGGACAGTCGCGAGCGCTCCTCGACAGTAACCTTCTTGGAGCGGAACATCACTACGAAGTAGCAGATAGGTGCGGCCAGAGCCAACAGCGTTAACGAGTCTATCGCATTGACCAACCAGTCTTTGCCGGTCACCAGGTGTACCAGGATCAGTACCAGGGCCAGGCCAGCAATAATGCCTACTACCAGTACCCACATGCGGGAACGTTCACTCTGCGATAGCGGGTTGGGAACGTCATCGACGCTGGGGTTCAGGTACTTGCGTCCCTGAATGTAGAAGACGAGGGCTATGCCCATGCCTACTGCGGCCACCGAGAAGCCTGCGTGGTAGCCACCCCAGTTGCGGGCGGCAGCAACAATGAACGAGGAGATAAAAGAGCCAATGTTGATGCCCATGTAGAAGATCGAGAAGCCGGCCTCACGCTTAGGATCGTCGTCGCGGTACAGGTTTCCGACCATTGCCGAAATGTTCGGCTTTAGCAAGCCGGTGCCCAGGGCCACCAGGATGATGCCTATATAGGACATAGTGGCAATTGGGATGGCCAGGCAGATGTGGCCGCCGATAATGACTAGTCCGCCGTACAGGGTGGACCGTCGCGGCCCCCACACGCGGTCTGCGAACCAACCGCCCAGGACGGACAGTAGGAACACCGAAGCTGAATAGATCTGTGCCAGCGACTGGCCGATCGCGTCGTCAAGGGCCAGCCCACCGTTCGCCAGCGTGTCTACCAGGTAGTAGAGCAGTATGGCTCGCATCGAGTAGTAGCTGAACCGCTCAAATGCTTCGGTGGTAAATAGTGGCATCAGCCCTAGGGGATGCCCGAAAAATCGTTTGCCTGGGGGATTCCACTGTGACTCGGCGACGTTCGCCATGTTACCTCCGCGATTGGGAACAATTTCAGATTTGCCTTACTATACCCACATTTTGGCCATATCTGTACTTTGTATTCCGTTGAAAGAGGCTATTTCTATGCAAAACTTTCTTTAAGCTTAGTTAGCATTAGTCACAATTTACCTTTATTTATTGTCACAGTCCGCACGCGGCACTAACCTCGGCACGGACCCGTTCTAGCCGTTGTTTTGCGGCTAAATAGGGCACTTCGTCACCTGCGGGCAACACTACTTCTAGGTAGCACTTGAGCTTAGGTTCGGTTCCCGAGGGGCGGATCACTACCCGGTCGTTTGCTTCAGTTTGCAAAACTAGGACATTTGCGGGCGGCAGCGTGTCAGTACCGTTCGAAAGATCCTCGATCTTACTTATTGCTGCTCCGGCGAGGGCGGTGGGCGGATTTTGGCGGAGGCGCTCCATTGCCCGCTCAATTTCTGGGAGCGAGTCTACGCGGAAGGTCAGCGGTGCGGTTTGGTACAGGCCGAAGCGACGGGCCAGCTCGTCGAGCGCATCTTGCAAAGTATTGCCCGCTTTTTTCTGTTTGGCAGCGAGCTTGGCAATGGCTACCGCTGCGGCAATTCCGTCCTTGTCGCGCACTAGGGCAGGTGCCGGGCAGTGGCCGATGGCTTCTTCGTAACCGTAGAGCAGGTTTGGGGTACAAGCTATCCATTTGAAGCCGGTCAGAGTCTGCACAAAGTCCAGCCCGTTAGCACGCGCTATCTCTCCGAGTAGGCGCGAAGACACGATCGAAGTTGCCAGGGTACCGCTGCCTCCTTGCGCCGCAACGGCGTTTCCCAACAGGGCTCCAGTCTCCTCCCCTGATAGTTGTTTAAACCCCTGGCCAGCGGGTATTGCGACGGCGCAGCGATCCGCATCCGGATCTACCGCTATGACTAGGTCGGCGCCAACCTGGGTTGCGGTTTCGAATGCCAGGTCGAGCGCCCCGACCTCTTCCGGATTGGGGAAGGCGACGGTCGGAAAGTCAGGATCGGGATCCGCCTGCGCAGCCACCAGGGTTACGTCAGCGAAGCCAGCCCGCTGCAGCGCCTTTCGGCACAGGGGGCCGCCCACCCCGTGCATGGGGGTAAGCACGATTTTTAAATCCTGCTGCGGGGAAGGAGCCACCACCGCTCGTAGGTATTCTTCGGCCACGTCCACGGCCACTATCCCCTGCCGCGAGCGCGGCACTTGGTTTGCAGGCTTGGCGGCAACGATGGCCTCCGCGATCTGAGCGTCGGCGGGCGAGATGATCTGCACCCCCTGAGCTGGACCGGTGGCGATTCGGCCACCAAGGTAGACCTTGTAGCCGTTGTCGCGAGCAGGATTGTGGGAGGCGGTCACCATGATTCCCGCGTCGGCACCCAACTTCCGCACGGCGAAGGCGGTGATGGGAGTGGGTTGTGCGGGGGCCAGCTTGAGCGCTTCGCCGCCGGCCGCGCTAACGACCTCGGCAGCTGCTGAGGCAAGTTGGGCAGAGCCGTAGCGCGCATCGCACCCAATTACCACCCTGGGGGTTGCAACTTTGCTGTTCAGCCAGGACATCAGCCCCGCGGTAGCGCGCACCACTACCGCTTCGTTCATGCGCGACTCGCCGGGGCCGAGGGCGCCGCGCAGCCCCGCCGTGCCAAATTGCAAAGGCCCAGAAAATGCGTCCTTCAACTGGCCTTTCGCATCTTTGTCACCAGCCTGGGCGGCCTCTATGAGCCGGAGTAGTTCTTCCTTGGTGGCCGGGTCGGGATCTGCCTGTGCCCACTGTTTTGCCCTGGCTAGTAGCTGCATTAGTCCGCCATTTCCTGCAGGATTTTTGCCGACGCCGATAGACCTAGGCGGGTGGCTCCTGCAGCCACCATTTTCTGTGCCGCTTCGGCCGTGCGAATGCCGCCCGATGCTTTCACCCCGGCCTTGCCGGCCACAGTCTTTGCCATCAGCGCCACGGCGTGTTCGCTAGCACCTCCGGCTGGGTGGAATCCGGTAGAAGTTTTTACGAAATCAGCGCCAGCGGCTACAGCGGCCTCACAGACGGCCACAATCTGCTCGTCGGTTAGGGCTGCTGATTCTATGATCACTTTCAACACCGCGGCGGGGATAGCAGCGCGCACCTGCGCAATTTCGTCCTCGATCTGGGCGTAATTACCTGCCTTGGCGTTGCCCACGTTGATCACCATGTCAACTTCTTCGGCACCATCGCTGACAGCCTGTGCCGCCTCTGCAGCCTTGATCTGCGGCTTTACAGCCCCTGAGGGGAAGCCGCAGACGGTGGCCACGTGCACGCCCTCGGGAACAGAAAGTGGTAGAGCCGAGGGCGAAACGCACACGGAATAGGTGCCCAGCCGGGCGGCCTCCTTGCCTAGAGCCTCAAAGTCCGCGGGGGTTGCTTCAGGCTTCAGCAAGGTGTGATCGATCATGCGAGCTAATTCCGAACGTTTCACTTTTCCTCCTGTAGGGTCCGGCGCTGCCGGTTCCGCTTTTCAATTCGAGCCATGTTTGTATCGGCAACCACATAGATGATGGCACCGACCAGGGCTATCGCAGCCAGGATAAACATGACCGCCGCGTATCCGCCCGTGCCCCCGAGCACCCCGGGAAGCTCCAGGTGCAGGTCGGCCAGCTTCGCGCTGTAGGCAATGCCCAACGGAATCGCAATGTTCACAGTCAAGTTATAGAAACCAACGGCAATGCCAGATTGTTCGCCGGGAATCTTTGCTAGCGCAGACGACAGTAGCGGGGCATACATAAGGGCGTAGCCGCACGCGAACAGCAGCGAGGCCACGACGAACACTGCCGGGGAAGCCTTCATGAAGAAGCCCATGAGCAGCAGCGCAATCACAATAGAGGCGGCCGCAGTGTAGATTGCTTTGCGGGTAGACAGCAGTTGGCCGATCTTACCGGAAGCCACTCCAACCAAGATGGCGCCGACATAACCGGGCGCTAGCAGCAGGGACGCACCCGCAGCCTTGTAACCGTGTACCTGCTGCGCAACGGCGGGGAACAACACGATGAAGCCGAGCTGTACCGAGTAGACGATGAACACAAACACCAGCGCCCAGATATAACGCCCGTTCCGGAAGAAGCGGGGGTGCACTAGCGCCGCGGGCGACTTGGCTACGTGCACGGCAAATAGGACGATGCCTAAAAGGGTTGGCGCCAGCCAGACAATCTTAAATTCCTGCATGAACATGATCAGCGAGGAGGCGAAGATGGCGATCAGCGCCAGTCCGATCCAGTCCACCTTGCCGGTTTGTAGTTCTTCGTCCGCGGGGACGGTACGCAAAATAATTGGAATGGCGAACACCAGGATCAGCGGGATTGCGAACATGGCAGTCCAGGACACGTAGGTGGCCATGAAACCGCTGGCCAACGCCCCGAAGAGGGTGGATGCCTGGAAGGCAGCCGTCGAAAAACCAAGATAGGTTTTCTGCTGGGCCTCACTCAGCTGCTTCGTCACGTAAATGACGTACAGTGTTTCCGCCGCAGCCAGCCCCGCAGTTTGGACGATGCGTCCTAGCAGCACGAGCGGCCACGAAGCCTGCCCTAAGAAGCCCAGGAGGGATCCTACGATAGCCAACGTAATGCCCGCCAACATCAGGGTGCGGACGGGCACGAAGTCTGACAGCGCCGCGTAGACAACCGCCCCGATGCCGATCAGAATGCCCGCCAAGGATGCTTGCAGTGACACCTGGTTCAGACTCAGGTGCAGCGCCTGCCCCATCGAGGAAGTCATGAACTTGAAGCCATTGTCAATGATCAGGCTGAACACGAACGTGAACAGCATGATCGGGACCGCAGCCTCCGGTGAGGGCGACCTCTTTAGTTTTGCGCTCTTAGCTGCGGCAGTCACTTCTGGGCCTCCTTGGCTGCTACGGGCAGGGTCAGTTCGATCATCTTAGTGAAGGCCTCCTGGCGTTCCTGGGCACTGGTGTGCGCGCCCGTGACTATGTTGTCCGAGACGGTAAATATACCGAGGGCGTTAGCTCCGGCCTCGGCGGCTACCGAATACAGGCCGGCAGATTCCATTTCCACGGCGAGTACGCCCATCTTCGCCCACCGCTCATTCACGGTTTGGTCGAAGTTGTAGAACACGTCCGAGGACAAGATATTACCTACGTGAATCGGGGTGTCTTGGCGCAGCGACTCCTGGTATACGCCCTCGAGCAAATCCCAGGAAGCGGTGGGAGCATAGGTTCCCGGCAGGTTGAACTGGTTGATGAAATTTGAATCAGTCGAAGCTGAGGACGCCACCACCACATCGTATAAGTCCAGGTCGGGCTGTAAAGCGCCACAAGAACCTACCCGGATAACATTGCGCACCCCAAAGAAGTGAATCAGTTCGTGGGCATATAGGCTGATGGAGGGGATCCCCATGCCAGAGCCCATCACGGAAACCTGAGTCCCCTCATACGTGCCGGTAAAGCCCAGCATCCCGCGCACCGAGTTGAATTGGACTACGTCACGCAAATAGGTTTCGGCAATAAATTTTGCGCGCAGGGGGTCTCCTGGCATTAGTACCGTGTTCGCTATTGGTCCTGTGGGGTTGATGTGCGGGGTCTGCTGCATAACGATGTACTTCCGAATCGGAGTTATTGCGCCCAAAACTTAGGCTTTCGGTCCGCTTAGAAGACTAAACACTTTCGGCTGCCTTTACACCTTTCCCAGGTAGAGCCACTTTTCTTTGCCTGCCTGGTGCCGACACAAAGTGGGCGCAGGCGAACCCGTGCGCGCCAATTCCATTACCCGCAGGCGCGGAAAATGTGGAACGCTTAGAGCATGAGAACTGCTTCCGCCCGTCGTCGCTTCGGCCTACTCGCGCTATTACTGTGCCTTTGTGCCGTTGTTCTGAGTGGGTGCGAAGCGGATACTTCACTGCATATCTATCCGGATCAGACATACACGATGCACTCCACGCTGGCAGTGCCTGTCGAGGCCGGTAGTCAGCTGACGTGCACTTCGCTAAAGAACCTGCTGCTGCAAGCGGGCGGACAAGGGCAGACGCGCGTGGAAGACAAATCCACCAAACAAGAGATCAACTGCGTCATCGACTTCACCAAGCCGCAGCCGATCGCTAACTCTGGTTCGCCTTTCGTAACCATCAAGCACTACAGCGGCCGCTACCGCGTGTCCTTGCCGGGGGACCCTTCTTACTCCAGCATTGTCGAGGGCGCGCAATTCAAGTTCTCGATCACCTTCCCCGGGCCGGTCACCGACATTTCCGGTTCCTACGGGGCCAAGGCAGACGGCAACACCGTGACCTGGACTAACCCGCGCGTACTTAATACCGGTTTCGCTGTTGAAGGGCGCGACAATGCCGGCTTTTCGCTGTCGCAGGTAGTCATCTGGGCCCTAACCGCGCTTGTGTTACTTTCCGCTCTAGGCACTTCAAGAGCACTTGGCAGGCCCGATTCCTTTAAGAATATTCAGCAGCGGTGGCGCGCATTTTGGATTCCTACCAGACCTAAGATCATCGCCGCCCTCGACAAAGCGAAGGAACTATTGCGCCAAAGTGGCACTAAAGGCAGGCAGGGCGCAACAAAGGTCGGCCGTTCCATGGGGAGAGGCGTGAAGAGGGCGGGCTCTACGACCGCTAAGGCAACTAGAAAAGCCTTCACTTCTACCAGTAAGTTCGCGAAGAAGACGGCGGAGCGCGCTAGCTCGGCAATGAAGAACAAGAAAAAGTAGCCGCAAAGGAAAACTAAGAGGAGATCCCTTTTTAGGCTTTACAACCTCCGCACCCAAAGGGCTACACTGGAATGGTCGACGCGCGTCGAGAAGGCGTACGACACCCCGTCCCGATTAACAAAGGAGTTACGCGGAGATGAAGACAAAAGCGCTCTCACTTGGCGCTTTGGCCGCTTGCGCTGCACTAGCACTTACAGCGTGCGGCGGCAATACGGTAAGTGAAGAAGACATCAAATCAGGAAAGATCGAAGGCCGAGGCCCCATCACATACGTGCAGGGCAAAGACAACTCCGGCAAACTAGCACCGATGCTCGAGGACTGGAATAAGGCCCACCCCAAAGAGCGCGTGACCATGATTGAACTATCCTCCGAAGCGGACCAGCAACGCAATTCGATGGTGCAAAACGCGCAGACCAAGTCCGATTCGTTCTGTGTACTATCTCTAGACAACGTGTGGATGGCGGAATTTGCTGCCTACCGATGGATTCTGCCGCTACCCGAAAACCAATTCCCTAAGGAAAAGATCCTTCCTCCGGTGTGGCAGACCGGCATGTACCGCGGTCAGCTCTTCGCTATGCCGCACGGCTCCGATGGCGGCATCTTGTTCTACCGCAAAGACCTTCTGCAAAAGGCGGGCATTACCAAAGCCCCCAAGACCTGGGATGACATGAAGAAAGGCTGCAATGCAGTCCGGGCTCTTCCGGGCCACAAAGACATTGGCTGCTACGCCGGCCAATTCGCCAAATACGAAGGCCTAACCGTAAATGCGGACGAAGCCATTCACGCCTTCGGCGGCCAGACGGTTGACAAGGACGGCAAAGTCAAGGTCAACTCCCCCGAAGCGAAGAAGGGGCTAAAAGTTATCGCCGACGGTTTCAAGAGCGGCTTCATCCCCAAAGAATCACTAACTTACAAGGAATAAGAAGGCCGCAACGCCTTTGAATCAGAGCGCGTCCTGTACTACCGCAACTGGCCGTACCAATACGCCCTCAGCAAGGAAAAACTGGGCGACAAGATGGGCGTTGCCCCCATGCCTGGCTTTACCGCAGACAAGCCCGAGGGCGGCACCTCCTCTCTAGGCGGGCACAACGCGGCTATCTCTTCCTACTGCAAGAACAGGGCCACTGCCCTGGACTTCATCAAGTGGTACACCTCGGAGCCCATCCAGAAGCGGCTCCTAACCGAAACCACTTTGGCTCCTATCTACACCTCGCTCTACGACGACCCGAGCCTGATCAAACAATTCCCCTACCTGCCGTCACTGAAGAAATCCATCGAGAGCGCAGTGCCCCGCCCGCAGGTTTACAACTACGGGGATGTTTCCACCACCATTCAGGACGCCGTATTCCCGGTGCTGAAAGGTGAAACCGAAACGGGTCCGGCCCTGGACGGGTTGGCAAAGAAGCTAACCAAAATGACCTCGGGGAAGTAAAGGAAACTGCCATGGCAAAATCTAAATCACTGGCATTGACCGATTCGGGGAAGGCGCAGGCGAAACTAGCCGGATGGCTGGTTTCCCCCACCATCATCGTCATTGCCATCGTCATCTTGTTCCCCACCATTTCCGCCCTCTACCAATCCCTGTGGGGCTTTCGCGGCATTGACCCATCCACGGGCTTCGTCCGCGACAGCGAACCGTTCGTCGGCTTGGAAAACTATGTCAACATCTTCCGCGGCGACACCGGCTCCCGCTTCTGGAACGCTTTCTGGAACACCACTTTCTTCGCCACTGTCACGGTAGCGATCGAAACCGTGTTGGGTGTGGCAATGGCCTTGATCATGCACAAGGCCATGAAGGGACGCGGCCTAGTGCGAGCCGCAATCTTGGTCCCCTGGGCCATTCCTACCGCTGTTTCCGCAGTGCTGTGGAAGTGGATCTTTGACGCGCACGGCGCCGCAAACGCCCTGTTCAACACGCAAATCCTGTGGGCAACTTCGGACTGGCCGGCAAAGTTTGCGATCATCATCGCTGACACCTGGAAGACAGCACCCTTCATCGGGCTGCTAACACTTGCGGGTCTTCAGGTCATCCCCGACGACGTCTACGAGGCCGCCAAGATTGACGGTGCGAGTGCCTGGCGCAGGTTCATGACCATTACGCTGCCGCTAGTGAAACCCGCCCTCGTAGTAGCGGTACTGTTCCGCATGCTCGACGCGCTGCGCATGTTCGACCTTCCCTACATTCTGATCGGTCCGCGCAAAGCTTCGGTAGAAACCCTGTCGATGCTGGTGCAAGACGACGCCTCAAACCTGCGCTACGGCAGTGCAGCGGCCTACGCAGTTGTGCTGTTCATCTACGTATTCATGATCGCCTTCGCCTTCGTCAAGGTACTGGGCGCAGAGCTGGTAGACGAACCAAACTCCGGTTCCAAACTGCGACTATCGCAATTCTTCAAGAGGTCGAAAAAGTCAATCACATCAACCAGGCCAGCCGAAATTAGCGCGGCCCAAAAGGGTAGCAGCGTTACCAGAGTTGCCAACGCTTCTGGGAAGGAGCAGACCCGATGAAGGACTCAAAGCTAAAAGTGGGACTGTCCAACACGTCCTCGTGGATAGGGATCGCCACCATAGTCATCTTCTGTCTGGCGCCCTTCTACTGGATGATCGTCTCGTCGCTTCGCCCCACTAAAGACATCTTCGACACGACCCTGTGGCCGAAGACGCTAAGCATGGAAAACTACACGCAGGTGTTCGACCCGTCGCGCCAATTCGGCAGGTCGCTGCTGAACTCGGTGCTAGTGGCAGGTCTAACCACCGTGCTAGCCCTAATCATCGCGACCGTCACCGCATACGCCCTGGCGCGACTGGAATTTCCTGGAAAATCAATCATCTTGACAATTGTGATCGCCACCTCGATGTTCCCACTAGTGGCAATCGTTGTGCCGCTGCTAAAACTGTTCACCGCATGGGGATGGATCAACACCTACCAGGCTATGATCCTGCCCGACCTATCCTTCGCTTTGCCTCTGGCAGTGTGGAATCTGACCAGCTTCTTCAAGCAGATGCCACGCGAACTAGAGCAGGCCGCAATGGTAGACGGGTGCACCCCCGGGCAGGCATTCCGCAGAGTCATCCTGCCCATTGCCGCCCCAGGCGTGTTCACCACCGCGATCATCGTATTCATCAACACCTGGAATGAATTCCTGATCGCCGTTACGATGATCAACAAGCCCGAGATGCAAACAGCCCCCGTGGCTATCTCTAAATTTGGCGGGGTCAGCGGTTTTGAGACCCCGTTCGGATCACAGATGGCGGCAGGCGTGATAGTCACTATCCCGCTAGTGATCCTTGTACTGCTATTCCAACGCCGAATCGTAGCCGGCCTAGCCGCCGGTGGCGTCAAACAATAGAACCTAGGAGGGGGAATCTTGACCGATACCACTATGCGCCCGGACATGGATCAGTGGTGGCGCAGCGCAGTAATCTACCAGGTCTACCCACGATCCTTCGCGGACTCGGGGGCAGACGGCCTGGGGGATCTGCCTGGCATCATTTCGAAGCTAGACTACCTGGCCAAACTGGGGGTAGATGCGATCTGGGTATCGCCGTTTTACCCCTCGCCGCAGGCAGATGCTGGCTACGACGTTGCGGACTACTTCGACATCAACCCGGACTATGGCACCCTGGCCGACTACGACAAGTTGGTCTCTCGCGCCCACGCCCTGGGCATAAAGGTGATCATCGACGTGGTGCCGAACCATTCGTCCTCGGACCATAAGTGGTTCAAGGAGGCACTAGCTGCCGGGCCGAACTCGCCCGAACGCGACCGCTACATCTTCCGTTACAGCGAAGACGGGGCTCCCAACAACTGGGGTTCCATGTTTGGCGGACCCGCCTGGTCCAAGGTGGACCTGCGCACCGGCAAGGAAGAGGACCGCGGCTGGTGGTACCTGCACCTGTTCGATCCGGAACAGCCGGACTTCAACTGGAAGAACCCGCAGGTACACGAACTATTTAGGAACTACCTCCGGTTCTGGTGCGAAAAGGGTACCGACGGTTTCCGCGTCGACGTGGCCCACGGCCTCGTAAAGGCCGAAGGCCTGCCCGACGACACTATTGGCCCGGACCGGTGGGACCCGGAAAAAACCAGCGGCAAGAACGTGGAACCCTACTACGACCAGGATGGGGTCCACGAGATCTACCGCGAGTGGCGCAAAGTATTGGACGAATTCGGCCGCGACCGCATGATGGTAGCCGAAGCATGGGTTGATCCCCTGTCGCGCACCGCCAAATACGTGCGCGAGGACGAAATGAGTCAGGCGTTCAACTTCGCCTACCTGAAGGCCCCGTGGCAGGCAGCAGAACTTCGGCAGGTAATCGACACCACTCGCACCGAATTTGGCAAGGTAGGCGCACCCGTCACCTGGGTACTGTCTAATCACGACGTAGTCCGGCACGCGACCAGGCTGGGCTACGAGGTCGGCCACGACACCGAGTCGGGCATTGGCGCCTCGGATCCGCAGCCGGATCGCGAGCTAGGCCTCCGCCGCGCGCTAGCGGCCACCACGTTCATGATGGGGCTTCCCGGCGGCGCCTACATATACCAGGGCGAAGAGCTGGGACTGCCCGAGCACACCACTCTGGATGACGACGCCCGCCAGGATCCCACCTGGTTCCGCACCGGTAAACGCGTTCCCGGCCGCGACGGCTGCCGCATCCCGCTACCTTGGGTACACGACGCCAAGAACTACGGTTTCGGCACCGGCACCCCATGGTTGCCGCAGCCAGAATTGTGGGCAGAGCTGGCAGCCGACCTGCAAGAGCAGAATTCGGCCTCGCCGCTGGCGCACTACCGTCATCTTCTGTCCCAGCGCAGGGCATTCTCCATGGGCACGGGCGACCTCCAGTGGGGCGACTCGCCCGAGGACGTGCTAGCCTTCACCAACGGGCAGGTGCTAGTGGCACTGAACCTGGGCGAAGACGCCACCCTCAACATCGAGGGCGAAGCAGTGGTAGCCACTAAGGGCGCCACTGCCGAAGACGGCAAGGTACACCTAGAACGCGACAGCGCCATCTGGGTACACCTGAAATAGCAGAAAAGAGGGCGACACCGATGGTCACCAGGCAGGACGTGGCTCGCGCGGCCGGGGTGTCGCCCTCTACCGTTTCCTACGTACTTTCCGGACGCCGCCCCACCTCGGCAGCCACCCGCGAGCGCGTCCTAGCCACAGTCGAGGCGTTAGGGTACGTCCCCAATGCGACGGCTAGTGCGCTGGCGTCGCGGTCTGCGCACACGATCGGCCTGCACACAATTCCGGCAGTGTATGGGGTGGACTCCATTGCCACCGAATATATGGCGGGGATGCACTCGGAGGTGCAGAAGGTTGGTGCCTCACTGGTACTGCCGTTCCTAACCGGCTCGGACAGTGAAGCCTTCCGGCGATTCCTGCGCTCGCGCGTAGTAGACACAATGATTCTGATGGACGTGTCCACGGATGACTGGCGCGAACAGGTCATGTTGGAAGAGCATTTCCCGGGCGTAATGCTAGGGCTGACAGGACGCTGCGGAGGGTTGCCATACGTCGAATCTGACTTCGCGGCGGTGGGAAGAATGGCCGTAGCCGAAGGGGCAAAATACGGCCACCGCAACGCCCTCCTACTCACGCGCGACGTTGCCACCGACGGTTCGGTACCTCGTACCGGCCGCACCATTGCTACTTCCGCCATTGCTGCCTGCAGGGAAAGCGGGATCAGCGTGCGCGAAATGTGCGTCCCCACTCACCCGAGCTACGCCCTGGACGTGGCCGACTGCTTATGCCAGCAAGATGCGCCCACGCTGCTACTTGCCGAAAATGGGGAGATAGCAGCCGTTGCGGTAGCCATCCTAAAGGATCGCGGACTTGCCTTAGGGGTCGATTATTCAGTAATCGCTCTGGGCGGGGAGGCCCGATTCCACCCCTATATTCCCCCCATGTTTACCGAGGTCTCCGGGCCTCGGAAGGAAATGGGGGCGTACACTATTCGGCTCGCACTGGCCCCGCACAAGGCGGTGCGCTCAAAAATGTACCCACCTCTTTTGATAGATCGAGGAACCCTGACCAAGCCCAAACTCGGCCCAGGAGCAGAATGCAACTAGTATCAGCACAGACACGACAAGCAAGGGCGGCAGTAACCGCCCTCTTCTTTACCAATGGAGCGCTGATGGCGGGCATGGTACCCCGCTACCCGGCCATAAAAGACGTGTTCGAGCTGAGCGGTTCCACCTACGGGCTAACGGTCGCCCTATTTCCCCTGGGCGGCATGTGCGGCGGAGCCATTACCGCCTGGGCAATTCGCAAATGGGGCTCGGCGCGGGTCGCCGCCTCCGGAACCGCCATTTTGGGGGTCCTATTCGCTTTAGCCGGGTTCCTAGTATCATTCAGGGAGGCCGGATGGCTGGGCATCGACATAGGGTATGCAGCCTTCGCTGCCAGCTTCTTCGCTTGCGGCTTCTGCGACGCCAACGTGGACGTGGGCCAGAACGCGCACGGGTTGCGAGTACAAAAACAGTACGGCCGCTCAATAATCAATTCCTTCCATGCCGCCTGGTCTGGAGGCGTTGTCGCGGGCGGCCTACTGGCATCCGTCGCCATTGCCGTGGGGCTGCCAATCGGGTGTCACATGCTGCTAGCCGGCGGCCTATTCGCGCTGCTAGGACAGGTGGCGTTCAGGTACACCCTTCCCGGACCGGACGGGCATAACGCGGAGAAGGAAGCCAACGCAGCGGCAGTACATACCATCCGCATATCCCCCATCCTGGCCTTGGCCGCACTGATTTTCCTAGCAATCGCAGGCGCCCTGGTAGAGGACAACGCCCAGGCCTGGGCCACCCTCTACATGCGCGATTTCCTAGGCATTTCCGCTGCTTTGGCAGGGAGCGCCTACGTGGCCGCTTTCGCTGCCCAACTGATTGGCCGCATGGTTGGCGACCGCCTGATCGACAGTTGGGGGCCACGCACTGTAATCAGCCTAGGCGGGGTGCTAATCACCGTGGGAATGTTCGCGTCTATGCTTTTCCCCTCTGCTTTCACCACGGTTACCGGACTGGCACTGGCAGGTTTCGGATCTGCAACAATAGTGCCGATCGCAATGAACGCGGCAGACGATATTCCCAGCCTGCGTCCAGGTACCGGACTTGCCGTATTAGCTTGGCTCATGCGCGTCGCCTTCCTTGTCTCTCCCCCACTAATCGGCAAAATCGTCGACATATTCGGCGTCCGAGTCAGCCTGTGGGCTCTTCCCTTCGCCGGACTGGCAGTAATTGCGTCCTCGTTTGTATTAGCCGCCCAAACCAAACAAAGGATATGATCACCTGCGACCCGGCAGTTCGCCGAGCCGCAAGGACTGCAGCGCTGTCGCTCGGGATGCGACGAGCGCTCGCCGCATTTGAAAGTCACTCACTGCGCTCTTGCTCACCAAAATAGAGTGAGGACTAATGATCACCACTAATCCCGCCCAACGCAACTACAAAGTTGCCGCCCTCGTAGGCATCATTGGCGGTTTCTTCTCGGCAATCGTGAAATTCGGCTGGGAGGTTCCCTTCCCTCCGCGAACTCCAGAACGCAATGCGACTAACCCGCCCCAATCCACCCTGGAATTATTGGGCATGTCCCCCGAAGCGTCGCATACTTCTGTCACTTACAACGGCAATGCGCTGCCCATCTACTCGTTTTTAATTCACTTTTCGTTCGCGATCTTCTTCGCGGTACTCTACTGCCTGCTAGCAGAAGTGAACACGAAGGTCACCCTGTGGCAGGGTGCAGCCTTCGGCATTGTGGTCTACGTACTGTTTCACGTTCTACTAATGCCCGCCCTTGGCATTGTTCCCGCGCCTTGGAATCAGCCTTTCGCAGAGCACTTCTCGGAATTCTTCGGACACGTTGTCTGGTTGTGGTCCATAGAGATTGTCCGTCGCGATCTGCGCAACCGGATCACCGGAGAACCTGATCCGAGTCCGGAAGTACACGCTGCATGACTTTCCTTTCGCCGCTAGCACCCAACCACGCGTGTCGGTGCTAGCGGCGATATTAGCCCGCAGCCACTGCGTTTTATCCACTATGCTTTCCAGTGTGAGTGCAAATGAAAGCCCCGAGGAGCTACAAGCCCAACTAGCCGCCGCCCGCGCCGAAGCCGCAGAAGCAAAAGCCGAAGCAGCTCGCCTCAAAGCTGAGGCCGCCGAAGCCCGCGCAGCCGCCGCTCAAGCAGACCCTTCCCAGACGGCCGGGGAAGATTCGGATCAGCCCCAGACGCCACCGCCTGCACAACCCGATTCGAACACCGCCGAGGCACCAGCGGAAGGGTCCCATGAACCTTCGGAACTGGCACAGCACATCAAGGCCGGCTACTCGTTTACGGATGACCTACAGACCATAACTTTGGGCACTCTTCTTGAGGGCGGGGCCCCCACTCCCGGCGTAACTGCCAAGCTGCCGCTTTCGATCATGAACCGTCACCTGCTTGTTGCGGGTGCTACAGGCACGGGCAAGACACGCACGTTGCAGCTGCTGGCCGAGGGGCTCTCTGGGGCCGGCTGCCCCGCCGTGCTGGTGGACGTGAAGGGCGATCTTACCGGCCTGGCCGAGGCCGGGCAGGCCTCAGACAAGCTAACGCAGCGCACTAGCGCCAACGGACAAGATTGGAAGGGGGATGCTTTCCCCGTCCAACTACTTACCCCTTCCGGTGCGAAAGCTCCCGTTCCGGGCGCGCTGGTGCGAACTCGCGTCACCGATTTTGGGCCGCTCCTATTGGCCCGCGCATTGCAGCTCAATACCACCCAGGAGCAGGCGCTCCAGCTCATCTTCAGTTGGGCCGACTCCAACGGGTTATACCTGGTAGACCTGGGCGACCTACGCTCAGTAATCGCGTTCCTGACCTCTAAAGAGGGAAAGGCCGAACTGGCCAGTATTGGCGGGGTTGGTCCTGCTACGGCGGGGGTCATCCTGCGCACGCTCAGCGCGTTGGAATCGCAAGGTGGTGACAAGTTCTTTGGTGAGCCCAGCTTTGACACGGCCGACCTGCTAGCTAAGCAGGGCGAACGGGGCGTCATCTCGTTGCTTGAGGTCGGGGACATGTCCACCCGTCCCGCGCTCATCTCCGCCCTCATCATGTGGCTGCTGGCGCAACTATTCCAGACCTTGCCCGAAGTGGGCGACGTCGACAAACCCCACCTGACCTTTGTTTTCGATGAGGCTCACCTGCTATTTACCGATGCCACCAAAGAATTCGTGCGCCAGGTGGTGCACACGGTGCGGTTGATCCGTTCGAAAGGAGTCTCGGTAGTTTTCGTCACTCAGTCCCCCAACGATATTCCGGCAGACGTGCTAGCGCAGCTCGGCTCCCGCATCCAGCACGGGCTGAGGGCGGCCACCCCACAAGACCAGAAGGCGCTCAAGCAGACCGTAAAGACTTTCCCAGAAACCAGCCTGGACCTGGCAGAGGTGCTGACAAATCTGGGTACCGGCGAGGCCGTAGTGACCGTCCTCGACCCGAAGGGCAGGCCCACCCCGGTAGCCCCATTCTCGGTATGGGCGCCCGCCTCGGTTATGGGGCAGGCCAGCCCAGAAAAAGTGAAAGAACTAGCGACCTCTGCACTGGCCCAAAAGTACGCGACCGCAGTTGACCCGCACTCGGCCACCGAAGAGCTAGCCGAGCGCGCCCAGAAGGCGAAGGCGGAAACCGAAGCTCAAGCCAAAAAGGCGGCCGCTGACAAGGAGGCCCAAAAAGAGGCTGAACGGGCTCAAAAGGAAGCAGAAAAAGCCCGGGCCAAACGCAGCAAAGACATGGAATCGGTACTAACGAACGTGCTGCGCTCGGCTGGACGCACGTTGGGCCGCGAAATCACTAGGTCGATCTTCGGCACCCGCCGGCGCAAGTAGTTAGCGTTCCTGGCTGCGCGCTGCCAGCCCAATAATCCAAAGGCCGCACGCCACCAGTGAGGCAAAACCGGTGAATTGGGCGCAGCGGCGGGCCAGCCCGCCTACTTTACAGGCAAAGCTCCCCGGGTCAGCCAGCACGTCAGTTGCTACGTAACCGGCTAGTGCGACAACAGTGACCGCCAGAAGGGTCAGTGCGATGCGGCGAAGTAATTGCAATTGGGGCCTCCGCGCACAAGACTAGCGCACTCTTTGCCGCACAGAATAGCCAAAAACATTATATTTTCCTAATGTTTAGGCCCTGAACGGGAACTATAACAATTCAATTTTGTTTTTTCGCCTGTACACTTGCCATATAACTGGCTAACAGAAGAGGTAGGCGTGCAACAGAACCTGGATAAGTGGCTCATCCGACTGGGTATCGTGATCCTGATCGGGTGGATCTTAACAGACATGTTCGGTACCTACGTGTCATCGCACATGACCGCCTACTCCAACCCCCTAGACTACTTCGTACAGGGCCTATGGAACTGCGCGATCATGTTCTTCACTTCCTACAACGGCATTGCCATTTTGATGGCTGGCCTAATCATTCGCGAAGTGCGTGCCGCGCGCGCAGAATTTCGGGCCCGCCCCGGAACTAATGTCCGAAGCGAGCCCGAAAGCGAAGAGCTACTGTAACTATTCAGTCTTGGTAATGTCCCCGGCGGGGGTGTATTGGCTACCACTTTTTCTGCCCGCTCGTAGGGGGTAGACATGTAGTGGAGTGCCACTACGGAGCCGATCAGGCCGCCCCACACGATCAGGATGGTAACCAACATAAGGATAATTGCTGCCCCGGTCACTTCTGGGCCTCCTTAATCCAGTCGACGTTACTCAGGTCGTGTTCGCCCTCAAGCGATTCTTCATCCCTCCACTTCACCAGAGGGAACACGACGGCAAATACTGCGCACAGTGCCACGCACCCCCACCCGAAAGCGGCCACGTACCAGGTGGGGTATTCTCCGTAGCCTTCACACAGGTAGTCCTTTATGGACAGCACCAGCATGATCCCTAGGAAGAGCGGTATGAACAGCCTGATCATCCAGGTCCACCAGCGTCCCACGTGCACGGTAGATAGTACGTTCAGATGGTCACGCAGCGGCTTCAGCTTGGGCCAGACCCATGACACGGCAACGGCCATGAGGATGGTTGCGAAGACGACGCCGACCGAATTGATGAACGCGTCCACCGTGTCCACGGCGCCCATGCCCGAGGTGGTGCCGTACAGCACCAGCGAGATCACGCCGGCTAAGGAGCCAAGCAGGATTGCCGCGCGCTTTACGGGCCAGCCGAACTTGTCGGCAAAGGCGCCGGAGACGACCTGTACCAGCGACAGCAGCGAGGTTACGCCCGCCAACGTCAACGAAACGAAGAAAAGGATGCCGAAGAAGGCGCCTCCAGGCATCATTGAAATGATCTTCGGGAAGGTGATGAACGCCAGGGAAATGCCAGACAGGCCTTCCAGATCAGACACTTGCACGCCCTGCTGGTATGCCATGAAACCGAGTGCGGAGAACACGCCAATTCCGGCCAGGATTTCGAACGAGGAGTTCGCGAATCCCGCCACTAGGGCGGTGCCCGTCAGATTCGATTTGCGGCGCAGGTAGGAGGCGTAGGTCAGCATGATGCCGAAGCCCGCCGACATGGAGAAGAAGATCTGCGCGAACGCGGCCATCCACACTTTCGGCTTGGCGATTGCGGACCAGTCAGGAGTGAAGAAGGAGTTTAGCCCTTCCATGGCGCCGGGCAGCAGCAGCGCGCGCACGACCAGGGCGGCGAAGACTATTACCAGCAGCGGGATAAAGATTTTGTTAGCGCGCTCGACGCCCTTTTGCACGCCAAGAGCGATGATGCCAACTACCACTACCCACATGAGTGCCAGCGGGATCATTACGCCCCAGACAGGGGAGCCGATAACGGCGGTCTGGCTGGAAGTTTCCAGGAACTTCGTGAAGAAGAACTTCTGCGGGTCATCGCCCCACGCGTTGGTGACGGCGAAGAAGATGTAGCGGAAGGACCAGGCCAGGATTACGGCATAGTAGGTCATGATGACGAAGCATACGCCCACGTGCCACCAGCCGATGAATTCGGCTTTTTTGTTGATGCGGCGGAATGCTAGCGGCGGGGTCCCGTGGAAGCGATGGCCGATCGCGTAGTCAAGTAGCAAGATAGGTAGGCCGATGGCTAGTAGTGCGCACAGGTAGGGAACGATGAACGCTCCGCCGCCGTTTTCGTATGCTACTCCTGGGAATCGCCAAATGTTGCCGAGGCCGATTGCCGACCCGACCGCAGCTAGGATGAAACCCAGTTGCCCGGACCATGCGCCGCGGGCATTAGATTTTGACTTAGTTTCAGCCACGTCTACCTTCTTTTCGAGTTAGATTGGGTGAAATTAGCCTAAGACCCGCGTCCATTTTCTGAACAGCTTGTCCGCATTTTGACCATTGTGCGGCGTTACCTCTGGTTGCGGGGTTTCGCCCTCGCGATACGCAGGTGCAGAAAATCGATGGCGATCCCCCTTCACTGGGGCGTCTTCTAGCGGTTTCGGAGCACCTCTCGCAGCGCCCCTACCAGCGAGGACGGCCCCGCGATCGCCTCTAGCGCCAAGTCGTCGCCCGCATCAGCAGCCTTCCCCAGGTCCGACTTTAGGGGGTAGGAGATCTCGGCTTGGTCGATTAGTTCGAAGGTGCGGGCCCGCCAATCCGGTTCAGCCAGGCGCAAAGTAAGGTGGCAATCCAAACTGCCCAGGTCGACCTCGCCCAGGTCTAGCACCGATTCGTCTTGCCCGTTCAGGCGGGCCCCCAAAAGCTGTAGCCGCACCTGCTTGGGAAGGTGCTCGCCCTCGCCTTGCAGGTGCAGGTCAAGGGCCCCTTCTTCCCGCTTCCAGGTGGCAGCCAGCTGTGCCCGGACGGGCGTTGGCGAGGGCGAATCCTCACCGCCGGGGGCGTCCTCGATGTAGGTCGAACGGTAACTGCCTCGCTCGCTTTGCGGAACCGCGAAGGCAAGGGTGAGCTCGCGGGGCGCGTGGGCTTGGTCTGCGGGGACGTCGCCCTCGAACAGGTGCTCGGAGAGGGGGATCAGCGCGCCGGCGCGCACCAGGGCCGGTACATGTTCCAAGGTGCGCCAGAAGCTGCGGCGGCCTCCCCCCAGGTAATGGGTGCCCAAGAAAAAGTCCACCCATTCGCCGCGCGGAAGGTAGGTGCTGGCCTTGGCAAGGTGGGTGTGCGGGTCGGCGGGCTCGGTGATGGGGGCCACCAGCATGTCGGCCCCGAAGAAGAAGGCGCCCGGGCTGTGGTAGGCGTCCATCACCTCGGGCTCTTCGTAGTAGAGGGGGCGCACCAACGCCACTCCGCGCAGGTGGGCCTGCCAGGCGGCTGTGTACAGGTAGGGGATCAGCTTGTGGCGCAGCCGCAGGTAGTTGCCTTGGATGCGTTCACCGACCTGGCCGTAACGCCACGGCTCTTTCGAATTGAACGGGTCATTAGTCGAATGCAAGCGCAAGATGGGGCTGAAAACGCCCAGTTGCACCCAGCGGGTCTCCAGTTCGTTGTCCTTGACACCAAACATGTGCCCACCAATGTCGTGCGACCAGAAAAAGTAGCCAATGTTGGCGGCCGTGGCGGTGAAATATGGTTGGAATGCCAGCGAATCCCAACTGACCACCGTATCCCCCGAAAATCCCACCGGGTAGCGGTGCGACCCGGGGCCCGCATAGCGCGAAAACGCCAGGGGGCGGCGTAGCTTCCCGTCGGCGCGCAACCTAGCGTTGTCGGTGAAGGTCAGGTGGTTGAGCATCCATAGCGGGTCCAGCCCAGCGATCGAGGTATGTTTGCCCTGCTGCCAGTCCATCCACCAAAAGTCGACGCCCTGTTCTTCCAGGGGGTGTAGCAACAGGTCTAAGTAGGCCTGCAGGTAGTCTTTAGAGGCGCCGTCAAAGGGGATGGGCGCTCCATCTTCAACGCCGAGGGCGGCCGCGAAAGCCGGGTAGGCGTCCTCGTGTGCGCGCACGCCGTCGGCTGGGTGTTCGTTGAGGCTGACGCGCAGGTTGCGGCCGTGCAATGCCCGCATGAACGCGGCCGGGTCCGGGAAAAGTTCCTTGTTGAAGGTGTAGCCGGTCCAGCCGTTACCGTATTTGGGGTCCAGGTCGGTCAGGTGCCAATCCATGTCCAGCACGGCCACGGAAAACGGTAGTTTTTCGGCGGCAAACCGATCCATCAAGGCCAGATATTCCGTGTCCGTGTAACGGTGGTAGCGCGACCACCAATTCCCTAGCGCCCACCTGGGGATCAGCGGGGTTTTACCCGACAGGGCGAAAAAGGCATCGAGGGCTTCTTGGTAGGCGTGCCCGTAGCCGAAATAGTACAGGTCGCAGGCGCCTTTTTCGCGGGCGGTAGGCCAGTCCTGCACGAGCGGGGTAGCACTGTCATCAATAACCGCGTACCCGCGTGGGGATATGAGGCCGGGTTCTATGGTTACGGCGCCGTCGGCCTCGTCCAGGGTGCGGGCGGTACCGCCCAGGTTGGCCAGAAAGTCACCTTGGGTGGTCGGTTGGGCATCCCCGTAGTGCCAGACCGTGTTCCACCCCGTCCCCGTGTGCCCAAGTAGGGAAATGGATAGGGACGAGGGCGAGAAGGGGCCGCCACTGTAGCGCAGGTGGAAAGCCTCGGTGAGGATTTCAAGGCCCTTCCCGGAGCGAACCACACGGAAATCGGGGACCGGGAAATCCCGGTTGATCGCCATGAAAGAGGCCTGGTCAGCGAAAGTACCCGTGGGGGAATACTCCATGCGTATCAGGCGCGAGGTGAGCACCGTGAACCGGTAGGTGTCCCCTTCTACTACGGCGTCGGGGCGGGCGGGAGCTGGCGGGAATAGATTCATGCGTCAATGCTTTCGCATTGGGAGCCGAAACGCCAGCGGCCCACCCTGAAATTAGTTGCTACTTGTACGCTGGGCTAGCTACAGCGGCAGACCGTCCGCGGAAGGCCAACGCGGCAAAGGCGCAAATTGTACAGAGCGCGAAGGATCCGAAGCTCCACAGCAGGAAGAACATTCCGCGTTGCAAGTGGTGCACCGCTTCGGCACCGGCCGCGCCTGTCGCCCCCACGAGGTAAACGTTATTGGCGGCACCGAAAAATGTCCCAATTGCGATCAACAAGAATATGACTGACAGAATGATTCCTACTTTGTTCACTGTCGACTGCCCCATAGCGTCCTCGATTCCTCCTTCGGAATAATTCACTGGCGAATGTACAACAATTGCGGGGGGGTGCAGCCCGAAACAGCAAATCCGGGGGCCGCCCTCGACACGCATCGCCAAACCCAACCCGCGAGGCTTGGTGTTCCGCCGCGAACCAAGGTGTTGTCGACCAAGGATCGCGAGCCAATTTTCGCTCAAGACAACATCACCAAGCCCATTCGCGCTTCCACCTCAGAGCTATGTTTCAAAACGCTTTTCGTGCCAAAAGGCGGCATAATCGTTTACGGGACCGGAAAGTGTGGGGGCAAAAGCTAAGGAGGCTGCAATGGGTGAGTCAGAGTACATAAATCCGATGATCTACGACGTGATGAAAGAGATCGCGAACTTTATTGATGGGGCTTATATCCACTGGAGCGCAAATGCTGCCACTAAGCGCGAGGCTGATTATTGGGATAAGAAATCGATAGATTTTATGGATGAGGTCATGCTGGTTGATCCTTCTGATAAGCGGGCTGTGCAAGCCAAGGTTGATGAGCTAGCAAAGATCTGGAAGTCTCTCCCAAGACAGGCCCCAAAGATAGACTCCCTATGAGCGCTGAACTTTCACTGTATGCACTGAACCTGAACACATACGCGCAGGGCGGGTACGCACCTATTCGCTCGAAGAAGTAGCTGCCGAGTTCGGCATCGAAGATTTATCCTCCTGACACGACGCGCAAATAGCTGCGCAAAAACTCCCGGCAACCACCGGGGCGTGTTGCCGTTACGCCGCGAAACCAGGGGAACCCCCGCGAACCTTGGTGTTCTGCCGCGAAACCAGGTGTTGTCGACCAAGGTTCGCGGATTCGACCAAGACTCACGAAACTAGACCGCCGCCTCGCCCTCCCCGAAAGACGACTCTCGGGCACGCGCTGCCTGCGAAAGATACAATTGACCTTATGGTCGGCCCGCAGTTGCGTACGCGCTCCGCCTAGAGGGCGCAGGCAGGCACCCGCGTGGATGCTCGCCCTCATGCTAGGCGGTGACTTATGACTCAATATGTGGCCCTCCGGAACAAAATAGCCTCTAGTTTGATTGCATCTTTATATGGACAGCTCTACATCTGCTCAGCCGCTCGTGCGGATCCGCGACGTGCACAAACGCTTCGGCAGTTTCGAAGCTCTGCGCGGAGTCAACCTGGATATTTACCCGGGCGAGGTCGTAGCGCTAATTGGCGCCTCCGGCTCCGGCAAATCCACGCTGTGTAGGTGTATCAATCGGCTGGAAACCATCAGCAGCGGCTCAATTGAAATCGACGGTCGCCCGCTCCCCCAAGAAGGTAAGGAATTGGCGGCACTGCGCGCCGAAATTGGCATGGTCTTCCAATCCTTCAACCTGTTCGAACACAAAACGGCGCTGGACAACATCACCCTTGCTCCCATCAAAGTGCGCCACGAAAAACCTGCCGACGCCCGCGAAAACGCGCGAAAGCTATTGCAGCGCGTCGGGCTCGGCGACAAAGCAGATTCATTCCCTGCGCAACTATCAGGAGGGCAGCAGCAGCGAGTTGCAATAGCGCGCTGCTTAGCTATGTCACCCAAAATGATGCTGTTCGACGAACCGACCTCCGCCCTCGACCCGGAAATGATCAACGAGGTCCTGGACGTCATCGACGAACTAGCAAAAGGCGGCATGACCATGCTGATCGTCACCCACGAAATGGGATTTGCCCGCCAAGTAGCCGACCGGGTCGCCTTCATTGACGACGGCAACATTGTCGAGGACGCACCCCCGGAAGAATTCTTCACAAACCCGAAGACAGAGCGCGCGAGGGCGTTCCTGTCAAAAATTCTGAACCACTAATCCCCGCAGGGATAGGAGTCACCCATGAAACTTCGTAAACTAGGCGCCATTGCGGCCGCCGCAGCACTCAGCGTTTCCGCTCTGGCAGCATGCTCTGGACCGGACAAGGGAGGGGCAAACAATTCCGGCTCCGGATCCGACAAGTCAGCCTCTAAGCAGGCCTCCGGCGAGCGCATCAGCGTAGCCGACTTCGACAAACTGGTCGCCTCCGGCCCGGTAGCCGACGACGCCGAAATCCAGAAGAGCCCCTGGGCCAAGGCCATCAAAGAAAAGGGCAAGCTAGCGTACGGCGGCGTGGGCACTTCGCCAATCTTCGCCCTCACCGACGTGACGTCGAATCGCGTGACCGGCTTCGACGCTGGCATTGCTGACCTGCTAGCCCACTACATCTTGGGCGGCAGTGAAGCCGACGTGGCAAAGCATTCCTCAATGACCGTGATGACACCCGACACCCGCGAACCGCGCCTAATTGACGGGTCTGTGGACACCGTAATCGCAACCTACTCGGTAACCCCCGAGCGCCTCGAAAAGGTAAACTTCGCCGGCCCCTACTACTCCTCCGGCATCTCTGTCCTGGTGAAGGACGACAACAATGACGTGAAGTCCATTGACGACCTGAAGGGTAAGAAGATTGCCGTCCAGTCCGGCTCCACGGCGTTGAAGGTCGTCGAAGCGAAGATCCCGGACGCAAAGCAGACCCTGTTCGAAAACAGTGAAGCCTGCGTGACTGCCGTGAAGCAGGGCCAGGTAGACGCGTACGTGCAAGACGAGGCCATGCTGCTGTCCACCGTGGCAAAATCCGACGGCAACATTAAGGTAGTCGGCAAGCCGATCACCCAGGATCCTTACGGCATCGGCCTACCCAAGGAGCACAAGGACGCGGTCGAATTCGTAAACGGCTTCCTGAAGAAGATCGAAGAGGACGGCACTTGGAAGAAGCTGTGGGACAAGACCGTCGGCCCGTTCTCGACCACCGACGCCCCCAAGCCGCCCACCATTGGCGACTTCGGCGAGGCAGCACAGAAGAAGTAACTGTTGCAGCTGATCGTTGACAATTTCGGCCTGCTACTAGCCGGGCTCGGCCGCACCCTGGTGTTGGCCGTGCTCGGCTACGCTGGCGCGCTAGTTGTGGGTACCGTGATCGCCATTTTTAGGGTGTGTCCGGTGCCCGTCCTGCGCGCTTTCGGCACAATCTACGTGGAATTCTTCCGGAATATTCCACTGCTGACGCTGCTTATCCTGACCGCTTTCGGCCTGCCCGACACCGGCCTGCAGATAGGCTTTTTCGGATCTGCCGTCACCGCAATTATCATGTCCTCGGCCGCGTTCGTGTGCGAAACAATCCGTTCCGGTATCAACACAGTTTCCGTGGGCCAATCCGAGGCCGCCAGGTCACTAGGCATGAACATGTTCCAGCAGCTGGCACACGTCGTGCTGCCGCAAGCATTCGCGGCGATGATCCAACCCCTAGTGAACGTGTTCATCGGGGCCCTAATTGGCACCTCCTTGGCGGCAGCCGTGGGCGTGCCCGAGCTAACCAACATCACCCAACAGTTGAACATCAAATACGCCGAAGCCGTGCTGCTATTCCTGATCTCTGGTATCTGCTACCTGGTAATAGCTTTAGGGGCCGGCGCCATTGGTGGATACCTGCAGCGCCGCGTCGATGCCCGTCACATGGTAAAGCGTACTGACGAGGGCGCCGCCGCAGTTGACCGCTTCGAGGTAGAGCAGGCGGGACTATGAGCAGCAAAACCCAAACCCCCACCCGCGTCCTCTTTGACGTCCCAGGCCCGAAGGGGCGCCGCCGCATATGGATCATCTCGGTCTTGGCGGTCCTCGTGTTCGTAGCCGCCGCAGCCGGCGGCATCTACCAGCTGTGGTGGAACTACCAGCTACTTCCTGAAAAATGGCTACCATTTACCCAACCGGCCACCCTAAAATTCTTCGGCCGGGGCGTGGTGGGCACGCTACTGGCAACAGGCGTGGCCGCCCTCTTCACCTTCCCACTGGCGTTGGCGCTGGCGTTGGGACGCGAAGCAAAAAACCGAATCGTTTCCAAAGTGAGCGGAGCCTGGGTGGAAGTATTCCGCTCCCTGCCACTACTGCTGGTCATCTACGCCTTCATGCTGGCCCTGCCGCGCTACGGCATACGCTTTTCCACCTTCTGGCTGCTGGTCATCCCCATGATCATTTCCTGCTCGGCCACCACCGCCGAGGTATTCCGTGCCGGCCTGCGAGCTGTCCCCCGGGGCCAAAGCGAGGCCGCACTATCTTTAGGGATGCTGCCAAAACAGGTGAGCGCCCTCGTCATAATCCCACAGGCGATACGACTAGTTGCCCCAAACTTGCTCACCCAGCTGGTGTCGCTGCTGAAAGACTCCACACTCGGGTACGTCGTTTCATATTTTGACCTGATGCATCAAGGACAATTGTTCTCAGCGCAGGCAAACAGCTACATACAAACCTACTTCTTAATTGCTTTAATCTACATCGCCATTAACATTGTTTTAACTCGCGTCGCAGATAGGTGGCGGGAGCGCCGAAACTAACTACTGTCGTGGAAGGACGAAACATGTGCCGCATGCTGGTATATGTTGGCCCGCGGGCAAAATCCCCGGCTGACATACTGGGCAATGGTTTGGCTGAACTCGTAGATCTTTCCCACGAACACTGCCACGGGTGGGGCGAAGCCACCATGGACAGTGCGCCTGGGAAATTCGCGGTTCGTCGCTGCCTGGAGCCGGCATTCATGTGTAACGAATTCGCCCGCATCAGCCGAATGCCCGGCAAAAACGTCATGCTACACCTGCGGCAAGCGTCCACCGGCATGGGGAAAGGCTTCGAATCCAGCCACCCCTTCGTAGCCGACGGCATGGCCTTTTGCCACAACGGCGTATTTGCACGCCCCGGCCGCCTGCGCAAATGGTTGGCATCTGTAGACGGCCCCATGCCCAAAGGGATTTGCGATTCAGAAGCCTACTTTTGCGCCGTCCGCTACTATGCCCGCAGCATGGACCTGCCCGAAGCCATAGCGGCCGCCGCCGACAAAGCCATCGAGGTTTCTGACGGGCAGTGGCTATCGCTGAACGCCATGGTGATGACCGCCCAGGGGGTGTACGTGTACAACCGGTTCAAGGAAGGCACCGCCATGCTGAAGGAGATCCCCGACCGCTACCGCATCCAAGTGCGCGGTGGCGCGACCGGGCACGGATTTGTTGCTGGATCCCAAGGATTCTCGCTAGGCCGCCCCGGTCAACAGCAGTGGATGCGCAACGGGCAGATGCTATTTGCTAGGGCCGGCAACGGCGACGCCATAGACGTCACCCCCGCAATAGGGGAAGCCTCGACAGCGCCCCCCGCCCACACTGTGGCTAATCAGCAGGTGCGCGTAGGTGTCGGGGCGTAGGCTCCGAGACGTAGAGCCGGCAGCTAAGTCAGACTGATAACGAATAAGGGGCTTCGCCCTCGCCATTATGGCCTTGGCCAACACGCGCTTGCGAGGGCGGCCCCCCTTTCGCGCCGAAAGCACATTCTCCGGTCAAAAGCACACCCAATGGCACGCATTTCAATGTGCTTTGAACCATCTGATGTGCTTTGGACAGGACGACACGCCCTCGGCCAGACCATGCGCCCTCGCGCCAGTACAGCCACATTTTCAGGGTGGCACAGGCATAACATCAGGGGCAAAATAGGGGAACAACCGGGGCAAACCCCAATATCTTTTACCTGCTCACGCTGAAACAATTTTTCCTGAGGGCAAAGACACCTCACCCACACGGAAAGATTGGATCCCCAATGCATGGCGGCAATTACGTCCTGCACGCCCACGAGCTATCGGTCAAATACGGTAGCTATGAGGCGCTGCATCTTGATTCCCTAAAAATCACTGACACGGCTGGCGTGGTCGGCCTCTTCGGCCCTAACGGTGCGGGCAAAACCACCTTGTTGCGCACCATTGTCGGCGACATTGAAAAGCATGGTGGCGCTCTAGAAGGGCCTGGCCGAGCCAAGATCGCCTACCTGCCCGACTCCCCATTCTTGTATGGGTGGTTGAAGGTAAAACAGTGCGAGCAGCTGTTCGCCTCGCGGCACCCGGATTTTCGCGCCGACATATTCGACGCATTCCTGGACGGCTCCAAAGTGAAGCCAGATCTAAAAGTCGGCGAACTATCTAAAGGCATGAACGAGCGGCTACACCTGGCATTGATCATGTCGCGTTCACCGCAACTCTACGTCCTAGACGAGCCACTCGGAGGCGTTGACCCCATTGGTCGCGACCAGCTGTTGCAGCTAATCCAACAGCTTAAGGCGCCTAACACCCCGGTGCTTTTTAGCACCCACCTAATCAACAATGTGCAGCACATTTTTAACGAAGTAGTGCTGATTGACTCGGGCCGCCTAGTTGCGC
The DNA here is from genome assembly GCF_030217145.1 of Winkia sp. UMB3158. Classification (NCBI taxonomy): domain Bacteria; kingdom Bacillati; phylum Actinomycetota; class Actinomycetes; order Actinomycetales; family Actinomycetaceae; genus Winkia; species Winkia sp. UMB3158. The sequence continues at coordinate 98,735 of NZ_JASONH010000002.1, read as the reverse complement.
ACAGGGACATCCACTTCCTGCGCGAATTTGGCGAGGGCGACCTGGAGGCTGCTTACAAGAAGCTGGTGCAACAATGACAGATACGAAACTCCTAGCTATCAAACATGGGCGCATCCTGGTGCCACTGATCGCCCTCAAATATTTACTGACTATTGCGGCGCCAGCCATCGACAACATCGCCGTGGCCATGGCATACGAGCTTGGCTGCCTAATCTTGGTGGTGGCATTAGCGGTGTACGCCATCCATTCGGTGCTGCGACTGACCGGCGTGTGTGACGACCGGTTGGCATTGCTGTCACCCACTAGTCGGATCACCCTAGCGGCAAAGAACATGGCGATCCTTGCCGGCTACCTGATTGTCAGCTACCTAGCCAGCTACATTCCGACTTTCCGCGAGAGCAAACCGGATATGGCGCACTATCTTCTGCCCATTCCCAACTACTGCATTTCGGTTTTCACGGGGCTGTCACTAATGCTCTTCATCAGCTACCTGCTGAAATCGGTTCGCAAGCGTTTTGCCCTGGTAGTGTCCGCGTGGATTAGCTACGCGGCGGTCACGGCTGCGGGTTTGGCCGGGATAGTGCTATCCCTGAGCGGCATGTACGACCAGCCGCACTGGCTCGTGGGGGCAGCCCCCGGCGCGAAGGGGTTCAACTTTTACTCAGGAATAATTCCCACCTGCATCGTGGGAGTCACCCCCTCGGTAAAGGTCATACTTGCGGTCATGGGCGCAAACCTGGCCGCCGGGATCATCTTCTTCGCGGGCGCCTACATGTTGCAGCGTAGGCGGAACAATTACTTGCCCGTCAAGTAGCGGCTACGCCCTCTCCCAGGTGCTGAAAGGCTTCTTGGAGAGGGCGGCGTTCGTGTAGGCGAAGTCCTCGCTGACCTCTTCGCCCACCCAGGCGGGCAGGTCGGCGCGGGTTAGGGCGCTGACGCGGTCCTGGCCTGGTTCGTCTTCAATTTCGAGGACGACGAGGCCGGCGTTTGCGCCCTCGAATACATCTACCGTCCACAGCGCCGCCGGGACGGAGAGGTCATAGCGCACCTTTTCTACGACCCCACTGCACATGCGCAGCAGGCCGGGGGCGTCGGTGGGTGGGATTACGTATTCGAATTCGGGTCGGGCCAGTCCCGTCTGTTTTCCTTTTATGGTCAGGAAGGCTCGCTGACCAAATTGGCGCACGCGCACGACCTTTTGTGGCTCGGCCAGCAAATACCCCTGTCTGATCGGGGCGGATCTGGCCACCAGGTCGCGCCAGCCGGCACCGGATACTAGAAACTTTCGTTCAACTTCAACACCCATGGAAACCACCCTAACGGCTGGTGGCTTGCTGATCTGGTCGCATCGCCAGCTAAGATGCTTACATGAGTCAACATGATGGACGGCCAGCAGGTTCGAAGCGGCGAGTATCCAAGAAGGGACCAACTAAGGGTTCAGGCGGTAAGAATAGGCGCGCCCTCGCCGGGAAGGGCCCCACCCCGAAGGCGGAAAACCGCCCCTATCACGCCGCGTACAAGCGTAAGCAGTACCGTGAGGTGCGCGAGAAGGCCGCTCAGGCTCAGGCAGCAGCCAAAGCCCGCAAGGCCGTCATTAAGGTATCCGAGGGCCATGAGCTGGTTATAGGCCGCAACTCGGTTGCCGAGGCCGTGGCCGCGGGCATCAAGATCACCCGCATGTTCATCGCGGGTGGGGCCGCCAAAGACGACCGTATGGGCCAGGCCTTCCGGGTGGCCACAGCTGCGGGCGCGCCCATTTTGCAGGTCGATCGCGAGGACTTGGACTATGCCACCGATGGTGCCGTCCACCAGGGGGTCGCCATTGAGGTGCCCGAATACGAATACTTTACGCTGTCAGACCTGTTTGCCAAGGCGGCCGACTCGGATAAGCCGGGGCTGATCGTCGCCCTCGATCATGTTACCGACCCGCACAATCTTGGGGCGGTACTGCGCTCCGGCGGTGCCTTCGGGGCCAGCGGCGTGCTCATCCCCACGCGCAATTCGGCCTCGGTAAACGCAACCGTGTGGAAGGTGTCCGCTGGCGCCCTCGGTCGCATTCCTGTAGCGCGCGAGGCCAACCTGGTGCACGCCCTCAAAGAATGCAAGAAGCACGGCTACTTCATTGTGGGCCTGGATGCGGGGGGCAGTGAAACGACGCGCAACTTGACCGTGGCAGACGAACCAATAGTACTGGTAACCGGGGCGGAAGGGTCCGGGCTGTCGCGGCTGGTGCGCGAGACCTGCGACGTGATCGCCTCCATCCCCATCCACGCTGCTGTCGAATCTCTGAATGCGGCCGTGGCCACCGGGATCGCCATCTACGACATTGCCCAGGCGCGCAGCCAAGCAAAGTAGCCGCATCGAGGGCGACAGTAGGGGCGCCCGAACACAATCCGTGGGCACGAAGTCGACTGAAAAGTAAAACTAGCCTAAACTCTTGTAGGTAGAACCACCTGTTCTACGCGGGAAGGCTAAGGCCGCCCGACAGTCGATCCAAATAGGACAAGTACGCGATGTCTGCGATTATTGTGGTGGGCGCCCAGTGGGGCGACGAAGGTAAAGGTAAAGTAACTGACCTGATCGGTCAGGATGTTGACTACGTCGTCAAATTCAATGGCGGCAACAACGCTGGCCACACCGTTGTAGTAGACGGCAAGAAGTATGCTCTGCACCTGCTGCCGGCTGGCATTATCAACCCGAAGGCCACCCCGGTGATTGGCAACGGCGTGGTGATTGACCTGGACGTGCTGTTCCAGGAGATTGATCAGATGGAGGCCGAAGGCATTGATACTTCGCGCCTGCGCATCTCCTCGAACGCGCACATCATCCCCTCTTACAACAAGATCATGGACAAGCTGTCCGAACGCAGCCTGGGTGACCGCCTGATCGGCACCACCGGGCGCGGCATCGGCCCCACCTACGCGGACAAGATGAACCGCATTGGCATCCGCATCCAGGACTTGTTCGACGAATCTATCCTGCGCCAGAAGGTCAAGAGCGCGCTGGAGCAGAAGAACTTCACTATGGAAAAGGAGTTCGGCCTGGAACCGGTGGACGTGGACCAGGTGGCCGACTCGCTGCTGCAGTACGCGGACCGGGTGAGGCCGATGGTGTTCGACTGCTCGCTGGAAGTAAACAAGGCGCTGGATGCGGGCAAGAATGTCCTCTTCGAGGCCGGGCAGGCCACCATGTTGGACATTGACCACGGCACCTACCCGTTCGTTACTTCGTCCTCGCCTACCGCGGGCGGGGCTTGCACCGGGTCGGGCGTGGGTCCCACCCGCATCGACCGGGTGGTGGGCATTGCAAAGGCTTACGTAACCCGCGTGGGTGAAGGCCCCTTCCCCACCGAACTGCTGGATCAGACCGGCGAAGACCTGCGGCAGGCTGGCGGCGAGTTCGGGGTTACCACCGGGCGGCCGCGTCGCTGCGGCTGGTACGACGCCGTGGTAGCACGCTACGCAGCCCGCGTAAACGGCCTCACCGACATTGTGCTAACCAAGCTGGACGTGTTGACCGGCTACAAGCAGATTCCCGTTTGCGTGGCCTACGACGTGGACGGAAGGCGCGTCGATGAAATGCCGGCCGATCAGACCAGCTTCCACCACGCCAAACCCATCTACGAGGAACTGCCCGGCTGGGAGGAAGACATTACTGGCTGCCGCCGCTTCGAAGAACTGCCCGTAAACGCGCAGGCTTACGTGCGTCGGCTCGAAGAACTGTCCGCCTGCCGCATCTCGGTAGTGGGCGTGGGCGCTGGCCGCGAAGCCAGCATCGAACGCACCGCACTGCTGTAAGGCGCTCTCTAACTAGTGCCAGCACCCGACCGAATTGCCCGCGCAGGCGCCACGGCCGGGTGCTTAGCTTCTGTTGGGGCGGACCGCCGCGCCAACATTTATTCCCCATTTCACATTTTAATAAACATTAAATGTGTTCCCAACGTACATGCAGTTCCGCCGGTATGTATTAGAGATTTTCTTTAATTCATTAAATGTATTTAACTCTGTTCCAACCCCTCGGTTTGCATACATAAGATTCCTTCTATACCGTGGTTTCGACACATAAGCCATATGTGTATTAAGTCTGCGAAATCATAGGAGATTCTCGCACAAACGCAAAAGGAAACGTTAAATGAAAATACGATCTACAGCAGCAACACTTATCTTATCTATTGGCCTAATGGGATTTGCTGCCCCTACTTTTATGGACACTAGCGCGCTAGCTGCAGACAGCCCCACAATTCAACATGAAGAATCGGCTGGTATATTATCAAAAACCAGCGATTCGACTCTGTTATTAAAGCCTGCAACAGGTGTCGCTGTAGACCTCCAAAAACTGACAATTACTCAAAATGGGAAAACGGAAAAACTACCAACGACTGGCACAGACAAAAACGGCTCCGAAATAAACATTCGTTACGCAAGAGTTAAGTCTGGCATCGAAATTCGCGCCGTGTCAGCCTACACTTTCTTCGGAGTAGGTAAGTGCCTTACTGGAGTCGGAGGTGGAGTAATAGCAGGTGGAACCACCGGCGGTCTTGGCGGCGCGGCAGTTGGTACTGTTACTCTACCTTTAGTAGGCACCGTTAGTGGCGGAGCAGTCGGACTGATTGGAGGAGCTGTAGGTGGAGGACTCACAGGCGCAGCGGCAAGCTGCTTCGACTAAGACGCGGGCGCTTTACGCCATCGGATCTGCCGTGGCGGCGCTTCTTTCCGCCTTCTTTTTCATGATTGTCATAGGAAAGTCTGCCGTCTTTTCCTTCTTCGGAAACCCAATATTCATTTTTGGAACCCTAAACGCATTCATACAGCTACTTGCTCTGGCAAAACAGGCCAAACCAAAAGACAACTAGCAACCTAACCAGCACTGGCGGCACCGGCCGCGCTATCCGCGCGCAAACTTTAGCTGTTCTTGAACCGTTAAAGAAGATTTGAGGGCCCGTTATGCCCGAAAGGTTGAAGCACAGTATTTCTTGTAGAGGTAACTGGGGAGCTCAACGTAGAGGTCGAGGTCACTTTTTGAGAGGCGGTTCCTCGCCCAAAGGAACCTGCATACCACGAATGCTGGATACCTGAGTCACCTCCCAGAAGTCCAGATTTAGTCTCCGAGCAATTGCATGGGGCCGCAGCCGCACTGCCTCCACGAATGACGGTGATATACGCAGTTTTGCTTCAAGCGGCGAAAGAGCGAATTACGGTCAGTCATCTAGCCCTCCTCTGCTGCAAGATGTTCGGCTTGTTCGATTATGAGTTTGACGGCTTCTTCTTGTTTGTCTGGCGGATATTTGTGCTTAGCTAGGAGCCGTTTGATGCGTGAACGCATTCGCGCCCGCACGGTTTCTTTCAACGTCCAGTCGATGGTGGCTGAGCGTTGAATGGTCGCCACTAGTTCACGGGCAATGGTTTTGAGGGTTTCGTCGCCCATTTCCATGATGGCCGAGTCATTTTGGATGATCGCGTCATAGAGGGCGACTTCCGCCTCGCTCAACCCAAGGTCTGCTGCGCGTTTCTGATTTTCCCGCATTTCTTTGGCGAGGGCTACAAGCTCGGCGATAATTTCAGCAGTTGTCAAAGAGCGATTCGTGTAGCGTTTGACGGCTTCGGTAAGCATTTCAGAGAATTTACGTGACTGAACCAGGTTTGTTCGCTGCAAGGTGTGGATCTGGTCGTTTAGTAGGCGGCGCAACAGGCCGAGTTGCAGATTAGGCTTGCCGCTCTTGCCGATGGAATCCAAGAATTCATCCGACAGCAGGGACAGTTCCGGGGTCTCCATGCCTGCAAACTGGTAAACGTCGACAACCTGATCTGCAGTAACTGATTCGTTGACCAGCTGCGCTAGTACCGAGTCAATGTTGCCCTTGCCAATCCACGCCCCACCCGCATCGGGGTTAAGGATTTTCAACGCAGCGGTGCGCACGTCGGTAAACAGACGCACGTCATCGTGGATGGCTTCTGCTTCTGGGCGGGCTGCCACCAGTGCGTAAGCCTTGGCTAGAGCTAGCACCTGGTCGTTATAACGCTTAGTCACGTCCTCGTCGGAAAGTACAAAGTCCAGCACCGTCGCGTACTGGGCTAAGCGTTCAGCGGACGTAAGATCGGGCGATGAATCGTAGGTGATCGGGTGCAAGATGCCTTTGATGACGTCATACTTTTCTTGCATCACGTTGATGAGCTCATCAATTGGCACGCCGGCTTGTTCGCGGTCCGATGGTGAATAAACGGCAAGAGCCTTTTGCAGTGAAGTGAACAGCCCGATGTAGTCAACGATAAGGCCGCCAGGCTTGTCTTTGAATCTGCGGTTCACCCTTGCGATAGCCTGCATGAGGCCCGCGCCTTGCATGGGCTTATCTACGTACATGGTGTGAAGCGAGGGGGCATCGAAACCGGTGAGCCACATGTCCCGCACGATCACGATCTCAAGCTCATCGTCGGGATTCTTCGCGCGAAGCTTTAGATCTCTACGATCATCCTTGGAATGAATATGCGGCTGGAAATTCGCCGGGTCTGTGGCCGAGCCAGTCATCACAACTTTGATCTTGCCCTTGTCCAGATCGTCTGAGTGCCATTCGGGGCGAAGCGCCGTGATCTTCTCATACAATTCGACGGCGATCCGCCGGCTCATCGTCACAATCATTGCCTTACCACGCATCGCGGCGCGGCGTTCTTCCCAATGCGCGACGATATCGGCAGCCACCTTATCTAGCCGGGAATTTGCGCCGACGAGCGCTTCAAGCTGAGACCATTTGGTCTTGGCGCGCTCGGACGAATCCGTAGTGTCGCCTTCGCTAGCCTCATCGACTAGTTGGTCAACCTGTTCGAGGGCATCATCTGCGATACTGATCTTCGCGAGCCTGGACTCATAGAAGATCTTGACTGTCGCGCCATCTTCGACTGCACGGGTCAGGTCATAGATGTCAACGTATTCGCCGAATACTGCTCGGGTGGAACGGTCATTGGACTCGATAGGCGTGCCCGTAAAACCCAGGAACGTAGCGTTGGGTAAAGCATCGCGCAGATGCTTGGCCAGCCCAGCTTTGAGGTGACCTTTCGCGTCCAGGGTTTCTTCGAAACCGTACTGGGAGCGGTGTGCCTCGTCGGCTACCACCACCACGTTCCGGCGGTCAGTGAGTACCGGGTTAACGTCCCCGTCCTCACCGGGCGCGAACTTGTGCAGCGTGGTAAATACGATGCCGCCAGAGACTCGCGTCAGCAGCCGGCGCAGATCATCTCGTCCCTCTGCCTGCACCGGTGTTTCAGGCAGGATCTTTGCTGGGGCAAAGACCTCGCCGAAAAGCTGATCGTCAAGATCATTACGGTCTGTGATGAACACAAGCGTCGGGTTAGCCATACGCGGGTCACGCATGAGCTTCGCGGCAAAAAATACCATCTCAAAGCTCTTGCCTGAGCCTTGGGTGTGCCACACCACGCCACCACGACGGTCGCCATCTGGCCCGGAAGCGTGCACCGTCGACTCAACAGCCGCGTTCACCGCCCAATATTGGTGATACTTCGCCACCCGCTTGATCAAGGCCCGCCTGCGCTGCCCTGTTGCTTGATCTGTTATGGGTTCGTCAGAAAACACCACGAAATTGCGCAGGATGTCGAGGAACCGTTCAGGGGCAAACACACCCTTGAGCAACACCTCAAGGGCAGGGCGGTTGGTAATCACGTCGCGCCCGTCAATGGTCTTCCACGGCGCATAATGTTCAAACCCGCCGGTGAACGAGCTCATCGCTGCCGCTGTACCATCCGAGATAACGGTCACCACGTTCGGAACAAAAACCGAGGGAATCTGAGAACGATAGGTTTGGATTTGGTTCCAGGCATGGCGCATGGTGGCGTGCTCGTCAGCAGGATTCTTCAACTCCATTAAGCCAACCGGCAGCCCATTAAGGAACACCAACACGTCCGGGCGGCGATTATGGCCATTCTCGATGATCGTGAACTGGTTGAGTGCCAACCAGTCGTTGTTTTCTGGATTCTTAAAATCAATCAGACGCAACAACTGGGTGACGGTCTGCCCGTCAGAGGCTTTCGTCTCCACCGGCACACCCTTGACCATCAGATCATGTAGTCGCTGGTTCTCCAGCACTGTGTCTTGAGAATCCGCACGCTGAACACGCCCCAACGCATCAGCAATCAACTGCGTGGAAGCTTCGGGGTTTAGCCGCAACAGAGCAGCCTTCAACCGATCCCACAACACCACATCAAAGGGATGTTCGCGCACCTCACCAACCGCAGTGTCTACTGGACCGTATCCGGTGCGGTAGCCAATCTCGCGCAGCCAATCCAGCGCGGCTTGTTCGACCGTCGATTCGTTAAACCTGGTCATGTTCTTCACTTACCTGTTCTGCCTGGACAGCAAATCTATCGAAATCCGATTCATAGGCCAGGTCTTGTGCGACCCGGAATTTAGAGAATTCCTCCAACGCGCGCGCATCAGCAATCTTCTTTGAAATCTTTCCCGCATTATCTAACAGTTCGCGACTGTCAAGGGTTAGCACCTTGTCAAGAAACTGAGCCCATTCTTCCATAGTCGTAGGGATGTGCCGCTCGGCTCGTGACTCAGCAAGATTCAAATATGCCTCAACCACCCGACCTAAATCGTCAAGCTCACTCTTGGTTAGATAGTTCTTGCCTACAGTCACATCACCCGCAAGCACCTTCCCGTCAGGAGAGTTTTTCCACGAGGTTAAACCCATATGCGGTTTACTAGCATCCGCTCGCTCGACGATGAGTTCAGCTGCGGTGTGCCCATGGACGGCGTAATGCAGCTTATTCTGCACAGTAGCAAAGAAAGTTCGGGTGGTTGGTGCCTGCGGGTCATAATCAACAGCCGTTGAATAGATGTCAGTGATCTTCTGATAGAAACGCCTCTCCGAGAGCCTGATCTCACGGACTTCTTGCAGCAGCTTCTCAAAATAGTCCTCGCCAAGAATCTTACCGGCCTCCATGCGCTCACGGTCTATGACGTAGCCGCGCAAAGTAAAATCGCGCAGGATACCAGTAGCCCACTGGCGGAACTGAGTGGCGCGTATCGAGTTCACCCGATAGCCAACCGAGATAATCGCATCCAGATTGTAGTGCTGGATTGATCGCGTGACCTGCCGAGAACCTTCCTGGCGAACTATCCGGAATTTCCGGATAGTTGCCCCTTCGGATAACTCACCAGACTCGTAGATGTTGGATAAGTGCTCGCTGACGGTTCGCACATCCACATCGAAAAGCTCCGCCATCAACGCCTGTGTGAGCCAAATAGTGCCTTCTTCATAACGCACCTCGACACTGTTGGCCTCACCAGAAGTAAAGACCAAAAACTGGGCAGAGCTATGCTTGACCAATTTCCTAGACACCGCTCACCTCCGAAAGTTCGACGTCCGTGGCATCTTCGACCGCCTGCCGCGCCTCCGGAACACGAATACGCCCAGACATCAGCTCAGGAAGGAGAGCGTCGCGCAACTTTCGCAAACTACGCGTCTCATATTCTCGCTGCTTAGATACTGCGAACAATGGGCGCATCTGGTTATGAAACTCGTTCAAACAAGCTTCTTCCGGACAAAAGAATTCGATGGCTTTGATCATCTTAGAGTTAGTTGCCGTAGCTATAGATGAGGTACTTCCCAAAGATCCGTAATTAAACGATTTCAAGAATGCATAGGCGTATTCACGTAGTGATGGATCTTCGATATGAACAGTTGCGATAGCTTCGTTTGTACACAACGATTCGCCACACATCGCTACTCGGCCAACAGTGAGCTTGAAACTCACTAATACATCCCCAGGGTCAGCGACGGGAACCCTATGGCTCAAAATAGCTTTCGAAGTCAAAGACTCAGACGTCTCCATTAGGAAAGTCGTGGCTGCCCCCATATCTTTGATTGAAGCCCACCTCAACGATTCTGGGCCTGGTTTCGTAAACCACTCAGTCTCTTTTCGCGGCGGGGTCCGACCGATAGTCACATCAAAGAATGAGTCTAATCGTCCAACTTTTCCATGCGCTCTGGAAGAGAATTCTGAGAATTTTGCAAGGACGAGCGCATCGATCATGCCTATTACACGCTGGTTCGACTCGATTTTGTCGTCAAGCGCGCCCAACGTGGCTGCAATGGCCTGCTGTTCTTTTAAAGTAGGCAGTTTAACCCGGTAATTCTTTAAAACATCATTCTGTACCCGCTGCCGTCCAGAACTGCCAGTCATGCTTGCGATTGCGACATCTCTTATTTCTGTAGAGGTTAGCAGGTAATACAAAAAATCAGTTAGGGATTTCCCTTTGGCACCTCGAATAACTATAAATTCTGTAGACCCAAACGCGGCTTTAGAACTATCCTCTCCACCTCGATAAATAGAAGTTTTTCCATTTTCTAGGGAGGGCGTGATGCGCGCCATTAGAATATCGCCGTCAAGAAACTTTGTTCCGCCTCGGTATTCTTTATTCTCTGTTTTATATACGTCTCTAGTGAATGGCTGTAGTGTTTCCATAGCTACATAAGGGGCTATCACTCCTTTTGCTAATTTAACTTGTGGGTTAAATATCGCTGCTTCACCAAGAGCTACGACAGCCATTCAATTTCACCCAGCCTTTGCTTAATCTCATCTTCTAACTCACGCCCACGCTCAAACTCCGCGAACAGTTCCTCAGTTAACCGTTCGATCTTTTCGTCGATAGGCTCATCATCTTGTTCGGCCTCGGTGATGCCTACGTAGCGTCCAGGTGTGAGCACGTAGTCGTTGGTGGCGATTTCTTCCACGTTTGCGGCCTTGCAGAAGCCTGGTTCGTCGGCATATTTCTGGTAATCGGTGTTGGATCGCCAGGTGTTGTAGATACCGGCTATTTTTGCAATGTCTTCGGTGGTTAGCTCGCGCCGGGCACGAGTGACCATTTCGCCTAAGCCTCGAGCATCAATGAACAGCACCTCGCCTCTACGCTCGCGGTGACCATTACTGTGGCGGTCTTTGGAGAGGAACCACAAGCTGGCAGGAATGCAGGTGTTTAGGAATAGTTTGTCGGGCAGTGCGACGATACAATCCACAAGGCCTGCCTCGACTAGTTTCTTTCGAATGTCTGGGTCGGTTCCGTCTGACGAGGACATTGCGCCGTTAGCCATGACAAATCCTGCTGTGCCCTTAGGGGCTAGGTGGTAGAGGAAATGCTGAATCCAGGCGTAGTTGGCGTTTCCTTCGCGCGGTACCCCGTAAACCCAGCGTGGGTCATCGGCTAAGGATTCGTCCCAGTAGTCGGAGATATTAAACGGCGGGTTAGCGATAATATAATCCGCGCGTAGATCCGGGTGTAGATCTTCCGTGAAAGAATCCGCTGATTTTGCACCCAAGTCAGCATCGATACCTCGCAGCGCAAGATTCATTTTTGCTAGCTTCCAGGTGGTGTTCGTGAACTCCTGACCGTAAATCGATAGCTGATTGCGGTTACCGCCATGAGCATCCACAAATTTTGCCGATTGCACGAACATACCCCCACTGCCGCAGCAGGGATCCAGCACGCGTCCCTCGTAGGGTTGCAGCATCTCAACGAGAGTTTGTACCACGCTTCGCGGAGTATAGAAAGCGCCGCCTTCTTTACCAGTTTCTTTACCGGCAAACTGGCCGAGGAAGTACTCATAAACGGACCCGAGAACATCGTCCGAACCATGATCGGTTTCGGAGCTAAAACCAATGGTGCCGATCAAATCGACCAGCTCGCCAAGCCGTTTCTTATCCAACCCCTCCCGGCCATAATTACGTGGCAATACGCCGCGCAGCGACGGATTTTCGCGCTCAATCAGCTGCATTGCCCGATCAATAAGCTGCCCAATCTCGGGCTGTTTAGCCTGAGCTTGAAGCTCACTCCAACGTGCCCCTTCGGGCACCCAAAACACGTTGTGGCCGGTGTATTCGTCGCGGTCCTCAAGGAAATCTTCGAACTGATCTGCACTGATGCCATCATCGGCCAGTTCTTCTTGAAGGGCTAGTCGGCGTTCTTCGAACCTGTCGGAGACGTATTTGAGGAAAACCAGACCGAGAACAACGTGCTTGTATTCGGAAGGTTCCTGGTTGCCGCGTAATTTGTCAGCTGCCTCCCAGAGAGTTTGTTCGAGAGTCTTGACATTCTTCTTAGCGGCCATTCGACACTCCTTTTTTCGTGGTTACTGCCCTGTCTTCCTCTTTGTTGGGTACGCTAGCCGATTCCACTTCATAGATGTCTGGCAGCGCCCATTCCAGTGCTTCGCAGATACGAACGAGCACGGTAGTTGTTACATTTTCATTCCGACCGAGTTTTCGCGATGGTTGATGCGGAGATCCTTGTCTTGTCGCGCAGGTCTTGTTTGCGCATTCCTTTGTCAATCAGCGTTTTCCATAGGGGTTTAAAGCTGATCTGGAGGGTTGCGGTTTCCTCAGTCATCGATTTTCTTTTCGTGCCCCGCTACGGTGACATCGAGTGTTTCGTCATCGATGTGGCGAGCCATCTCGCCTCCTTTCACCTCTGGTCAAACCGGGGCAAATATCTAGTCTCAAGAAAAAGCCAACCTACTAGCCCGCAGCGTAGAGCTCACTGCGGGAAATTCTACCAGTTTGCGTTGGCGAACCAAGGGAAAAACTCGGCGAAAAGGACTAGGTACACGACGTTCCTAGGGAGGTGATTCGGATGGCAGGACAGAAAACAACTACCGCCCGGTTCCGATGAATGGAAGGTTGGCGGCCGCCACCCCAACAGTAGGAAGGCCTACTAACGGCCGGCCTTGCCGCTATCAGGGGCATCCGCCCCAAGGTGAGCGGGGCTAGAACCCGCGGAAGTGGCGCCCTCGTTCAAATCTACTTTGGCGCCAACCCCGTCAACGATCTCGCCGACCGCAGCCGCATTGTCCCCGCCCGCCATGTCGCGGAAAACCTTGAAGGAAGACCAGACGGCCGCCGTAATGGGCACGCCCAGCAACGCTCCGGCTACCCCGCCCTGCTGCGCACCAATCCCCAAGGCGATAATGATGACGATCCCGTGCAGGCTAAGGGAAGAACCCATGACCTTCGGCTGCAACACGTAGTGCTCTATCTGGTTGACCACGATCACCACGCACACCAGCACCAGTGATGCCGCGGGACCACCCGCCACCAACGCCACCAATGCCGCCGCAAGACCAGTGGTCAAAGCGCCTACGATCGGCACGAACGCGCCAAGGAAAATCATGGCTGCCAGCGGAAACGCCAACGGTACTCGCATGATCAGCATGGCAATCAGGTCAACGACGGCAGCGAAGGCCGCGATCAGCACCGTGCCACGGATGTAGCGCCCCAACACGTGCATCGAAGCCTCACCTGCAGCGTTTACGCGAACGCGGGCACTTAGAGGCAAAAAGTCAACGATGAAATCCCACATCTTGTCCCCGTCCAACAGGAAGAAGAACAAGAATACGATCATCAGCAACGCCCCGGTCATGATCGAGGTGACAATAGTTACGCCCTCGATTGCACTAGCCCTAGCCGAAGAGGTCTGCGCCAGCTTCCACAGCGAATCCGCGTACTGCGATAGGTGCGAGTGGGCTAGCGGAATACCCCAGCTAGACAGGATGTCAACCAGTTCGGAAAAGCCCTGCTGCGCCTTGCGGGTAAGCCCACTCATCTCATTTACCACGGTCGTGACAATGAAAGAGATGGCCCCGGAAAGTATGGCGATAGAACCAACTAGCGTGATTGCCGCTGCCGCAATACGGTTCATGTACCGGCGCAGGAGACGGATAATCGGATGCATAGCCGAAGCGATAATCAGCGCAATTAGCAGGGGCAGAGTGACCAGTTTCAGCTGGATAAGAATCTTCGAGACTAGCCAGATGGCGGCAATAAGGATCATGCCTTGCAGTGCACGCACCGTCACCCTACCCAGATCGTCGCGCCACAAAGAGGCCACTGCTGAGAGGTTCCGTCCTGCTCCTTCGGTTGTTACCCGAGCTTTCTGTTCGCTGGAATGAGCCATCGCATTTCCTTCTTATGAACTACCTAGTTCCCATTCTAGGTTGGCCGCCCCTCCATGCCATCGCGCATCTACTCTGCGGGCAAATGCGCATTAGCGGGAAGCCAAACGGTCGACCTCTTCCATAACAAGGAAGGTAACGCCGCAGATCAACGCCATCATGCCGAGGGCGAGTCCGCCCCCTACAAGGGAGCCTTGCCTGGTGAAATGGACTATTAATAGCGAGGAACCAACCCCGCCGCGGAAGGCACTAGAGAGGGCTACGGCAACGGTGGCCGCGCCAAGGATTGCCACTCCCGCGCCAAATAGTGCCCACGAGAGCACCCACCCCCACTGCACGCCCGCGCCCGAGGTGCGCCGCCCGGTCTCTAGCGGGCTCAGCGCAAGCGCCCACGCCCCCGCAACCAGCACAGAAGCAACCACGTCGGAGCCGTGATGCCACCCGTTTACCAGCGTGGACAAGCCCATGACGGAAGTGAAGAGAGCCCCCACCCAAGCAATGGGGGAACGCCACCGGTGCGGCACCACCATGATTAGGGCAACCGTGGCGGCAGCGGCAGCAGCCGTGTGCCCGGAGGGGAAAGAGTTCCCCAACAAGTTTGTGATTCCCAAAGATGGCCGGTACAGCAGGTAGTGCTTCAGCCCTTGCACTGACAAGACCGTGCCCGCCACTACTATGACCGCGCGCAGTCCAAGAATGTAGCGGCGCCTGCATAGGGCGACCGCTGCTGCCAGGACCATGATGATGGCTATGGATGGGACCGACACGGTTCCCAATACTGCCTTGTCGTACCCGCCGAGGGTGTCCACCAGTTCGCTCATGGCTTCCATGGCAATGGCGTCTACCAGTTGTCCGATGCGAGTACCGACGAAGAACCACCACATGAAGGCCACCGAAGCGGCACACAGAACTACTCCTGCAAAGCGCCGGCCATGACCGCGCGTAGCAGTGGTGCGCTGCTCTTTCTTTGAAGGATTAGGGTTACTTGTCGCCACGAGTTAAAGGCTAGCGCGAGTTAACAAGTTTCCGTTTTAGCGTAGGGTGTTTTGTATGTCAGATTGGGTACGCTTTGAGCCAAAGCCAGAAGAGAATATTTGTGACTTGCTGGCCCAGGCGAGCACCAATTTTCCCACGCATGGGGCCGTTCTTCAGCGTTTATCTTCTTTGGGGAAGATAGACAACCGGCTGTTGGCG
Organism: Winkia sp. UMB3158; assembly: GCF_030217145.1. NCBI lineage: Bacteria > Bacillati > Actinomycetota > Actinomycetes > Actinomycetales > Actinomycetaceae > Winkia > Winkia sp. UMB3158. Next base: position 83,584 of record NZ_JASONH010000002.1, on the reverse strand, counting down.
GCTTTTTGGCGAGCCCCGAAGGAGGAGGTGCGCGCGGATTGGCCCGAGTGGGTCCCACGTTCTTTGATCGACGCCTACCGAGGGCGGGGGATTGCGCGCCCGTGGCTGCATCAGGTTAAGGCGGCGGAGGCTATTTGGCGTGGACAGACCACCGTGGTGGCTACGGGGACTGGGTCGGGAAAGTCCCTTTCGGTGTGGTTGCCGCATCTGTCTGCCGTGCTGGCGGCTGACCAGAAGACCAGTTCCAGGATTTCTCAGTTTCATGCCCGCCCTTGCGCTATTTATATGACCCCCACGAAGGCGCTGGCTGCCGATCAGGTGGCGGGCCTGAATGAGCTGATCTCTGCCCCTTCCGAGCGGCTGCCCATTAGGGTGGGGCCTGCTGACGGCGATACCGAGGCCGACGTGAAGAGTTGGGTGCGTGAGCACGCGGACGTTATTGCCACTAACCCGGACTATGTCCACCATGTGCTGTTGCCTTCGGCGCAGCGATGGCGGCGGGTGTTGCGTTCCCTAAATCTGATTGTGGTTGATGAACTGCATTCCTACCGGGGGATCATGGGGGCCCATGTGGCGTGGACGGTTCGCAGGCTAGTGCGGCTGGCGCGCCGTTTTGGCGCTAACCCAACTGTGGCGTTTTTGTCTGCGACCATGGCGGATCCTGCCCAAGCGGCCGCCCATTTCTTAGGTATTGCCCCAGAAAAAGTGCATTCTATCTGCGAAGATACGGCTCCTGCGGGGCGGAAGGCTTTCCTCCTCTGGCGGCCGAAGCAGGTGCACACTGATGACAGTGAAGAGGACGTAGATTTGGACGCGCTTCCCCGCCGGTCCACGGTGGTGGAGGCGGGCGAGCTTACTGCTGAACTGGCGCAGGCCGGCCAACAGACACTCACTTTTGTGCGTTCGCGGGGTGCGGCTGAAACGGTAGCGGCAGTTGCTAGCGATTATCTTTCGACCCGCGATCCCGCGTTGATGAGGGCGATTGCGGCCTATCGGGGCGGCTACCTGCCTGAGGAGCGGCGCGCGCTGGAGGCGGCGCTGTGCAAGAGGCAGATGCGCGCCTTGGCTACGACTTCCGCCCTCGAATTGGGGATCGACGTGTCGGGCTTGGACGCTACGATCACTACTGGCTGGCCGGGCACGCGCGCCTCACTGCAGCAGCAGTTGGGGCGGGCAGGCCGGGCGGGTGCCGATGGGATCGGGATCCTGATTGCCGCCGAAAACCCGCTGGACCAGTATTTTTGCGACAATCCGCAGCAGATATTTGCCGGGGTGGAGGAGTCGATTTTCCCCACTTTGAACCCGTATGTGGTGGGCCCGCACCTGTCCTGTGCGGCAGCGGAGGCACCGCTAACCGCAGCCGACTTGGATCAGTTGGGGGTTAGCCAGCAGTTGGTAGACCAGCTGACAGCTATAGGGCTGCTGCACAAGCGCGAGGACTCGTGGGTGTGGAATGTGACCCGGCCTGAACGCCCATGGGATCTGGTGGACATTCGCGGCGGCGGTAAGCCGTTGCAGCTGATAGATGCCAATACTGGCTCGGTTGTTGGTGACGTGGACGAGGCCAGGGCCGATTCGGTAGCCCACCCGGGCGCAATTTACGTGCACCAGGGCCGGGTCTACCGGGTGCTTGGCCGCGAAGAGGACGTGGCACTGGTGGAGCCGGGACCTGCCAAGTTGCGCACGCGCCCTTGGGAGCAGCACAGGGTGCGCATCTTGAACGAAACCAGGCAGGTCGCGGACCCTAGCGGCCTGGTGGACTTCTTCGTGGGCGACGTAGAGGTGGGTTCGCAGATAATCAGCTATGACCTGCTGCGTCTTCCTGGGCTACAGTTCATTTCCGAAAACCCCTTGTCGCTGCCTGAACGAATCCTTCCTACCCAAGCGGTTTGGTGGCAACTGAGCGCGGCCGGGATGGCCGAACTTGCCTTGCCGCCCGAGGTACTGGGAGGGGCACTGCATGGGGCCGAGCATGCCTCGATTGGCATCTTGCCACTGCTAGCCAATTGCGACCGGTGGGATCTGGGCGGACTTTCTACGGTAAGTCACGAACAGTCTGGCAAGCCAACCGTGTTCGTCTACGACGCCCAACGCGGTGGTGCCGGCTTCGCCTCCTACGCCTATTCGATGGCAGGTAATTGGCTAGGGGCCACCCTGGAACGCGTTAGCGGGTGCGAGTGCGAATCTGGCTGCCCCCGCTGCATCGTGTCGCCAAAATGCGGCAACAACAACGATCCGCTGCATAAGCAGGGGGCAATTAGCGTGCTGACCTTGTTAGTTTCTGCCCTAGCCCGCATCAGCGGGGCCGGCGCGCGCTAGCCCGGTTGCTTCCACAGCCACCCCCATAACGCGCACCCCCAACTTGGTTTGCACTACCGCATCTTGCACCCCACCCTGATCGACCATGTGACAGGAGGACACCCGCGCCCCGGCTTGCGCAGCAAAATCTGCTGCCGCAACGCAACCGTCCTGCCCATTGATGGCGGCTCCGGCAGCCGCGAGCGCGCCGAAGTCTGCAGCATTTTGGGCTTTGGTTTTTGCTACGGCGGCCACTGTGGCTGCCCCTACCAGAGTTAGGCACAGGGCGATGATTGCCACGATGGCTAGCGAGAGCACGGTGCCGGAGCCGCGTTCGGTTTCTACCAGGTAGGTTCTACCGGTGCTTCTGCCGCGCATTTTGCCATGACCCCCATTCCTTGCAGTGGCCCAGGAAGGGCTTTGGTGGCGGTTGCCCGCACCGAGTTACTTCCCCGGCTGACGTGTACCTGCATTCCGGCCGTATCTGGGCGGGCTTGTTCGATGCTGACAGCGCGCGCCACTGAACGGGCTACGTTGCAAGCTTGCACTTGGCTAGCTCCGGCTACCCCGAAGGCAAGCACTATTAGCGCGGTGGCTACTACTGTGGGCAACGCCAGGGCGAGTTCTGCGCTCACCATTCCCTGTTCGCCCACCCTGGCGTTGCCGTTACTCATATGGACAGTGCCTGTTGGATGATCGCGGTGAGGGCGGATTTGATGGCCCCGGATTTGAGCACTGCGATTAGTAGTCCGGCGAACCCGGCCGCGGCAATGGTGCCGATGGCGTATTCGGCGGTGGTCATGCCCTCTTCTTTTTGGCTGGGCAAGGCCAACTGTGTACTTACCTGGTAGAGGCGGTTACGTGCGGCTACCGCCCATCTTGCTAGCTGTCCCATTTGGACTCCTTCTTGTTGTTGGATTGTTTCGCCCTAGGGGCGTGTTTGTAGATTTCCAAATCTGCCCTGCCCACCCAAGCGACTTTTTTGGCTGCTGTGGATAAGCGGCCGGCGAGTGCCTGTGGAAACTCAAGTAAGCAGCATTTTGGCTTGTGAAAGCACTATTGGCAGCACTCCGGTGCAGACGAAGGCGGGCAGTAGGCACAGGGCTAAGGGAAGTACCAGGCGCACCCCGAGCACGGCCGCCGCCTCCCTGGAGTCGCGGGCCGCCCTTACCCGGGCGGCCTGCGCGGCACGTGCCAGTAGCCGAACGGGCGAAAGCCCTTCATTCCAGCTCGGTTCCAGGGCATCCCACAGCACCAGCCATGAGGCAGAGGTGTTAGCCCGCACCTGTTCCATGTCGGCGCCCAATACCAGCATCCTGCCGGCCATCTGTAGGTCGGCTACCTTGCCCGCCTTGCCGAGGGCGACCAACGCCCCGGGCACGGAGGTGCCTACTTTTATGCAGGCGCGGGCCAGGTCGCACCAGAGTGGCACTGTCAGTCCCCCGGCGCTGGCAACACCGTTTTCCTGGGCTTTTGCCAGTAGTTTGTGAATCCAGTAGAGCCCGCCGCCCTCGAACAGGATGCCGAATGCCAGCAGCACTAGCCCGGCTTTGGAGCCGAACAGTACTTTCCACGGTGGCGATCCGATGGCCCACCCCAGCACCATTCCCAGTAGGGGTAGACAGGCGAGTAGCCGGGCAGACGAGCGCGGGCCGGCCAGCGAGATGCGTCGTTCCGCCTGCGCCTGTTCGTCCGCGCGCAGCGATTCCGCGAGCCGATCCAGTAGCCCGACCAGGGGCACGCCGACCGACAGGGAGACCTCTTGGACTACCTGCAAGCTGAGTGGGGCGCCTTTGGCTGGAACGCAGTTCTCCCATGCCCGCTTTGGGTCTTGTCCCGCCGCCAGGCGCGCAGCCAGTTCCGCCACGATGCCTGCCGCTTCGAGCGGGGCAGGTTTTAGCCGTTCTTTTAGCTTTACATATAGGTTTCGGATTCTTGCCATGGCAGCTGCCCTTCCCTGATTAGTTCTGCGCCGGGAGTGGGCACGTAGAGCACTCGCTGCACCTGCAGCCTGCCGCCGTCGTAGTGGGGCACTCCTATTTCGGACACCCAGCGGCTACCGCGATTACGGCTTAGGTGGATCACTGCTCCAAATGCGGCAGCGGCCTGGGCAGCCACTGCGGCCTCGCTCATCGAGGCCATTGCCCCCAAAGCCAATAGGCGGGCGGGTACTTCGCGCACCCCGTTCGCATGCAAGGTGGCCCATCCGCCCTCGTGGCCCGTGTTCAGGGCTGACATCATTTCGCGCACTTCCTCGCCACGACATTCGCCCACTACTACCCGGTCGGGCCGCATGCGCAAACTGGCTCGCAGCAATGCGGAAAGGCTGATACCGCCTACGCCCTCGACGTTGGGCTTGCGTTCGGTTAGGTGCACTACGTGCGGGTGGCGAGGGCGCAGCTCGCCCACTTCTTCAATGCACACTATGCGTTCACTGTGGTTGACCTGCCCTAGCAGGGCGGACAGCAAGGTGGTTTTGCCCGTGCCCGTTCCGCCACTGATAAGCCCTGATACTTTCGCTTGCACCGCCTGCGCCAGGATGGATGCCAATTCGGCGTTGACGGTGCCAGAATCTACTAGCTCGGCCAGGCTGAAGGAGTGCCGGCGGAAAGTGCGCAAGGAAATGGTGACCTGATCTGCTAGCGGCGGCAGGAGCGCATTCACTCGCGTGCCCGACGGTAACACCCCGTCCAGGATCGGAGCCGCATCGTCTAAGCGTTGCCCGCAGGCGGCTGCCATGCGCACCGCCAATTCCCGCAGTTGCGCCCCGTCCCCTAAGTACATGCGCGCCCGCTGCAACCCCCTGCCCCTGTCTACCCACACGGACTCGGGCCCGTTGATCAGCACGTCGGTCACGTCTTCCTGGCTAAGCAGGCCTTCCAGTTCCGGCGTCAGTCCGCCCTGGAGTGCCTGCGCCTGGCGGTACCGTGCCAACAGTTCGTCTGCCACCGGCGCGTCCTGGCTTACAGCTGCCACTGCGGCGGGCAGCGGCCGGCCTGAGGCTACAAGCTTGCGCAGTAAATTACTTTGCACCATCGCCCCTAACAAGGCCGCTGACTAGGCGGTGGATTCGCCACCCAAGTAGCGGGCCGGCCCGAAATTTTTGGCCGCCGCGTACCTTCGGCCACCGGCCAGAGCCAACCGGCACAATCTGGTCGCAAATACCCTGGATTTCCGCCTCGCACCTGCCGCCTACCCTTCCGGCGTCGATTACTACCAGACCGCCGCGCCCCACCTTCCGGGCAAGTGCGAGGGCGTGCCCGCGCCAATCCGCACCTGCCTGGGCCACCAAAATTCCCTGCCAGGACGCCCCGCCGGCCAACGCCGCCAACCCGGCAACTGTTGTTTCGGCTGCGCCCTGGTTATGGGTAAGCTCCCGATACAGGGAGGGCGGATCCGCGCAATCCAAGATGGCGACCTTGCCCCGGCGGGCTGCAATGCGGGCGATAGCCATGGCCATCGTGGATGCTCCCACGCCGCCGGCACGCCCAAACACAGCGAGCAGCCTGCCGGCCTCCGGATGCAACACCTTATCTAAGGCGGCTAGGAACTCGGCCTCGTCCCCCGGCAGGTCAAGCCCGTGCTCGCCCACCGGCAGCACTCCCGGCCCACCGCGATGCAACCCCTGCGTGTCGATCACCACCGCAGCGGCCTCGCAGAGTGGACCGTGCGAGGTCGGTTCGCAGTCAATCCCCAGCAGCTGCACCAAAGAAGACGCCTGCTGAGCCCTTGCATTGCCCCGCCCACATATTGCCACCCGCTTATTCGTCATGGGCCCATGGTGCCCACTGCGCTAACTACTGACCACCACCTACCCGCATCGGCTGTGGATAACTTGCCCTCGCTAGTCTGTGGAAAGTTTCAAAGTGGCATTATTTAGCCAATTTATGCCCTAACACTTCAACCGCCATGTCGCTGGCACGCTCGGCACCTTCCTGAGCGGCCTGAATTATCCACCCCAACCATTTGGTTACGCCCTGCGGGGTGGCTCGGCGATAGTCGCGCAAACGCGCCCTGTAGCCAAGTCCGTCCCTGCCGCACCGCTCATCTACTAGGGCGATGCCCGTCGGCTCAGCGCCCGCCGACACCATCACCCACCTGGCAGCGGCACGTGCCACTATGCCGGACGGGCCGGCAAAAGCATCCGCCAATTCCGCGTGCACCAACGCCGCCCGCACCCACGCCGACCCGGGAGCGGCAGCCAACGCCAGGGCTCGTTCTACCTTCTGTTTGCCGTCCCAGCCAGCCGGCACACCCACCTGGCTTTGCTCAATAAGCCCCATCTGCACCAATCCCACGCACGCATCCCGGTGCAAACCTGCCAACAGGGAGGGAAAATGCACGGGCGCACGGCGAGCACGGCCCCCGCGCACGTTCAGCGGGGCCATCAGTTCAACCAGGTGCAATTGCGCCGCGAGCGCCCCCACTCCCACCGCCCAGGTGGCATCCGTAATGGGTGCTGCGAGTCCGCCCTCGGCCCCTGCTGCGCCCGCCCGCAGTTCGTCTACGTTTACCCGCGCCCCCTCGCAGAGGGCGGAAGAGCCGGCTAGACGAACGGCCGCTTCAGTGCGCGCTTCGGGCCATCGGTGCCGCAACCCTTCGTGAAATCGAAGCTTCGCCACGGCCTCGTCGGCTGCGCGAATTGCCTGTTGAACACCTTCTTCAGCTGCTAGCACCTGCACGGCGGCACTAATCTGCGCGGACGTATCTTCGGGTTGCATAGGAAAATACTAGGCACCCCTAATGCGGTATTTCTACCAAGGTTTGACTTGTATCATGGATCCATGCCCAAGAACTTCCCCGATGCCAGGCGCGAACGCGCGCTGAATTTGCTGTGCGCCGTGTTGGGGCCGGTGGGCACTGTGCTGCTCGTTATTGGGTCGGGCCAGCAGCTGGCTACGGCTGCGGTTGGCAAGCCCTTCGCGCAACCCCTGGCGCTAGTTTCCATTGTCGTGGGCATCACGGCGTTGCTTGGGTGCGCTTCCTTCACCACCACTCGCTCGCAGGTTGGTCTTACCCTGGGCGGATCCATTGCCTGTCTTGGGGCACTTGCCAGCCCCCTGTTCCCCCTGGATTTTCCGGGCGTGGACATTCTGCTTCCTACCTGGTGGGCGGCATTCTTGCCGTCACTGGCGGGCGTGCTGTTCGGCTCCGCCCTCGCCTGCGAAATCACTAGGCGGCGGGCCAGCTCCCGCCCGGACGAAGACCTGTTGCGCATTGTTGCCTCCGACCAGACATTCCGTGCCCCGCTACCTTTTTCTAGAGGACGCGATAGCGTGCGCTCGTTCTACCTTTCCGCCATTGCTTCTGCCGGGTTGTGGGGACTGTTGCTTATCCGTGCGCACGGGGTAGATGTTACGGGCGGGCCCACCCACATGTTCCTTTATTTGAATTGGGCGTGCGAACTCATCACCTTGATGGGAGTGGTGGTCTTCTCGCTCCTCCTAACTTTTTCGGGCATGTTTTCTTCTTTTGGGCCGCTCTTTTGCGGCACCTTCTTCATTACGCTGCCCGCCTGCGGCGTATCGTTTTTGCAGGTCATTACCGGGTACGGGATAGGTCCTAACTTCCCCACTGCCACGGCTTTCGGCCTCACCGCCGTCCCCCTGTCCGCGATCGGGGCTGCAGCAGTAGCAACGGTGCACGCCGCGCATTGGGCACGCGTGCGGTCCTGTTCCAAAGAAGCAAGCAAACGCGACCTGGATCTGGAAACATACCTTCGAGATATGGAAATTTAGCCCCGCCCGCGCGGGAAAAATGCCTTGCCTCTTCGCTCGGCTATCGTTGGAAGCAACTGTGTACGTAGGAGGCTTCTATGAGCGATAACGCCGACCCCAAAGATATTGTAGGCCGTCGGATCTGGCGGATTTCTGATGACGTTGCCCCAGAGACCGGCACGCAGGGTCTGCCCGTACAGGGCGCCCAAAAAACTGCGGCAATTGTTGGTGAACCCGTAGGCGCAGGGCGCTCCGGATCCACCTCTTACAATTTTGTGTCCGCGGCCCAGGCCAAGCCGAAAAAAGATGCCCCCGAGCAGGGCGAACAAGTAGCCGAACAAGCTGACCAGGCCGAACCGGCCCAGCCCGTCCAAGAGCCGGCGGCCGCCCTCGAAGCGCCTAGCGAAGCAGAAACAGGAGAGGGCACGGACGAAGAAACTACTGAAGAAGCCGAAGTAGCAGACCAGGGCGAAGCACAGGCCGAACCGCTAGCGCAGGCCAACGAAGAAGCCACCGTAGTGGCCGAAACCCGGCCGGCTGCTCCAGCTTTCGCTCCCGTGCACCCCAAGGGCGAAAGCCGCCAGGCCCCGCAGACTGATGCCGACGCGGCCGAGGCCTTCCCCACTCCGAGCGCTCCTATAACTGACACTACGAAACGCACCTCCATCGCCGACCGTTTCCCCGCCGAGGGGCCGCGCGATCCCGAACGCGAAGCCGAAAGCACGCTGATTCGCCGCCAGTCCCTGTTGGCCCCCACCCAGAGCTCACCCGCCAACCAGGAAGAGCCCACCTGGGCCAAACGTGAGGCGCAGGCTTCGTCCTCTTCCGCAGAGGCTTCCGAAGAAGAACTGTTCGAGGGCGCAACCGTCCGCCCATCCACCAAGTCTCGCGGGCTAGCACACTTCGGCGTGCTGGTAGGAACCATTTTGCTGGTTCCGCTCGCCCTGGCCTTATTCATTGCCGGCGTAGCCCAGCCCGAGGGCGCTCAGTACTTCGCGTTGGGCACCAATGCAGGACGCATCCTGCTGGTGCTGCTAGGGGTTGTGGGCGTGTTCCTGGCCGTATTGCTGGCCCGCTGGTCCTCGCTAGGTTCGTTCATCGCAGGCATTTTACTCTTCGGTCTTGGCGTTGCCGGCATCATAATCTCGCCTCTGGTATCCGTGTGGAGCGACAACATCGTCCGCGATCTTACCGGCGGCTCCCTGGCCTCCCGTTTCGTATCTACTTTCGCGCTCATCTGCGCTAACGGCACCCTGGCAATGGCCGGTGCGGTGCTGCTGGCTGTCGGCTTCGTCTCACACGGTGCCCGCCGCAAGGGCCGCGAAGACACTCGTACCCGCGAAAGGGTAGAGGACGCCCTCGAAAATAGGAAAAGAGCCTCGCGCGCCAAGTGAAGATTGAAGATTCCCTTCCCTCTGGGCTGATCCGCCCGGAGGGGCCGTGGATACACCGCAACATCAACGCCAACGGCGCCCGCTTCCACGTGGTGCAGGCTGGCCCTTCCTCCTCGCACGCGGTATTGCTGCTGCACGGCTTCCCCCAATACTGGTGGGCTATGCGCGCCCAACTTGAGGCGCTTGCGGCAGCCGGATACAACGCGGTGGCCATGGATTTGCGCGGCTTTGGCGGTTCTGACCGGCAGCCGAGCGGTTATGACGTAGCCACCTTGACCAAGGACTGCATCGGGGTGTTGACGTCGCTCGGCATTTCTAAAGCCATACTGGTAGGGCAAGGAATTGGCGGCACGCTTGCGTGGGCAGCCCCAGCGGTTGCTCCCCGCCAGGTAGCGGCTATCGTCACCTTAGGGGCTCCTCATCCTCTTGCCACCCGTTCTTTACGAGGGCGAGCCTTTACCGGAGGTGCGGCCCAATACCTGTTCTTGCAGCTACCGTGGCTACCTGAGCGAGCATTGCGAAGCGGCTCGCTAGTGCACGCCCTGATGCGCTCCTGGGCCGCTGCGGAAAATCGTGACCTGGTAAATGACTTGGCAGACCGGTACGCATCCTTATTTACGAATCCTTTTGCGGCCACCGCTGCCCTTGCCTATCTGCGGCAGACGCGGAAGTTAATCGGAGCCCAACGTGACCTGCTCCGCCATCGGGTGAGCGTGCCGGTGCTGTCCCTGCAAGGGCAAGTGGATCCGATCATGCCCGGGCAGGCCTTTGCGCGGGATGCCCACTATGTTGCCGGGCCTTTGACCCAGCGGGCGATTGTCGGTGCCGGCCACTTCCTGTCTGAGGAAGCCCCCGCAGCTGTGAATGCCGCGCTGCTTAGCTTTCTGCAGGAACTGGATTGGCCGACGGGCAGTAGCTTGCAACCGGGCAAATAGTGCACTTGGGAGCACGGGCAGTGCACACCTGGCGGCCATGAAAAATAAGGCGATGACACAGCATCGTCCAGTCGGCGTGTGGCAGTAATGCCCGCAGGTCGCCCTCTACTTTCAGCGGATCTTTTTCGCTAGTGAAGCCTAGGCGGCGGCTGAGGCGGCCGACATGGGTGTCCACAGTAATTTCGGGTTTTCCGAACCAATTTCCCAACACCACGTTTGCGGTTTTCCGTCCGACCCCGGGCAAGGACATCAGTTCCTTTCGAGTGCCGGGCACCTGCCCACCAAAGTCCCTTACTAGCCCTTCGGCAAGGCCTAAGAGCGAGTTCGCCCTCCTGCGAAACATCCCTAAAGGACGCACTACTTGCTGTAGCTCTTCCAGGTCAGCGCCCGCCAAATCCTTTGGCGTAGGCCACGTGGAAAACAGCTGTGGGCTGATCTGATTCACTCGAACGTCAGTAGTTTGGGCACTTAGCACTGTGGCCACCAATAGCTCGAAGGCGTTAGAAAAATCGAGCGCGCAGCCCGCATCAGGGTAGGCTCGTGCCAGGGCGCGCGAGACCTGCACTGCCCGATGGTGTGCGACCAGATCTTGGGGCACATGTACCTCTTTTCACACAACACTAACCGTTGTGATATAAAACGCTTCTGGTAATGATTAAACTAGGCTATACATACCACCATGCCGCTAGTCCCGGCGCGAGGAGGAAACGTGGACGCAACAATTATCCGTCAGGTACCGCTATTCGAAGGACTCGACGAGGCCACCCTGGGCGAGCTGTACCAGAAGATGTCTGAAGTTACGCTTCGCCGCGGCGAGGTACTGTTTGAAGAAAACGACGACGCAGACCAGCTCTACATTGTCACCGAAGGCAAAGTGAAGCTGGGCCACACCACTTCCGATGGCCGCGAGAACCTGCTGGCAATCTTGGGCCCTGGCGAGATCCTGGGCGAATTGACCCTATTCGATCGTGGCACCCGTTCTGGCACGGCTACCGCAATCTCCTCCACCAGGTTGCTGTCGCTGGCACACACCGACCTGATGGCATTCATAGATTCGCATCCGCAGATGGCCAAGCTGATGCTGCGTGACCTGGCGGGCCGCCTACGCCGCACCAATGAGGCGCTCGCGGACATGGTCTTCTCGGACGTGCCGGGCCGCGTCGCTAAGGCGCTGGTCGATTTGGCAGAGCGTTTCGGTTCCCGTACCGACGAGGGCGTGCACGTCCCCCACGACCTGACCCAGGAAGAACTGGCGCAGCTGGTGGGCGCTTCACGCGAGACGGTAAATAAGTCTTTGGCAGAGTTCGGCTCCCGCGGCTGGATCCGCTTGGAAGGACGAGCCGTGATGCTGCTAGACCTGGAACGCCTAGTACGCCGCGCCCGCTAAGTTTTAGCTACGTAAGGTGCCCGAGCCTAGCTCGGGCACCTTAGTTTTTCCCGCTTGTGGGCAGAAAAATCCCCCGGCCAAATGGCCGGGGGTTCGTTTTCTACCGCAAGTGTTACTTGGTGGTGAAGACGACCTCTACCTCGACGGGAGCGCCAAGGGGAAGGGCGGCTACGCCAACAGCCGAGCGTACGTGCGGCTCGTCGAATAGTTCACCGAAGAACAGGGACGCACCGTTGGCGACCTGTGCCTGGTCGGTAAAATCGGGCTTGGAAGACACGAATGCTGTTACGGCCTCGACGCCAGTGATCGCGTCTTCGCTGCCGGCAATCGCAACGGCTGCTGCCAGAGCGTTCAGGGCGCAGGCGCGCGCGGCTTCCTGAGCATCTTCCAGGGCAACTTCGCCCTCGCCGACATGGCCGGTGGCAACTAGCGAGCCGTCGCGCATTGGCAACTGCCCCGACGTGCGGATTTTGCCTTCGCCAATCTTGCGAGCGGGCGTGTATGCGGCTACCGGGGGAACTACTTTGGGCAGTTCGATTCCTTGTTCTTTCAGACGTGCAGAGAGTGCTTCACTCATTCAACTGGCCTCTTCAAATATGCGACTAGGTTGTCCGAACCTGTAGGTCCGGGGATGACGGCAACGAGTTCCCACCCGTCAGCGCCCCACTGATCCAGTATCTGCTTTGTTGCGTGTGTTAGCAACGGAATCGTTGCGTATTCCCATTTAGTCATGCCCTAATCCTAACTGGAGGGGGCGCATATTTTTAGCCCCTTTTTATACGCGGACGTTTGGAAAATTGAACCCTACCTGCGCACACGCGCCAACACGTGGGGGATGCGCGGACTCCGGATTTCTTCTGCCAGTGGTGATGGTGAATTTGCCAACCAGTCAGCCCAGTCGGTGATGTTTGACATTTGCCGAAGCATTGCGCGGCGTTCACGTTCTGTGAGCCCACCCCACACACCAAAGTTGGCTTCCGATTGCAGGGCGTCTGCTAGGCATTCCAACCGCACTTCGCAGTTGTAACAACGGGTCCTAACCTGGCGTTGAGCAGCACCTTGAACAAACAGGGCGTCTGGTTCGTCTTGTGCGCACAGGGCTTTGGCAGCCCAGGTTTGATCTCCGTTCAGATTCATTACGGCTTAAATCCTTACATCCTTGTTGGCTTCTTTGCCTAAGTGTGACGGTACCTACATTTGTTCGTTTTGTCCATGCGGCAACGCACTTTTTGTTCGGCTACTAGCTAACGAGCTAGTAACAATGCCCCCAAAGTGGGTAAGTCTCTTATCATTTGCCAGCCAGATTGTTTAGGCTAATAGCATGTCGAAATCTTCTGGTTCTTCAAAGCTTGCTGCGCTCACCACTGGGGCACGGCCGGTTTCCACGAAGCAGTACCGTCACTTGCTAGTTTCTATGGCCGCAATGGTCGCCCTCTGCGCGATCTTCCTGGCCGGGCTTTCCATTCCCGCCATCGGTATGGCCGGTATGGCAACCACGCAAGGCACTAAGGCGTTCTCGCAAATGCCGGGCGAATTTGAGGCACTGCCGCCATCACAGCAGTCGATTATCGAGGCCTCCGATGGCACCGAGCTGGCCCGCTTCTATGCTGAAGACCGCATTGTCGTACCACTAGAGAAGATGTCTCCCTGGATCCAGAAAGCGGCTGTAGCGATCGAAGATAGGCGCTTCTTTGACCACGGCGGTATTGACGTGATGGGCATGTCGCGCGCCCTGGTAAATAACTTCTTAGGCGGCGACACCGAGGGCGCATCCACCCTCACCCAGCAGTACGTGAAGAACACGCTGATCGAAACGGCACTGCAGAAGAACGACCCCCTTGCCAGGGCGAAGGCAGAAGAGCACTCGGTCTCGCGCAAGCTGCGCGAAGCTAAGTATGCGATCACGCTTGAAAAGAAGATGCCTAAGAAGAAGATTCTGGAAGGCTACCTGAACATTGCCCCGTTCGGCCCGAACGTCTACGGTTCTGAGGCGGCTTCCCGCCACTACTTCTCTAAGGCCGGCAAGGACTTAACCATTGGCGAGGCCGCCCTGCTAGCCGGCATCACCCAGAACCCGATCGGGTTCAACCCACTGCAGCACCCCGAGAAGGCGCAGGATAGGCGCAACCAGGTGCTCTTTACCATGCTGGAAACCAAGGCCATCAACAACGAGCAGTACCAGAAGGCCAAAGCCCAGAACGTGAAGGACATGCTGAAGCCGTCCAACACCCCGCAGGGCTGCGGGGCTGCCGGTAATGCGGCCCACTTCTGTGCCTACGTGGTCCACGAGATCTACCAGAACAATGCTTTCGGCAAGGACATTGCCGAACGACGCAACCTGCTAATGCGTGGCGGCCTGCGCATCCGCACCACTTTGGATAAACGCATGCAGGATGCTGCAGCTAAGGCTGCTACCGATTCTATCCCTGTAAACGATCCCTCGGACGCGCGTATAGCCGTCACTTCGATCCGCCCGGGCACAGGAGAAATCTTAGCCATGGCACAGAACACCAACTTTGGCACTAACACCCAGAAGGATCCCTCCGCGACCGAGCAGGTCTTTGCTGCCGACGAAGCGCACGGCGGCGGCGCCGGCTACCAGACCGGTTCTTCCTTCAAGCCCATGACCCTTGCCGCCTGGTATGAGGCCGGCTACTCCCCATACGCGGTAGTGGGTGGGCGAACCAGCTATTCGGCCTCGGACTGGAACATTGGCGACTGTGACGCGGCAGCCGATGGGTGGGAAGTGCACAACAACGAGAACTCCTCCCCCAGGGCCACCACGGTACTGCAGGGCACGCAGCGGTCGCTGAACACGACCTACGCGGGGATGGCTTCCAGGCTGGACCTGTGCAACATCAAGGACGTGGCGAAGCGAGTACACGCAGTGCCGGGTGACGGTTCGGACCCCACCTTCCGCCCCTCCGACATTCTGGGTTCGGGATCGGTACCTCCGTTGAACATGGCCAACGCGTTCGCCACTTTTGTGAACAAGGGTGAATATTGCAAGCCGCTCGCTATTAGCGCGGTTACTACTTCGGCGGGCAAGAAGCTGAAGGTGCCACAGAAGTCTTGCAAGAAGGCTTTAGAGAAGGGCCCGGCCGAGCAGACCACTTGGACCCTAGAGCGCACCTACAACTCCTACGGTTCCATGGGATATGCCTCGATTGGCCGCCCGGCAATAGCCAAGACCGGTACTACCACCGGCCCGTCCGATGCGTGGATCGTGGGTGCTACCCCGGATGTGTCGACCTCTGTTTGGGTTGGGCACGCTCAGGGTATTGCCCCGCTAGCAGACGTGGTTGTGGGCGGCCGCTACTACGACATCATGTACGGTTCGACCCTGCCCGCGAACACCTGGCAGAACTACATGCGGGTGGCCCACGAGGGCATCCCAGCACGCGGCTTCGATTACAACGATATTGGCACGGGCGTACCGCAGCGGCGGGTGGAACAGACCCCCCAGCAGCAGCGCCAGCCGGAGCAGGCCCCACAGCAGTCTGAGCCGAAGAAGGAAGAACCCGCCCCCAAGCCGTCAGAGGAGCCGTCGACCACGGTCACCGAGACGACCATTATTGAGGAACGTTGATCCGCAAAGCGGCGGCGGGCTTCGGCCTCGCCTGCCTGGCCGGGCTGGTTTGGGGCAGCGTTGAACGGCGTTGCCCCACCGTCACCAGCGCGACCATAAAAGGCCGGCCGGGCACGCCCCGGCTGCGCGTATTGCAGGTGGCCGATGCACACCTGTGGCCCTCCCAACGCTGGGAGGCCAACTTCATCGCTTCCGCAGCTGACATCCCCTATTCGCTGTGCGTCAATACGGGCGACAATTTTTCCGACCCCCACGCGATGGGCATCCTGCGGGCGGCATTTGGGCCGCTGCTGGCCAAGCCGGGCGTTTTCACGTTTGGATCCAACGACTATTTTGGCCCGCATTTTAAGAATCCGTTCCGGTATTTCTTCGGCACTTCTTCGAGTGATACGCGGCCCGAGGTTCCCGACCTACCCCACGACGAGTTGGCCGCATTCTTTACCAAGGGGGGCTGGGCTGACGTGCGCAACCGGGCGGCGGACTTGCGGGTGCGCTCTCTGCCTTCCCAGAACCGTGCCGCTGAGGAAGTTACAGTGTCGGTAATGGGGGTGGACGATCCCCATATTGACCGCGACATACTGCCGGAGCCGCCCTCGGCGTGGAAGGAAGCGGCCCTGCGCGTAGGGGTGGCGCACGCCCCTTACAGGCGGGTATTGGACGCCTTCACCAAGGCCGGAGCGGACCTGATCATCTGCGGGCACACTCACGGCGGGCAGGTACGACTGCCGTTTGTGGGGGCGCTGGTTAATAATTCGGATATTCCTTTGCAATACGCTTCCGGCCTGCACGATTGGCACTTTGCCGGGCGCACGGCCAAGCTGTTCGTCTCAAAGGGGCTCGGCACCTCCAAAACGGCGCCACTGCGGTTTTGGTGTCGGCCCGAGGTAGCTTTTATCGACATCACGCCCGGCCCTTAGGCCTTGGCGGGGATCTTCGCTAACTATGCGGTCAGGTGCGGGGTTTAGTTGGTGGTTTTTACTGGCCCTCTGCGGGAAAGAGTGTGCCCTCGACACCGCGGTGCCGAGGGCGAAACCTTTTAGGCGCGCTTGCGGCGGGTTGCAAGCACACCTGCGCCGGTGGAGAGTCCGGCTACTGATAGCCCTGCCAGCAATCCAGCGGTAGCGCCGGTTGCTACCAGAGTATTGGCGGTATTGGTGTCCGCGGCGGACGTGGCGATCTTAGTTTCGGGCTCGTCCTGATCTGCGAGCATTTCTGCAGCCTCGTCTTCGGAGGGGACTTCTACAGGGGCAGCCTGGGTGTCCTTTTCTGCCTGTTCGGGCTTGGCATCGTCCTTGGCAGGAGCGGCAGTGTCAGGCTGAGCCTCGGCAGCCAGGTCCTTTTCGTAGGCCGTAGCAAGCTCATCTAGCTGGGGCAGGATGTAGGCCATAGCGTGATTTAGGTAGGCCGGGTGTGGGGCGGCGAACCAGTCCGAGAATAGGGCGGCGATGGTCTTTGACTTGAATTCGGCGGGCTGCGCCAGGGTCAGCGCTTCGTTGCGGGCAGCGCTGGTGCGGGCCACTACCCGGTCGTTGATTTGGGTAATGTTTAGCTTACGCGCCTCTTCAATGGCTGCGTGTATAGCCGGCGCGTACTTGCCTAGCTTCATCTGCGCGTTGATGTAGTTGTAGTCGGAGGGTAGTAGTTTGCCGACTATTCTCTTAGCGCAGCTCTCTTGGAAGGAGTTCAAGGTGGCTAGGTCGGCGCGAAGCGCTGCGTGGGCATCGGCCGGCTGATCCTGCAGCACCTTGGTAGCGGCTGCAATGTTTTTCCCGACTATGCCCGAGATTCCGGCGAGTTCGGTAGCGTCTGCAGCTTCCTGGTTTTTCGTTTCCGCGATTTTTGCTTGCACCTGCTGCTTCTGCGACTCGTTCCACTTGCCCCAGACAGTAGCCACGTAGGCGTCTATGTCCTGGGCGCTCTTTAGCCCATCCAGGTCGCTCTCGTTCAGGCCCGGCACGTTGGCTGCCGCATAGATCGCCTTCACTTCGGACTGCGCCTTTGCGGTAGCTTCGTCT
The DNA here is from genome assembly GCF_030217145.1 of Winkia sp. UMB3158. NCBI lineage: Bacteria > Bacillati > Actinomycetota > Actinomycetes > Actinomycetales > Actinomycetaceae > Winkia > Winkia sp. UMB3158. The sequence continues at coordinate 66,249 of NZ_JASONH010000002.1, read as the reverse complement.
ACAAGCTTCTGCGCGTCCTTTTCGAGGGCGGACGCCACGCGCGCCTTGCCCGCCGCGTTTGTGGGAATACCCTGGCCCAGCTTCTGGCTAGTTAGCGCTTCGCGTGCCGCAGTTTCCGCACTAGCAGTATCGATGGGTGATTCCGCCGCTGGGGCGGATACTGACACGGTGCAGGCATAGCGCGACAGGTCCGGTGGCGCTGACTCGGCATTCGCGGGGGCAACGATTCCAGCAAAAAGGGTAGCCGCCAGTAGTGGGGCGGCAATAATTACCGGTCTGATTCGCATATTTTCCTCTCCTGTAACGCCCCTTATGTGCAGGCCGGCATGTTCGCATGGTGCGCAGTCAGCCCGTGGGGAACGGCGAAACATCTGGGGCGACGGCGCTGAGATGGGGCGCGCGCCGCGTATTGGCATATACGAAAATACCGTTTATCAGACTCTTGCGGAATAAGCTGTTTCCAATCGATGGGCTGTAATAGTTTCTATTCACTTCTTTGTTTTGCCAATTTTGCCATTTTCATGCACTCACATATTTTTTGCGCGCTAAGGCCGGTCGCGCTATAACGAAAAAAGGAGGGGGAGGAGGAACTGCCTATTGCGGCAGATACACTAGCGCATATACACTAAGCCAGTTTCCGCACTGTTACTCATCTAACTTAGGCAACCCTAAGATTGCATTAACTGGTGCCAGCAAGGCCTGCAGGACTAGCGGCAGTGCCGCGACAATGCAGTGCAAACCGGTTGCATTTACCCAATTGCCACCCTCACAACTACCGGTACGGCGGCCGCCCTGAATCAAACTCCCAAACAGCCATAAATCGCCTACAGCAAACCCCTAGCATTTAACACGTAAGACATTTCAGCCTTCTTGGCATCGATCTGCACGCTGAAGAATGAGGGACGCGGCTCAAAGCCGCGGGGGCGCTTGGCCCGCCTTACGTCTCTAACCCGGTAGACCTCACCAATAACCACGGCCGCTTGCGCAAGACTCCCCAGACGGCTGGATCACCATAGCCCCACCTAGTCGGATACCTTATGTACAAATCGGAACACTCTGTGAGATTTAACTATTTTTCCATCGCTTCCGATTAATAGCGCCAAGATTGCGAAAATGCAGGGGTAATTTTCTTTATTTTTCATACGCAGCTGTCACGCTAACCGAAACCAGAAAATGCTCAACAATACAGATAGGCATAACTATTTCTTCTTGGTAGCATCAGGACCAATTCTGCCCTACATTACTGCGGAATTGTTCGACAATAGTGAATGCGGAAGGGAAAATGAACAATAAACTGCTCACAAATGGCAGCTACGGCAAATCTAAGCATGCGCTTACTGCCCTAGTTGCCGGCGCGCTAGCCTCATCGCTGCTAGCTACGCCTGCTTTTGCTGCGGCAGCCGACGGACCGGCTGCCGCCCCGCAGAGCCCTAATCCTGAACAAGTGATGGAAGAGGTAAAAGACACCGAGGCTGACCTAGCCAAGGCGCTCCAGGACCTCCCCTCGGAAATAAAGAACAATCCCCTGTCCGGGGATGCCTTGCCTGCCGCCGCCGACAAGCTGGACATGAAGCCCGGCGCTGTCAAGGAAGTTTCTGAACTAGGCGGCTGGAACGCCATTGACGGCGGCAAATTCACCGTCCTGAAGGCGCGCGAGGACGGCCTGTATTTAAACTCGTCAGCAGGTACGGCGGTCGACAATTCTGACGAATCTCGCGATCCGAAAACTCAGCTGTACCGCAATGTTCAATACTTCACAAACGAGCAGGCATTAGGTACCCACCCCTACGTGCTTGCGCTTGGCCGCGGATATGACAATTTCTCGCGAATCTCCGGCGAAAAAGCAATAGGAGCCAACGGCAATAAGTTCGTGTCCGGGTATAACGGCATCGAACGCTCATTCAAGGCATACTCGCCTAAGTATGGGACTAATTTGGTCCTTGACTTTGCCACGGGTTCCTTAGCGCAGACTAACAAGCCAGCTGGTTACAGGGTGCGCGTAGTTGCCAATGCCAATGGGGCGGAAAAAGTTCTTTACGATGTAACTTTCAACCCTAAAGAAACGAAAGTTGATAATGAAAAGGGCTATACGGTAACCACTATTGGAGATGGTAGCGGAGAACCCAAACTAGGCAACAAACCTGCAACTGCCGACGAAATTGCCGCTGGAACAGCTATACCGTACGTCCAGGGGGCAGACACCACGGTCAAGTACGCAACCCAGTTCAACAATGGCGACCTGACCGGCGTCAAGTCGGGCGCGGTGGGTAGATTTACTTCGAAGCCGATTCTGCTGGACAAGGGCGTGACCGACTACAAGGTGCAGATCACCCCTGACTTCGAAAATGACACGGGTGTTTTCGATTCAGACCATGGTCAAACTGTAGGCCTACAGCGTAACGTGAAGCACTATACGGTTCCGTTGTTCAACGCGTTCAATGTTGACCAGAAGACCGACGTTACCGCGAAGGAGCTACTAAAGGCTCAGCTCGAGGCTCTGAAGGCCAACCGTGAGAAGCATGTTGCTGATAAGTCGGATCCGTCTATCGCAAATCTAGATGCGGTAATTAAGGAAGTTGAAGCCGCTGTCAACTCTAAAGAGGTAAAGTCAGTCGACGAGTACAAAAAGCTCGGTTCCAAGCTGGACAAGGCTAAAGAAAACCTGATTGACATCAAGGATGCTTTGAAGGCAATCCAGGACGAAAAGGCAAAGAAACTAGCCGAGATTGACAAGGCCCCGGGCGCCCTTGATAAGGACAAAGAAGCGGCTAAGAAAGCGGCTGAAGCTGCCGCAGAACAGGCAACCGCTGCTATTAAGGCTGTTGCCGAAAAGGAAGCTCTTCCCAAGACTCTGGAAGACAACCTTAACAACATCAAGGCCGTTACTGTTTCTAACAAGGAAGCTCTAACCGCTAAGGTTGCTGACGACGAGGCATTCCAGAAGACTCCTCGTTACGTCAACGCAGATGAGCACAACTTTGTGAACGCCGATGGCACCCCCAACACTGAAAAGAACAACAAGGCACCAGAACATGTCGCCGCGTACAAGAAAGCCCTAGAAGAAGCTAAGAAGGTTGCAGACAACCCGACTGCTACTCAGGGCGAGGTTGACAAGGCTCTAGCAGCCCTGAATAAGGCTCGCAAGGACATTGAAGACAACTACGCCACTGACTTGGAGCCCCTAAAAGACTCAGTGAACACCAAGGGCGGAGTTGACAACACAGAGCCCATCTACGTAAACGCCACTCCTGAAGAACAGGAGGCATATGACCAGGCCAAGCAGGCTGCGGCAGATCTACTGAAAGATCCGAACGCAACCCAAACCCAGGTGAACAACGCTAAGAAAGCCTTGGATGATGCCAAGGCTGCACTAGACAAGCACCCGACCGACAAGCAGAAGCTCTCCGCACAGGTCACTACCAGCTTGGACAGTGATGCAGATTCGCCGAGCGTGTTCTACAAGAACGCTAAGGATCCTAACTACCAGGCACCCGAAGGTGTAGACAAAGAGGCCGCTAAGGGTTTCGCTGATGCCTACGACAAGGCTCTAGCAGCAGCGAAGAAAGCTCTAGCAGACCCGAAGGCATCCCAGAAGCAGGTTGATGCGGCACTGGAGGCTCTAAAGGCTGCAGAAAAAGATCTGCACACGCTTTCCTCCGACCCGACGGACCTGGTTAAGGCCCAGAATGACACTCTGGCCGCGAAGGATCTGCCTGCCTACAAGAATCTTGTAGCTAAGGCTGCCAAGGAAGGGCCTGAATCCCAGGCTGCCAAGGATCTAGCTGCATACAACGATTCCCTGAAGAAGGCAACGGACGTGCTGCTGCAGTTCGCTGATCCCAAGGCAGACAAGCACCCGGCTCAGAAGGACGTCGAAGCCGCGAAGGCTGCACTGCAGGCTGCCCGCGATCTAGTCGATCCGTACGCGACCGACACCCGCGCGCTTGAAAGCACCGCTAACCTGGAAAAGGCCATCAAGGCTTCCCCCGCCTACGCCAACGCTGACGCCGCCGCGTACATGGGTAAGGATGGCAAGCCTGACGCAGAAAAGAACAAGCAGGCTAAGGAAGCTAAGGATGCCTACGACAAGGCTCTAGAAAAGGCACTTGAGGTACTCGCCAACACCAAGGCCACCCAGGCTGAGGTAGATGAAGCGACTGCCGCCCTGGCAGATGCTGGCGACGCGCTAGCACCCTTCGCAACTGACGCCTCCAAGCTGGCCGCGCAAGCCGCTGCCGCCACCTCCTTTGAGGAATCCCCGCAGTTCGTCAACGCTCTGGCTGCCAAGAATGGCGATGCTGAAAACGCTGATGTCGCTGCCTATAAGAAGGCTCTGAAGGACGCAAAGGATACTCTGTCTAACCCGAAGGCCACCCAGGCTGAGGTAGACAAGGCCCTGGCTGCTCTGAAGGCTGCTGAAGATAAGATCGTGAAGGACTACCCAACCGATCCGTCCAAGCTGGAGAAGGAAGCAGATGCTGCCGCAGATCTTCAGAAGGGTGCCGATTTCCAGGCTGTCCTGAAGAACGCTGCCACCCAGGACGCCGCCAAGGCATACCAGAATGCCCTGAAGGATGCGAAGGCCGTACTGGCTGACAAGAACGCCACTCAGGCTGATGTAGACAAGGCCCTGGCCACGTTGAAGGCTGCGGGTGAGGCCCTAAAGAAGGCCGAAGATGCTGCCGCATCCAAGCAGGGTGGCGCTGCTGCCGGCAAGGATGACACCGGCAAGAATGATTCCGGTAAGGGTGGCGCTGCTGCATCCGAATCGCAGCGTGTTGTCCGTACTGTCAAGACCAATACTGGCAACCTACCTGTAACCGGTAGCGCAGGAGCTTTGCTCCTGATCGTGTCTTGTGCCCTTATTGGTGCAGGTACCCTTGCGATCCGTCGCAAGAAGGGTAACTAGTTAGGTACAGATAACTAGATAAGGAAGGCCCGCGTGACGCTTTGGACGCCACGCGGGCCTTTCGCTATCTTCAGCAAACAACCAAGGCCATCAGGCCCGGGCTTCCGGAGCTTTCGCGAACCATGGTGTTGAACCGCGAAACCAGGTCGAAGTCGCCAACCAAGGCGTTGTGGACCAAGGTCCGCGAGCCAAGAAACACCCCCAGCCCCAACCCCGCCACCCACTACGCAAAAAGGGCAAGAACTTTCGTTCTTGCCCTACTCCAGCGGGTCGGGGTATTCGGTCGCTACGCTCCCTACGACCCCATCCTCGCTCGGCGCAAAAAGGGCAAGAACTTTCGTCCTTGCCCTTTTGACCTTACTCGTCGGGGTGACAGGATTTGAACCTGCGACCTCTTCGTCCCGAACGAAGCGCGCTACCAAGCTGCGCCACACCCCGTGGCTCACAAAAGCATATCCTACAAAACTCCAAAGCCGAAAATTAATCCGGAGTCAAACACGCCACACTATGCCAGCACCTGCCCTAACACCCAGAAAGCACCAACCCCAACCACAATCGACACCAACGCATTCGCCCACCGCCAATGCACCAAAGCAGTAGCAACAATGCCTCCCAAAGCAGGCAACCATGATGCCAACACCCCAAACTTCACACCCGAAACCGTGAAAGTCACCAGAATTACCATCACCCCCAGCGGCATAGTCTGCGCAACAATGCGCATTAGCTCCGAATCACGCACCCTACGCAACGCCACAAAAGGTACGCCGCGCAGAGAATAGGTCACCCCGAAAATTACCGCCAGAGCCGCGGCCACATACCCATAATTCACTTCGCCCTCCGCAACCTAAACCACGCATTAGCCAAAATAAGCACCGTGAATAAGCCCAGCGCAACCACTAGCATCTGCTCCCGCGCAAACAGGACCCCAGCTATGGCGCACCCAAACGCAGCAATCCCGATCCCCCACTGGCGGTTTTGCTTGTACGCATCTACCGCCAACGTCACAAACAGGGCCGTCAGAGCAAAACCCAAAAAATTAGTATCGAAAGAAAGCAGGTTACCCACCAGGGCGCCAGCCGCCACACCCATCACCCAATACGCCTGGCAGAGTGCTTCCGTAGTAACCACCTGCACGCCACTGAGCGTGCCTGCAGGACGCGACGCAAGCAACGCGTACGCCTCATCGGTGAGCGCATGCACCCCATAAAGCCTTCCCGCCAAAGAACGAACCCTATGTAACGGAAACGAAAGACCATAAAACAGGTGCCTGAAGTTCACAAAGAAAGTTGTAACAGCAATCTGCGGTAGCGACACCCCCGTAAGGATTAGCCCCACTGCAGTAAACTCCATCGAACCGGCATAAATCACAATCGAGGAGACAATAGACAGCCACACCGGGAATCCCTGCGTAACCGCAAACACGCCAAACGCAAACCCCAGTGGCACATACCCGAGCCCCACCACATAAGTGTCCCGTAAAGCCTTCTTGGCCTCTACAACAGATCCCTTCATGAGCCAACACTAAACGAGCCGAATGCACTAGCGCAGCAAAAACCATGATTCGGCAACAGGAAATCGTTACATAACTGGAACTATTTTGCCAGCTTCTTGTTACCCCACTTTATGGATGCTCCGCTAAAGTGGACACAATGACAGACAATCCGCAAGCCCCAAAGAGACGTTCACTTAGCGAACGGCAAGCTGAGCTGGGCAGCCACTCCAGCCGCGGAATAGCCTCTCAAGAAAACGGGAGCAGTGGCGGAGGAGTAACCTCCACACCGTACACTGGACAGATCCCCAAAATTACCAACGAGCACATGAACCCTCAAGTAAAAGAGGGATTAGGGGTTGCTACCACCGGCATGATGCGGGCAATCAAGCCCACCACGTCCGTGCCTGCCAAAGCACAAAAACCCACCCCCATTCCGGCCACCCCAAAACGCACTAATAGCACCCGCCAACTACCCGAGGACCAGCTGGGCGAAAGCCGACTAAAACCGACGGGATGGCTGCCTGACCATTACGCCGCCTTCTCGCTCGCACTAATCCCATTCGTAGTGGGCATGCTGCTAGCACAGCCCAGTTGGGAACACATTCCCCTATTGGCGCTGTGGATCGTGTCATTCATGTGCTTCAACGCGATCGGCCTGTGGCTGCGCTCCAACCTAGACCACAGCTACTGGGCACCCGCACGCACTTACTCAGCAATAAGCGCGGTACTTGCAGTAGTGAACCTGATCGTCAGCCCATACCTGACCGAATGGACGGTAGTCTTCCTTCCTTTTGCCGTCACAGCAGCATGGCAATGCTTCACCCATAATTGGCGCACCCCTCTTACCAGGCTGTGCACCGTTTGCGCCTCCTCGCTAATGACATTGGTGGCCTATGACGTAGGCACCGGATTTTCCCGCCCAGAATGGGTGCCAGACTGGTTGCAGCATTCTAGTGGCCCCATTCCCGGCCAGGGCGCTACTGACCCACAGGTTACTGCCTGCTGGGGTTGGGCGGGCGTGTGCGCGATAACAATGGCCGCAGCATCATTTGCGACCATCACCTACCTGCGCACGCTCGGCCGCAAAGGTCTGACCCTGAAATACTTCGTGCCCGCAGCAGTAATTCACGGCCTACTGGTTCTTGGGGCAGCGCTCGGATGGGGCTTAGGCAGCTTTAACCTAATCACATTGGCTATCAGTTTGGCCTACGGCATTCGCCTGGCCTGCGTTCCGTTAATCCTAAAGAAGTTGACCAAGCCTACTGGAGTCATGCTAGTGGTTTCTGTAGAGACCGCACTATTAGCCCTACTTGGTGCCTCCCTAGTGTGGTAACCGCCTAGCCACCCACCTGCGGCGGCATCCTTTCAGCAAAAAACTCGTAGGCCCTAGTTTCGGTATCACTATCTAACCCGAGGGCATTATTACGTCTTTGCGTCCACTGCTCCAAGTAGGGCACCCCCCGTTTTTGAGCTTGAACCAAAATATTGCGGTAATTATCCATCCCATGCGGATTACGGGCCGGAGCATCCGTAGTGTCAGCCACGAGCGACGGCAGCTGCGGATCCACTGAATGTCCATCCAATCCTGGCACCGCATCGGAAGTATCGCGCACAAACAACACGTCCACCCCGTTAGACGCTGCCCTTCTGGCCGTATCCGCCCTGGTTGGCCCCGCTACCGCCAGGACTGACTTGACATTGTATTTGCGAGTAAAAACAGGGTCTGCAGCGAGCGAGGTCGCAACGGCACTGCCCTGGGAATGGCCAACCAACTCAACAGGTTCGCCGCGAGCGCCAGCCTGAGCCAACGCGGACTCGACAATGCGCTGCTGATCAGTTTCCATTCCCGCCACAGCTTGCAGGTTAGTTTGCATGCCCAGGGGGTTCCTTCCGCCAGAGGCGAAGGTTTCCATACCTCGAATATTCACAGTCCACGAAACTTTTCCGACCTTGTTCACATGCTTTAGTACCTCGACATGCGCCCCAGGTGAGTCCGGCCCACAATTCTTGATCTTACTGAGCCGGTCAGCCATAGTGGATGCGGTCAAGGCAGTGGGAACTGACGGCAAGGCCCCGTTTACTTCTACAGCACAGGTGGGTGACGGGGGTGCAGGCTTTTTCCCGAATAGATGGTTAATAGTTTGTCCCTTGCTACCCAGTTCAATTAGGTTGGCGGCAGCCAGCAGCGTGGCTGCCCCCAGCACTAGGCCCGGCGACCGAGAGGTGTCAATTAGGGCACCTGCCGAGTCTACCCGTGAAACTGCTATCTGACGGACTGGAGATGTTGCCCCCACGTATCGGATTTGCCCATCGGGGCCGACAATCCTGATTCTTCTTTTCCCGAAAGCTGGGTTTGATACTAACCCCGCCAATGCTGCGGCGGGCATTGCCGCACTCTGTGCCGGGCTCTTCCCTCTAAGGCTGCCCAAATAAGCAGTTGTTGGAAACATCCAGATAGAGGTTAGGTTCATCCCCCTGGCCGCCAATTCCCCTTCGACCCCTACCGGCCTACTTACTCCAAAGATGGGCAACAGTGCAACCCCGGCTGTTACCGGGCCGGCGAAGGGTTGCGGAACTAGCTGCAATGCTGCGACCACTAGCCGCCCCAGCGGATTCCTGTGCGCCCGCGCTAGGTTCTTCTGTTCTGCCCTGTCATATTTTTGTGCCGCAACCTGAATCCTGGTGGCAAAATCTGCAACCTGGGTTCTTACGTGATCCGTCTGAATGCGAAGATGGCGCAGCTGCCCTACATAATAAGCGCCCCGCATGCCAAAGACTGTTTGTTCGGTTCGCAACAGGGCCTCAGCGGTAACTGTTAGCCCCTGAGCCAACAGGAGCCTGCCAAGGAGTAACCGTAGAAGTGTTACAACGGATCGCAGCTGGCTAGTGTCGACCCGCGCAGTGCCGGTTGTCCAAATGTCCATTACGCCCCCAGCGCTACCACTTGCCCGTGCAGTTCGCGCGCGCAGGCTACCAACGCTACAAGTTGACCACAGATCGCCTCAGCCTGGCTGCGGGCCGCAGCGGCAGCCGCGCCCTGCCATATTCCAAAATCAGGGGTGTAGTCACCAAGTATTGCTTCCAATTCATCTTGTAGTAGAGCTAGTTGCAGCCCCGCTAGACCAGTTTTCATGTTTGCCTCCTGCCAGCAGGATAGGAGGAGCCAAAATCCAAGATGTTTTGTCCACACACCGTAGCCACTCAAATGGCTCAATCATCCCTGTGGAAACAGCATCCGCTCTAAGTCAGACAGAGACTATCCAGGCAAGGCTTGCGGGCTCTTAAATAGATTCACTTCGGCCGCTCCCAGCGCCGCGCACAGCGGGGGGCGAACCGAAGTGAACAAAATTCGCTATTTAACCTCGGGACACTTGTCTTCGATCTCTACATCTTGCTTATGTCCGTGACCGCCGCAGCCACAACCACCTTCACCGCAAGCGCAACCGCCCTCGCTAAAGTGAGGTTGACGGGCAGCCCACTCAACCAATTCCACACGCGGGCCAGTAAAGAACGGCGTATCTTCACGCACAAACAGGCGCGCTTCCGCATCCCGCTGAATACGCAATACGCCCATAATGCGCGACAGATCGTCATGCTCCAGAGCGATAGTCCACTCGTAGTCACCAAGAGCGAATGCCGCCAGCGTAGACACCTTCACATCCAAGTAGTCGCGAGCGTTCATACCGTGCTCCTTCAGGATCGCACTGCGGCGAGCCTTAGGCAGGTAGTACCAATCCCAGCTACGCACAAACGGGTAAACCGCCACATACTTGCGAGGCACCACACCACCGAAACAGGCAGGCAAGTGCCGGGTATTGAATTCTGCCGGTTTGTGGGCTGACATTGCGGACCAAACCGGCTCCAGCATCTGCCCCAGATCGGAACGCACCAACGCATGGTAGGCGGCCTGTAGTTTATCTGCACTGTCCGAAAGCGCCCACAACATCAGGTCGGCATCCGCCCGAAACCCGCCCACGTCATACCATCCGCGGATTTCCACGCCGGTTTCTTTTACAGCCTCTTCCATTCCCTTCGCCAAGGCCTCGACCGCGCCTTGGGGCAGAGCAATAGCTGTACGGAAAACGCACTGCAACGAGTAATTGTCGCGGGCGTTGACCTCATCAGGATCGACGTGCGCAGCATCGCGCGGATCATATTCATAAGAGGGCTTGTCCGCATTCGGGTGAGCAATGGAATCTGGGTGTGCCATTGGCATTCCTTCCTTATTTACTTTCCAGACACGCGGGCAATTTCTGGTAGCCCGCTACTGGTTTGCATGATTCGGGGTGAGCCAGGGCAGGCCACTTAGGCCCAATCGGATCGACTCCCTCAACTTTTTCTGGAGCTAACCGTTCACAAATAACGTCGGCGAGGGCGCCAATAAAAGCCGGGTGCGTCCCCGCGGTTGCGGCACGGCGGTAACCTAGGCCCAAGTCGGCAGCAGTCTGCCTGGCTTCAGTATCCAGGTCGTAGACGACCTCCATATGGTCGGTAATAAACCCAATAGGCGCTACGACCACGTTCTTGACCCCTTCGTCTGCCAGCTGCTGCAGCCTGTCATTAATATCTGGCTCTAACCATTTTGCCATCGGTGGGCCAGAACGGGAACAGAAGGCTAAATCCACATCTACCTGCCGGCCTATGGCAGCCGTCACCCGCCTGCATATCTCGTCCCCCAAATCTTGGTGCTGGCGCAAATAGCTGGGCTGAGAAGGATCGCCCGGCAGTCCCGAGTTCTGATTCATAGCAACCGGAATGGAGTGGGTTACTAGCGTCAAATGGGCCTGTTCCAGCTCATTCATAGCAGCTACGATCGCATCCACGTTCGCCGCCACAAACCCCTCGGTGGTGTAGTAGGGTCGCACCTTGTCCAGTGCGAATTCAACCCCCAGTTCCGCCTGAGCGGCAGCCAAATCTTCGCGGTACTGCCGGCAGCCAGAATAGGAGGCAAACGCGGAAGTAAAAAGGCAAAGGACGCGATAGCGTCCTTGCGCCTCCAACTCGGCCATAGTTTCAGTAAAGAACGGATGCCAGTTGCGGTTGCCTATAACCACCGGCACGTCGATGCCCCGCCTGGTCAGTTCCTGCCGGAGCTCCCGCATAATCTCTTCATTACGGGCGTTTATAGGGCTTACTCCACCAAAAAGTTTGTAGTGTCCACCCACTTGGATCAGCCGGGCATCTGGGATGCCGCGCCCCTTAGTGGCATTGCGCAGGAATGGCAACACGTCTTGCGGCCCGTTTGGTCCACCATAACTGCAGACCATTATCGCATCTGCGCTCACGCAGTTTCCTCCCTCAGATCGGCCAGCGGGCAGTAGCTAGCCATTTTCTTTGGCTTCACGTCGGCTTCTATTGCGGCCTCCGCCAAGTCGATACCCATCACGGCATGCAGGGCACGCACGTATTCATAGTCGGATCCGCGGGCCGCAGCCAGGCGAGCATTCACCGACGGCACATGCGCTAGCCGGGAAGCAAAGTGGTGCAAGGCAGAAGCGGCATCTTCACGCGTCATCTGTTCCCGGTGGGGCAGGCGCGCAATTTCTTCATCCAAAATGTGCCAAATATGTTCCCGAAGGGCCACCACCACCGGATCCATGCGCCGCGCCTCAATCTCGGTGAACGTGTCATTGACAGCCTGCTCCACCAGTGCGTGCGCCTTTTCAATGTGAGTGGTGGCAGCAGACGGGATCTGCTCTTGCACATCGTGCAAGGACACCACGCTCACGCGTGCAATGTCCCGCACATCCTGGGCAACGTCGCCTGTCAGCGCCATATCTAGGATGGTCTGTGGGCGCTGGCGCTTTTTCATGGCCGCCCCAACCAGCTCTGCGTCCAGTACAGGCGCCCCCAGCCCGCGGCAGGAAATGACCAGATCGGCCTGTGCGAGGGCGTCCACCAACTGCTCTGCGGCGATCGGGGTAACGTCATGCCCCTGGGCGAACCGCTTAGCCCGCCCCGAAGATGAATAGCAGGAAATATTTTCTATCTGCCGACCGCGCAACTGAGCCACGGTGGCCCCCGCATACGAGCCAGTTCCAATGATTAGCGCACGCACGGCCCCAGGGTCTGCCTGCCATACGTCTTGAACCATGGTGAGGGCGACCGCCACCACCGAGCGGCCCGTACCTGCCAGCCCGGTTAGGCGGGCGACGTTACGCGAAGTATGCAAGGACGCCTCAACGGCCCTTGCCAGATCGGTAGAAGTGGTGTGTTCACGGGTGGCTACAACGTGGGCTCGACGCAGCTGCCCAGAGATCTCGCGTTCCCCTACGACCATGGAATCCAGGCCAGAAGCAACTTCAAACATGTGGGTGAGGGCGCCCTTGTCGACCTGCACCTGGGCGCGCGAGTTGACGGGGCATTCGTCCGAGCCGACCGTGTCGTTTGGGAATAGGGCGGTTACTACCGCGAGCGCCACGGCGCCGGGGTTCGCGCTGTTGTCCACATCCAGGTATACCTCTACGCGGTTGCATGTGGAAAGGATCATGGCACCGCGCACATCTGGACGGTCTGTGAGTCTTTGAGCCAGCCCCTCACAGTTACCTGCCGCTTCGCCTACTCGATCTAGCCCGTGCACGCTGTGGTGCACCGATATACTCATCAAACCCACGCGTTAGATTGAACCAGAAAAAAGAAGTTTTTGTGACACATCCTTCCTTCCAGTCGCAAAGAGGGGGATGCATCACACCCCGAAATACCCATTTACCTGCACAGATGCCGCTTCGGGTAGAGTTGGGGCAGAATGTATTCCTGAAGCATCAGTACCGTAATTTAACAACATATTAAGTATCGAAATTAGGAGCAACATGGCTGCCGCATCCCCCTTCTTGCAAGCCTTAGAGGGAAAGCGTCCCGCGCGCACCCCTGTGTGGTTCATGCGGCAAGCTGGCAGGTCACTGCCGGAATATCGGCGACTTCGCGCCGGAAAAAACATGTTGGACAGCTGTCTAGACCCGGAACTGGCAGCCGAGATCACGGCCCAGCCGGTACGTCGACATGGCGTAGACGCGGCCGTTTTCTTCTCGGACATCATGGTGCCGCTAAAGTTGGCGGGAGTGCCCGTGGACATCAAGCCCGGCGTCGGCCCTGTAATGGACAAGCCCTACCGCAACGCTTCTGACATTTGGGAGCTGGTCAGCCACGCCCCCGGCGACGCCACCGTAATCACGGAAGCGGTCCGCCTTGCTGCAAGAAAGGTGGACGTGCCCGTCCTCGCCTTTGCGGGTGCGCCCTTCACGCTGGCGGCCTACCTAGTAGAGGGCGGCCCTTCGCGCGACCACCTGGCCGCCCGCGCCCTGATGCATTCGGCACCCCAATCCTGGCGGATGTTGGCCAACTGGTGCGCCGAGCTCTCGCTCCAGTTCGCGAAGGCCCAGATCGCAGGGGGCGCCAAGGCTTTCCAGCTGTTTGATTCGTGGGCCGGTTCCCTGTCGCGAGCGGACTATTTGCGCTACTGCGCCCCTTATTCGCGCAAAGTTCTAGAGGGCGTGCGCGCTCTTCGCATCCCTACCATCCACTTTGGCGTAGGCACGGGCCCATTACTGATTGACTTCGCCGAGGGCGCCACCTGCGTGGGCGTTGACTACCGTACTGATCTAGGCGAGGCCATCACTACCCTGCGCAAGCACGGCTCCCCCTCTCCGCTAGTGGTGCAGGGAAATATCGACCCCGCCATGTTGAGCTGTGGATCCCGGTTGCTGGATGAGCACGTGGACACCATCCTGGATGCAGCCAAGGCGGCAGATGCACACATCTTGAACCTGGGCCACGGGGTACCCCGGCAGACCGATCCGCACGTACTCACGCGCCTAGTGCAAAGGGTGCATAGACTGTAGGAAATACAGGAGGGCACGTGGAAACTTTTGAAGCAGTAGTGCTAGGTGGCGGCATCGCCGGCCTCAGCGCGGCATACGCACTAACCAAGCAGGGGATTCGCCCACTGGTACTCGAACAGCGCGGAAGCTGCGGGGGGCTACTAGTAGGCGCCGATTTCGAGGGCGTTCGCGTGGACCTAGGTGCCGAATCCTTTGCCGCTCGGGCCACCGAGGTGCACGAGCTATGCCAGGAATTAGGTCTAAGAGAGGTCGCCCCTTCTGGATCTTCTTGGATTTTCACCCCTGACGGACAGGGGCAGGCTACGCGCATCGCCCACGGGGTGTTGGGTATTCCCGCGAACCTCCAGGATCCGGCTTTGCAGGCTCTGACGGCTGAGGAACGGGCTCGGTTGGAGTTAGACCTCACCATGCCTGCCGAAGTGGGCGCGGATGCGAAGACGTTGGACATTCTGGTAGCCACTCGCATGGGTGAAGCTGCACTAGAGAAGCTGGTAGCCCCGGTTGCGGGCGGCATCCATTCAGCCCCGCTGAATCAGTTAGCCGTGGACACGGTTGCTCCCGGCCTGCGCGAGGCACTGCTAGAGACAGGATCGCTATTGAAAGCCGCCGCCAAACTGCGGGGGGAAAAGCCGGGCAAACCGGCGGTGTTCTCTGTCGAGGGCGGCATGTTCCGCCTTCCCGAAGCGTTACTAGCTCACCTCGAGCAGGCAGGCGCACAGGTGGCCACCCACACTAGGGCCACGGCCATCTCGCAAGCAGAGGGCGGCTATGAGGTGACCGTGGTAGCCACCAAGGCGGGCGACAAGGGGCCCGTGGATGCGGGCGATGAGCGCACCATCTTGGCCCGGCAGCTGGTGGTAGCCGTAGACTCCGCTCCCGCCTTAACGTTACTGGCAGGTATTGAGCCGCTGACAGAAGTCGTTGCAGACTGGCAGGTGCCGCGCGGAGCCGACATGTGCGGAGTCACCTTGTGTGTGCGCGATGAGCGTCTGGATCAGGCCCCACGCGGATCGGGCATGCTGGTGGCCGCCCCCACCACCGAAGATCCAATCACCTGGGCGAAGGCGCTAACTCATTACAGCTGCAAGTGGCAGTGGGCCGGTAGCGAACTGACTGAAAAGGTTGGTGCACACACCCACATTTTGCGTATCAGCTACGGCCGCCGTGGGGAACAGCCGCGTTCACACAGTATTGATGAAGCAGTGGCCGATGCCGCAATTCTGCTTGGCTTCAATCCTGCCGAGGTGTTGGGCGGCAAGGTCATCCACTGGGGGCAGGCGATTGTTCCCCACACTCCGGCTCATCACGAGCGCGCAGCAGCCCTCAAGAAGGCCGTAGACGGGTTGGACTCACTGCAGGTAGTTGGCGCCTGGGTGGCGGGTACCGGCCTGGCCGCTGTTGTTCCCGACGCATTGAAAGGTGAGGCATGATTCGGTTAGGAACGCGTGGCTCGCAGCTGGCTCGCACGCAGTCTGAAGCAGTTGCACAAATGTTGCGCGCGGTTGGTTTAGATGTAGAACTAACCATTATCCGTACTGATGGGGACCGGATGGCCGGGTCTTTAGCCCGCCTTGGCGGAGTAGGTGTGTTTGCGGCTGCCCTACGCACTGCACTACTGGAGGGCGAATGCGATCTGGCAGTGCATTCTTTCAAAGACCTTCCTACCGCTCCTGTTCCGGGGCTGACAATTGGGGCGGTTCCGAAGAGGGCGGATGCCGCTGACGTATTCTGCGGGCCGGGCAGGCTGGATGAACTGCCGCAGGGGGCAAGAGTCGGTACGGGTTCGCCGCGGCGGGCAGCTCAAGTCCGGGCTTTACGCCCGGATGTGCAGGTAGTGGATATTCGCGGCAACGTGGGGACGCGTCTTGCTCGCCGGAAGTTGCAGGGCGGCGATCTGGACGGGGTTCTCTTAGCTAAGGCCGGGTTGGCCAGGTTGGGCAGGTTAGACGCGGTCAGTGAAGAATTCTCGGTGCGCCAGGTGACGCCCGCGCCTAGCCAGGGAGTGTTAGCGGTGGAATGCCGTGCTGCCGACGCCCCATGGACTGGATCCTCCCCACTAGCTGTGGCACTAGGAATGGTTGACGACCGGGCTTGCCGTAGTGCCGCTTTTGCTGAGCGCGCAGTGCTGGAGGGGCTTCAGGCTGGGTGCGCGGCGCCAGTGGGTGCGCACGCTCATACTGCAGACCTGGAAAGCGGGCGGGTGAGCCTGTTTGGTGCCGTTATTTCGTTAGATGGCACCCGCAGGCTAACTGCGGTACGCGATTTCTGCGCGAATTTGCAGACGGTTCCCGAACGCGACCAGGTTGCTCGCCAGGCCGGCCTCGACGTGGCGGAAGAGCTATTGCAGAAGGGGGCCGCACAGATTACGGACCTGCAGGCAAGCAAAGACCACCGTAGCCCCAGCCATGACGCGCAGGCGCTGTGGGCACCGGGAATCTCTGGTCCCGACGATCCGAACGCGGACGTATCCGCCTAGCATGTTTGCCGTACTCACCGCGAGCAGCGACCGCGTCCTTGCCAGGGACCTGGCCCGCTTAGCCCCCTGCGAAGTGGCAGCAGCGCCGCTAACCGAGCAGGTCGGCCTTCCTTTCCGCCTGCCCGAACGGGACTTCGACTGGATATTTTTCACCTCTGCGCGCACCCTCTATTTCCTTGGCGAGGACGGGCGCGCCTTTGTGCGCAATTCCTCCGCCCGCATCGCCTCGGTAGGACCGGCGACAACGCGGGCTCTTCACCGCGAAGGCTTGACTGCGGATTTGGAGCCGGCAAATCACAGTGCTGCAGGACTAGTGGCTTCGCTCATGCTGCTGTCCCACCCAGGCCAGAGTGCCTGGTTGCCCGGCTCTGCTAAGGCGAAACCGACGTTGGCTACGGGGCTTTCCAATCTTGGGCTAACCCCCACCCGCACCGCGGTTTACGACACTGTACCCGTAGGCGAATTGCCAACCGAATATGGATGTGCGGACGTGGTGGCAATTACCTCCGCGAGCGCAGCATCCGCCCTAGCCGAACTGATGGTTCCGGCCCCACCAGTGGTAACCATTGGGGCACCATCTAGAAAAGGTGCACTTGATGTGGGATTGACAGTGCTAGATTCTGCCACTGAACCCACAGCCGAGGGGCTCGCGCAAAGTCTTGAAAGAGTCTCGAAGAAGTTTCATTAACTTTCATTAAAGCCGTGGCCTGGGATAACTTGTTCACATGCGTATGCGATTCCTTTCTACCGACTACCCCCTCCCCATTGGGAACACTTACCTGTTACGCAGGGCAGAAAGGGCTTGCTGCAATCTACTTGGAAGGCCAGGAACCTCCACTTGAGCTTGGCCTGTCTACTCCGATCACGTTAGAACATCCATCTCGCACGCGGTCTAACGCTGCCCGCTGCCCTTCGTTATCCCCACTCACACGGTGCGCACCAGCAATCCCCGCAAAACCATTTTTTCCCACGGCCGCGCATTGGCAAGCGCGCTGCGGGCAGGAGAAACCTTCGTCGAAATAATCCGCGCCCTGCAGGCCGAGTACCAAGTCAACGCCTCCCCTACCAACCGCGCCGCCGTATTCGAAAACAGCCAATTCGAAGAGCTACTATTTACCCTCGGCGTGAAAAAGACCACCGTGCACACCAAAATTGCCACCCTACCGTCGCACCTAGACCTATCCGATGAATATTGGGGTACGGCAAAGGCGCTGCTAGAGCGGTACTTTTCCGACTACGGACAAGATCTTGGCGGCGGGCCGCTAGCCCACCTGGGCCATGAAAAACGCAGGCCGCTAGTTGCCGGGAGCAGGCGCGCTAGGATTGCAGGGAAACATACTGAAGGAGTCTAAATGCCACCGTTCATTCGCCCTCGCCGTCTGCGCACTACCCCCGCCATGCGGGCAATGGTTGCCGAAACCCGGGTAGCCCCAGCACAGCTGATGATGCCCGTATTTGTTCGCGAAGGCATCACCGAGCCGGTCGAAATAAAGGCCATGCCTGGCCAGTACCAGCACACTACAGACTCCATCAAAAAGTTGGCCGCCCAGCTAGCTGAAGCGGGCGTCGGCGGAATCGACCTCTTCGGCGTGCCCGCAGATGAACAGAAGGACGAAACCGGCTCCATCGCGTGGGATCCAGAAGGCATCCTGAACCGCGGCATTGCCGCAGTGCGGGAAGAGGTAGGCGACGCCCTCGTAGTATGCGCCGACACCTGCCTGGACGAATTCACCTCGCACGGGCACTGCGGCGTTCTTACCGAGGACGGCAGGGTAGACAACGACCCCACTTTGGACCTGTACGCCAAAATGGCACTGTCGCAGGCCAGGGCCGGGGCGCACATGGTTTCGCCCTCGGGCATGATGGACGGGCAGGTAGAGGTCATCCGCCAGGCGCTGGACGAAGGCGGCTACCAGGACGTGTCGATCATGGCCTACTCCGCCAAGTACGCCTCCGCCTTCTTCGGCCCCTTCCGCGAGGCCGTCAGCTGCAACCTGAAAGGTGACCGCAAGACCTACCAGCAGGATCCGGCAAACCGCATTGAAGGGTTGCGCGAAGCGCTGCTAGACATTTCCGAGGGCGCCGACATAGTAATGGTCAAGCCCGCCTCCCACTACCTAGACGTCCTGGCCGACGTTGCCGGCGCAGTCGACGTGCCCGTCGCCGCCTACCAGGTTTCCGGCGAATACGCGATGGTCGAGGCCGCAGCCGCCAACGGGTGGATCGATCGCGAACGCGCCATCGACGAATCCATCGTCTCGATTGCCCGCGCCGGCGCAAACATAATCCTCACCTACTGGGCGCTGGAATACGCCCGCAGGGGCAAGTGAGCTGGTCTAAGGCTGGGGCGAATCCTTTCACAAAGGTGCTGCCGGGATACACGGCAGCCCGCCCCACCTACCCGGAGACTGCCCTGGCCGCCCTATTGCAGCACCACCCCCAGCAGGTGGTGGAACTGGGCGCTGGTTCGGGATCGCTAACACGGTTGCTGCTAAAACACGGCGTGCACGTTGCCGCAGTTGAAGCCTCCGAACCAATGTGCAAACAACTACGCCAGGACACTCCGGACGAATTCTTTACGACTGGTGCACTTAGCGTGCACTGCACCGACGCGCACCACACTGGGCTACCCGAAAAGAGCGCCGACCTAGTGGTCGCTGCCCAAACCTGGCACTGGCTTGACCACCAGAGCGCCTGCGCAGAAGCTGACCGGCTACTGCGCCCAAAGGGGCGCCTAGCCATCTTGTACAACCAGTTAGACGTGAGCGTGCCGTGGGTGTACCGACTGACTCGAATAATGAGGTCAGGGGATGTTCGCCGCGGCGACCCACCCCCACTTGCTGCCCCCTTTACCACTCCCACGCGCACCCAGATCAAATGGAACCGCACCGTCCACGCAGAGGACGTGATCGCCCTCGGGCGCACCCACGCCTCCTATCTGAATGCCAGCGAAAACTACCGAGCTAAGATGCAGAAAAATTTACTCTGGTATGTCTATCAACACATGGGACACTCGGCGGGAGCGACCATCACCCTGCCCTATCTGACAGACGTTTGGGTTACCAGCCGGTAACTACTCACTTCCCCTCCGACCAGGCAATATACGGCTCCAGAAGGAAAGGGAGGGGAATGTGAAGAAACTGTGCACCGTCGCTCTGGTGGAAGATCACCCACTCATGCGGCTTGGCGTAGAACAGATGCTAACCAGCGTCGAAGAAATTGTTTTTCTTGGTGGCTACCCCACACTTCCTAGCCTGCTCAACGACGTGCAACCAGACATAGTGCTGCTAAACCTTAGGTTGAACGACGATTCGACACCTAGCGACAATGTTGTTGCCGCCCGCGCCGCAGGCTGCCAGGTACTCATCTACACCTCGGCCGACGATCCCTACCTGGTGCGCACCGCATGCCAGGCCGGGGCGGTGGGCGTAGTGCGCAAATCTGACTCTCAAGACGAACTAGTACAGGCACTCCTAGCGCTTGCTAACGGCTCCGAAGTGGCGGGACTAGACTGGGCCGCCGCCATAGACTCAGACGAACACTTCATCACCTCGGTGCTTACCGAAACTGAACGCGATGTATTAGCCGAATACGCCTGCGGACTTACCTCACAGCAGGTGGCCACCAAACTGTCTCTCTCCCTACACACAGGGAACACGTACGTGCGCAACATTCGCATCAAATACCAGCAGGCAGGCATGCGGACTCGCGAGTCGACCTATACCTGCGCGCGGTAGAAGATTCGGTCGTGCCAGCAACGGCTTGGCAGCACCATGATCAATCCTGAGGCACACGCCAGCGAAACCCACCTGAAACGCCTGTTACTGCTGATTGTTGGCATCTCCGGCCTCTACTTCACCCTAGTTTCAGTACCGCTTGTGGGCGGGCAGATTGACGGCTCCGATCGGGCTATGTCGCGTCTGCTCGTCACCGTCATCGACGTGCCCATGCTTGTGTGCCTGGTGGCCGCGTGCGCGGTCATCATCACCGATAAGCTGCACCCAGAGTCGAAAATGATCCCCGTCTGGCAGAGGATAATGGATGCCAGCGCGCGCATCTCCGCATTCTCTACCAGTATCGCGTGCGTGGTCGCCCTCATCTACGGGATCAACCCGGAGAACGACCTGTTCTCGATGAGGCAGACCTCTAATCCCCTCCCCTTTATCCTGCACGGGGCCGCCCTGAGCTTGATGTACACAATGCTTACCCTTCGCAAGTGGGTGCTCCCACTGGTGGGGGCGCAAGCATTCCTGGCCTTCTGCGTGCTGGAACGGTATACCGCAACCCCGGCCAGCCTAGCGCTGATCTTCGTCATCTACGCGGCCCTAATCTCTAGCCCCTACCTTCTGGCCGAATGGGTGGTGGTCCGGGGAATAGCACTGCACACCAAGAAGCTAGACGACACCCTGGCCCGCCGCGGCAAGGTAGCGCACCACGAAGATCTAGCCGCCACCAACGCCCGCATCAACGCCCTAGTGCACGACTATGTGATCGCGGTTGCGGTCACCGTCGGGCGCGGCATCAAGGGCGAGGGCGAAAAGGTAGCGCAGGCCGCAAAGCGCGCTTTAGAGGTGATCTACTCAATTGCCCCGGCAGACCAAGAAACGGTAGAAAGTGACAGCTCCCGGGCCATTTTGGACCTGCCCGAAAGGTTGGACGCGAACCACCTTTTCTGGATCCTTTCAAACGAAGTTATTTCGCGCGGATTCACCTTTCACATCGCCTCCCTACTGCCCACCATCTTTACTGGGCAATTGACCTTACTGACGCGACGAATTTTTCGCCGCCCCAACATGTTCGACGGTTCCGCCAGCGCCGATCTGATCCTGGCAGTGCGCGAAGCAATGCGCAACGTAGAAAAGCACACGCGGGCCACCAAGCGGCAGCTGATTTTGCGCGCCCACCCGTGGCGGAATTCCCAGTTCTCAATCACCATCCAGGACAACGGGCCCGGATTCGATCCCGCCAAAGCGGGGATGGGCATATTCACCTCGATAGTCTCGCGCATCGAGCGGATCGGCGGCAAAGTACAAATAGAGACGGGACATGGCAGAGGCACCGCGGTACACCTATTCCTTTCTTACGGGAATATGGCTGCTTCCGGTTCCGCCCGCACCCTGCGACTCGAAGGCTCTACACCCACCTTCACCAAGGTGCTGCGAGCCTTCACCACCCGCCTCCTGCTACTTCCAATCCCCGTGGTGGCGGCCGTAGCCGGCTACCTCTTCTCTAAGCCCAGCACCAACCCGTTTTTGCAGGCACTAGCCACTACGTGCGTTATCATCCCGCTTCTAGCCATTGCGCTTTCACCTGCCCAATTCCCCAAAAAGTGGCTGCTTTCCCTGTTCGTCCCCTGCTACGTGGGCGCTCCGCTGCTAACCGTGTTGGCGGGTTCTACCTACCACCACACGGGGGCAGGCATATACCCCTACACGGTGATGATCGTCCCCACCATGTGGTTGGTAATTCGCGACCGCAAACTGATGGCCTGCATTCTGGCCGCCCTAGGGTGCATATGCACCATCATCCCGTACGCCTACCTGGGCTATTTCACGCACGCACTACTGTGGGCGCTGGTTCACACCGGCGGCATGTCCATGTTCTTCCTACTGACGAAGTACTCCATTGACGGAGTATTCATTTCCATTCAGGCACACGAAGAAACCCAAGCCCTGTTGAAGGAACGCGGCACAAACGCCCTCGAGATCATCCAGTTGCGTCGCCGCCGCTTTGAAGCAGTACGCGCCGAATTGGGCAGCTTCCTTTCCAGGCTCGCCGAGGGCGAAGACCCAACACTACTGCAGGACCAGGCGCGAGTAGTGGAAAATCAGCTGCGCGATTCTATTCGCGCAGCCGGACTGATGGTGACGCCACTGGTGGGAACCGTGCGAGCCGCCCGCATGCGTGGGGCACATATTCGCCTA
Organism: Winkia sp. UMB3158; assembly: GCF_030217145.1. Taxonomy (NCBI): domain Bacteria; kingdom Bacillati; phylum Actinomycetota; class Actinomycetes; order Actinomycetales; family Actinomycetaceae; genus Winkia; species Winkia sp. UMB3158. The sequence continues at coordinate 43,610 of NZ_JASONH010000002.1, read as the reverse complement.
ATGGACGATTCGGCGGGGAGAAGCGATCTTAGCGAGTTGATCAAGATCGCGAACGACCAGATCAGTAAGGCCGGCCCGGACGACACGGTAACGGTGCGCGCGCTGCCGGCCGGGCGCTCTTATACCGGCACGGTCGTGGTAAACGGAAACGTAATGCAGGCTGGCGGACACAGCTGAGCACCTAGGCAAAGGCAAAGAACCGGGGAAATCAGGGCTTTCCCCGATAGCAGTCTCCTTCCCGTTCTGACACCATTGCATTATGAGCGAGAACTTCGACAATAATCAGCCAAATCCGAATCTAGGCGGTGCGGGCCAGGGCTTCAACAACGGCCCGAGCTTTCCCGGTTCCGGCGCCCCCTACTACGGCCAGCAGCAGAATCCAGGTCAAAGCAAGCGGCCCTTCCTTTGGCGCAGCCCTACAGACAAGTGGGCCGGAGGGGTGTGTGGAGGTCTAGCCGAAAAGACCGGCGTGGATTCAGGACTAATACGCCTAGGATTCCTGGTTCTGTGCTTATCATGGGGCACCGGTTTCATCCTCTACCTGGCTGGTTTAGCCCTTCCCAAACGGAACTGGTAGTAACAGAAAAGCGGGCCTGCCTCCGGTGGGAAACCTCTGCGCAACATGCGGGCGCGGGGGTAAGTGAGACAATGAGGCCATGACTACTTCTAAAGACGCATTTACTAAAGCTCAAGTAGCAATCCCCGGCGGGGTAAACTCGCCCGTCCGCGCTTTCGGTGCCGTAGGCGGAACACCCCGTTTCATCCGGAAAGCGCAGGGCCCCTACGTGTGGGACGACGAGGGCAACAAATACGTCGACCTGGTGTGCACCTGGGGACCGTCACTACTAGGACACGCCCACCCCGAAGTAATCGAGGCCGTGCGCGAAGCAGCGAAGAACGGCCTCAGCTTTGGCGCTCCCACTGACACTGAAACGGCACTGGCTAACGCCATTACTGCGCGCGTGCCCGCTGCCGAAAAGGTACGCATGGTATCTACAGGCACCGAAGCCACCATGACCGCTATCCGCTTAGCCCGCGGATACACGGGCCGCGACATGATCGTAAAGTTCGCAGGCTGTTACCACGGACATTCAGATGGGCTGCTAGCAGCAGCCGGGTCCGGCGTGGCCACTCAGGGGTTGCCGGGTAGTGCCGGCGTTCCTGCAGGCACCACAGCCGACACCATTGTGCTGCCCTACAACGATGCGGATGCTCTGCGTGAGGCGTTCGCGAAGTACGGGGACAAGATCGCTTGTGTGATCACTGAATCTTCGCCCGCAAACATGGGCATCGTGCCGCCAGTTGCCGATTTCAATCAGGTGATCCGCGAAGTTACTGCGGACGCGGGCGCGCTGATGATCATGGACGAGGTCCTTACCGGCTTCCGCGTTTCTGGTGCCGGATTCTGGGGTTGGGAGGCCGGTTACAAGCCTGCTCTGCCCGCAACTCTTCCCGAGGCTGCACTTGAGGGCGCGGATGCGCGCGGGCAGTGGGTGGAAGAGCAGTTGAAGGGAGCAAGCTACAGCCCCGACATCTTCACCTTCGGCAAGGTTGTCGGCGGCGGCATGCCGCTGGCCGCACTTGGCGCGAGGGCGGAAATGATGGATTACTTGGCTCCGCTTGGTCCCGTCTACCAGGCGGGTACGCTGTCGGGTAACCCGTTGGCCACAGCTGCCGGGCTCAAGACTTTGCAGCTTGCTGACCAGGGAGTTTACGACCATGTGGACAAGGTTTCTGCCCAGCTGCAACAGGCGTTGCGGGACTCCTTAGAAGCCGAGGGCGTGCCCTACACCCTGAATTCTGTAGGGAACCTGTTCAGCCTGTTCATGGGCCAGAACGTTGCGGGCGGAGTGCGCAACTATGACGAGTCCAAGTCGCAGGACGAAGCGCGCTACACCGCCTTCTTCCATTCGATGCTCGATGCCGGGGTAGCGTTGCCGCCCTCGTGCTTTGAGGCTTGGTTCCTTTCCGCTGCGCATGACGAAGAGGCCATGAACGTCATCTTCGACGCGATCCCTGGCGCTGCCCGCGCCGCCGCGCAGGCTAAATAGGCCAGACCCTTTCTTCCCGCCAGTCCCGACTGCTTCCTCCACGGAGGTAAAGGCAGCTTCGGGGCTGGCGGCTTTTAATAATCTTTCAAAATTACGGTTCACAAGGAGTCGCTAATCTGCTACCTTGTTAAACAAGGTAGCTGGTACTGCAAGGAAGTGGCTATGGCTGAATCGCAACTACGTCGAGGAATCGTGGAACTAGCCGTAATGGGCACGTTAAGAAACCACCAAGCTTACGGCGGCGCGCTTATCACGCTACTGAAGGAACAAGCTGGACTGGAAGTCTCAGAAGGGACGCTCTACCCGCTCCTGACCCGCATGCACAAAAGCGGCCTAGTGAAAACCAAATGGGAACCATCCCCGGCCGGCCCACCACGCAAAATCTATTCACTGACGGCAAAGGGAATCGACCGCCTGAATCATCTATATAGCGAGTGGCAAGACCTGGCCCACGCAATCGACCTCATTATGAAAGGACACCAATGAGCCTTCAGAAGCAGACAAAAATTTTCGGCATCCCACTCAGCACCGCCCTAAACGATGAGGCATTTCTGCGGACCTTCGAACCCGAAAATCCCGCCCTCTTTGTGCGCAAACCCGTGGGGCTAGGGTGGGATCTGAACGTCGGTGCGGTAGCGGTTAAACTAGGCTTGATCAGGCCAGACGATTCACTGGGCGACCTCCGGGAATACATTTGTCCACAAGTCGCGAAGGCACTTTCTGCCGCTCCTGTCGCGGCTGCCGCAGCTACCTGCATTGCGGCCGCCACCCTGTCCAGAGGGCGAAACCTTGCTTCTGGATGGGACTGGCGCGGCAGGCCACGCGGTTTCACCCGCGGGGTACGGGCCACCCTCCCCCATGCGGTCGTAGCGATCGCAGCTGCAGCAGCGACACTTCGCGCAAAAGACGAGGGTGCAGACGTAGCCGCGAGCGCCCGCGCACTAGGCATCCAAACCACTGCGGCTCTGCTACTTCGGGCAGCCGTTACTTCCAGGACAGGCAAGAGCAATCCCGCAGTATTCGCAGCACTTGCAGCCTATCCGCTAGTGAGCACAAGCATTTTAGTTTCCGTTGTCCGACACGGACTAAAACGCGTGCAACTATCCCTAGCTAAAGAAGAAGGAGAACGCTGATGAGCGGCATCGAAAAACTGCAGGCACTGCCCGTGGCAACACAGGTAACCATCGGCGTTCTATTGCTGGTACAAATCGCCCTCATGATCACAGCGCTAGTAGTGCTGGCGCGCACACAACAGCCAGTAAAGGGCTTGCCGCGCGGAGTTTGGCTAGTCGTTATATTGCTAGGGCAACTCCTAGGCCCCATCATCTTTCTTGCCCTTGCCTACCTACATAACAGGGATCAACGCGAAAAAAGAAAGGAATGAACTAGCTGCAGTGGCGCCCTCGACAAAGGAGGCACCTGCCGACGACCAACGGAAGGCAAACGTCTCCACCACAATTGACCACCTGTATGGGGGTCAGTCGTGAGTGAGCTAGCCATAAAAACTACCGAACTGAGTAAGTCCTACAAAGACAAGCAGATCCTCAAAGGCATCAATCTGGCCGTACCTACGGGGGCTTGTTATGGCTTTATCGGCGCAAATGGCGCGGGAAAAACAACCACCATCCGCATACTGTTGGGGCTCGCCTCTGCCAGTTCCGGGCAGGTGGAAGTATTGGGACATTCCCGAGGGCGACTCCCCGCACGGCCCGTAGCTGGCGTTTCGTATCTACCGGATGTGCCCCAACTAAGCCCGTGGCTAGGCCCGAAAGATGCGCTGATCATGCTGGCAGGGCTGGCTGGCCTGGAACGCGAGCAAGCGGCAGAGCAAGCAAATGACCTATTGGACCTGGTTGGGTTAAGAGCCGCCCGCGGCAAGATCGGCAATTTTTCGCGCGGCATGAAGCAGCGGCTCGGCATTGCGGCTGCCCTGGTGGGAGCCCCGAAATTGTTGATCCTGGATGAGCCCGCAAGCGCCCTCGATCCGATGGGGCGGGCCGACGTGCTGGCAATTTTGCGGCAGTTGAAGGGGCGGGCCACTGTGCTGTTTTCGTCGCATCAGCTCTCTGACGTGCAGGGCGTGTGCACGCACGTGGGGATTTTGCATGACGGAAAGCTGCGGGCGCAGGGGCGTTTAGCGGATTTGCTTGAGGAGGCCGCGGCCAAAGGGGAACGCACTTTTTCCGTGCGTATTGCAGCCGAGCAGGTCGAACGCTTCAAGCAACGGATGCAGCAAGATTTTCCCACCGCGCAAATAGGCGCGGGCGAAGAAGCGCTCCAGAATGCCTACGAATATTTCACGGGGACTACCAATGAGTGAACAATCTAAAACCACCCAGTTGACCGGATTTTTTACCATGACCAGAGTTGAGGTCGGCAGGCTCGTACATTCACCTAGTTTGTGGCTACTTTGCGGCGTGGGCATTTTCATGGCACTACTGTCACCCCTAACAGCCAAATATGCGCCCCAAATTCTGGATGCGCTGGTGGGATCTTCTAATAAGGGCGCGGCCGCTGGTCTTCCTTTGCCAGATCCTTCCTGGCAGCAGGCGGGGGCGCAATGGATGAAGAATCTGGGGCAGGTTTTTAGTTTCGTGCTAATTCTTGCCTCTGCAGCCTTCATTTCTGCCGGGCAGGGTAACTGGCCGTTTTTCTTGTCGCGGCGGGTAGGTAGAGCCGGGTTGCGTTTGGGGACACTCGTGAGCTTGTTGCTTGGCGCTGCGGTTTTGTTTGCATTTGCTACCGGGGTTTTCGTTTTATTGACTAGGGCGATCTGGAAGCAGACGCGTGTATCTGCCCTGCTAGGTGGGAGCTGTGTTTGGGCAGTGTTCGCATTCATTCTGCTGGCTGCCGTGTTTTTTGGGGCTAATCTGGGCGGCGGGTCCAGGTCTGGGGGTACCGGAATGGGAGCCGGCGTCGGCAGTGGATTTGCAGCATACCTACTGCTCACTTTGGGCGGATTCTGGCCCTGGGGAGCGAAACATACGCTGCTCGGAATACCTGATTTAGCGGGAAAGGTAACTTCACACAGCACCCACGCCGCACTCACCTGGCCACTTCTGAGCGGCATAGTAGTCGCCCTCTTGCTAATCGGCATGGGGACTGTTCGGTTCTGTCGCAAAGAGTTGGACTGACCGGAAAAGTGCGGGACCCGGAAACATTCGAACTATGGAAACAGAAGAATCTTTTTCTTGGAAGCGATCATTTGTCACCAAAGTAGAGCATTGGAGCATGTGCCTGGGGAATATCAAAAGCTGTTGCGTCTAACGTCTTCGTCTTTTCAAGAGTCCTAAAAATAAAGAAGGTATTGAAAGTAGCTGGAGGTGCAAAAGCCCTGGCTAGTAAGGCAATAGCCGCATATAAGGCTGCTCGCGCCGCAAATAAGTCTAAGGGCGCCGCAATCGCGGCTGCAAGCGAGGTGGTTGAAGCCAGTGGAGGTGAACAAGCAGTCTCGCTAATGCTGGAACTGTTCAGCTTAGATAGCGTAGTAAGCGGATGTTTCTTATAGATTGGATGGTGCTAAATGGTAGAAAATAGCCAGTATTACGATTCTTCGCACCCCGGCCAACCGCCGAAACCCAAGAAGGAATCGAGTAAGCCAGAAGAAGGTTACTTTACCCTTGGACTGATCACCATCTGCGCAATGACCGTCCTGGGGTGGCTGCCTTGGCCGTGGTGCCTACTTGGCCATAACCTCAAAACTGGTTGCTTCATGGGAACCTTATAGAGTCAATCTTATTGAGGTCTTTACAGTGGAACGTTAAGTACCTCCTACCGGCAAAGGACTCCAACCCTAAACGAAGGCCACATGCTGACGTGCTCTGATCCATAACCTGCACTTTCAGCTGGTAAAGTCACATGATGCGGCCACTGGGACACCCTAGCGGCTCTCTGCCGACCAATTACGACCTGTCCACGTCATAATTTTACAAGTTTATTCACTACAACCATTCTGCATCCCCTCACGATGATGTCTTCATTACTAGACAAACAGCTATATGAGAATTGGGCCGGACAGTGACCCACAAAAACACCATGATGCGCGCGAGACGAATCGGGTTATTGACCCCATAAGCAGACAGCAACTTAAACTGCTTCATAGATAGCAACGCCCCCTTCCATGCCCCCTCGGCATATGGAAACAAGCAGCCGGGTTAGGCACCGTCAGCTATAACCGCCACGCCCTCACGCCAACCCTCACGGGCCACCGCAGAAAAGTCTTCACCCGTAGGGCCACTAACCACAATCGCAGGCCAGGCACGACCGCCCTCGCCGGCAAGCCGCAACCCGGTCACCTGCACAAGCGCGCCTTCGCCCACCGCAGCCTGAACGCGCTCAACCAACTGTTCAGTAACCTGCGCCCCCAACTCGGGCTCCTCCACAACCTCGTCAGCGGCAACAGCCTTCAACGCGGCAGGCACAAACTGCCCGGCCGCGAGCGCCCGCACGTCCTCTAACTGGTCAGGCTCTACCGTCAGTTCGGTACCCAGGCTGGGGTCAGTGCGCAGCCCCACCCCTGCAGGAAAGTCGCGCACCCCAACCCGCACAAACTCGCCGGGCCCAAACACTGCCCGCGCCCGCAACGGCGTGCAAAACGCGCGCACGAAACGCAGCGAATCGGCCTCGTCAAAATCGGTAAATTCGGGCGCCACCCACAGTTCCGCCTCGGCCAAAACGCGCAGGTAAGGAGCGATTTGCCCGGACGCAACCGCAATATACCGCGCCCTATCAAGCGGTACCGGAGCTTCCTTGCGCAGCTTCTTCATTGCCTTTTCGCGCACCGCGCGCGGATCCTTCTTAAAAATGGCCATAATCCATTCTGGCACCGCCATAGCGTAAAGTTTTTGCTATGAACACCTCTGAACCTACTTTCGACCTTCCCGAAGGCAAAGACCTGTCCACCGCTACCCCACAGATTGCGCTCGGCCCCCTAGACGGACGCTATCGCAAGGCGACGGCTCCGCTCGTAAATTTCCTCTCTGAAGCAGCCCTAAACCGGGCGCGCGTACACGTAGAGGTCGAATGGCTGATCTACCTGACCGACAACGGTTTCTTGCCGGGCGCCCCCAAACTTACCGAGGCCGAACGCGACTACCTGCGCGCGGTTGTCACCGACTTCGACTCGGACACCGTTGCCGAGCTAAAGGAAACCGAAAACGTTACCAAGCATGACGTAAAAGCCGTCGAATACCTACTGAAGGACCGCCTGGACAAGGCACCGCAGGTCCTGGGCGAAACCAGCTTGGACAAGATGCACGAAATTGTGCACATCTTCTGCACTTCCGAGGACGTAAACAACCTTTCCTACGCCCTGACCATTCGCGCCGCCATCCAGCGGGTGTGGTTGCCCGCCGCGCAAAAGCTGGTGGAACAGCTAAAGCAGATGGCTCTACAGGCAGCGGACGTGCCCATGCTGGCACACACTCACGGCCAGCCGGCCACCCCGGTAACCCTAGGCAAGGAACTAGCCGTGTTCGTTCACCGCATTTCCCGCCAGCTAAGCCGCATTGAAAAACAGGAATACCTGGGCAAAATCAACGGCGCCACGGGCACCTGGGCGGCACACCGCATTTCGGTGCCCGAAGTGGACTGGCCGGCAGCAGCCAAGGGCTTCGTCGAGCACCTGGGGCTCACCTACAACCCAATCACCACCCAGATTGAAAGCCACGACTGGGACGCAGAACTATTCGCCGACGTTGCCCGCGCCGGCCGCATCCTGCACAACCTGGCCACCGACGTGTGGACCTACATTTCCATGGGCTACTTCCACCAGAACCTGGCCGCCCAGGGCTCCACCGGCTCCTCCACCATGCCGCACAAGGTAAACCCGATCCGCTTCGAAAACTCCGAAGCCAATCTGGAAATCAGCGCCGCCCTCCTAGATTCGCTCGGGGCCACCCTGGTCACCTCGCGCATGCAGCGCGACCTGACCGACTCCACCACCCAACGCAACATTGGCGTAGCACTCGGCCACTCGCTGCTCGCCCTCGACAACCTAAGCCGAGGCCTAGCCGGACTAGACGTTTCCGCAGAAACTATGGCGGCCGACCTCGACAACAACTGGGAAGTACTGGGCGAAGCCATACAGCAAAGTATGAGAGCCGCCTCAATTTCCGGCGCATCGGGAATGGAAAACCCCTACGAGCGGTTAAAAGAGTTGACTCGCGGTCACAAGGTGACAGAATCCGAAATGCGCGCATTCATCAAAACACTGGGAATGCCGCAGGAAGTCGAAGCGCGGCTACTGCAGCTAAGCCCGTCTACGTACACCGGTTACGCCCGCGAGTTAGCCGAAGACATTTGCAAATAACTTAGGAAGGAATGTCAATGCAGACAACCAAACTCAAAGTTAAGGGAATGACCTGCGAACACTGCGTAAAGCACGTGCAGGAAGAGGTTACTAAGATCCAGGGTGTCAACGCCGTGGACGTAGAACTGAATCCGGAAGGCACCTCGATCGTGACCGTCACCTCCGACGCGGTACTAAGCGAGGATTCCCTACGCGAAGCCATCGACGAAGCCGGCTACGAGCTTGAAGGCATCGACGACATTCACTAAGACCCACAAACAAAAATGGTCCCGGCCTGCCCGCCGGGACCCGAGCCATGAGTCTTAGGAGTTCACATGTCTCTGCACGAAAATATACCAGAATCCCTCGCAAAGTCGGCCTCTAGTAGCCCCTCAGCCGAGGGCGCCGACGGACAGGCCAGCAGAGCCGCAATGATGAAGCGCCGCTTCTTCGTAGCACTGATATTCGCCATCCCCGTAATGGCGCTTTCCATGGTTCCGGCCCTGCAATTTCCGGGCTGGCAGTGGGTCGTAACCGCACTCGCCGCCCCCGTAGTTACCTGGTGTGCCTGGCCCTTCCACAAGGCAGCATTCAGAGCTGCCCGCCACGGCGCCTCCACAATGGACACCCTAGTTTCCCTAGGCGTCATTGCCGCCACCGGCTGGTCGCTATTCGCCCTCTTCTTTGGGGGCGCAGGCCACATTGGCATGAAGATGGACATGACGTTGCTACCCCGCAACGCCCACGGCGCCATGCACCTTTACTTTGAGGCAGCCACCATGGTCACCACATTTCTGCTAGGTGGCCGCTGGGCAGAAGCGAGGGCGCGCCACAACGCGGGCGACGCGCTGCGCTCCATCCTGACGATGGGAGCCAAAGAAGCCACCCTGATCTCTATTTCCGATTCAGGGGCACGCACTACCAAGCAGGTGCCCGCCTCCACCCTTTCCGAGGGCGACCTGTTCCTGGTGCGCCCAGGCGAAAAAGTGGCCACTGACGGCATCGTCCAAGATGGGCAAAGCGCCATTGACGCATCCCTTTTGACCGGCGAATCCGTTCCGGTTGATGTGGAGCCGGGAGACGCGGTTACCGGGGCAACCATCAACACCTCCGGAGCCCTGACCGTGCAGGCAACCCGCGTCGGCGAGGACACCACCCTGTCCCAGATCGCCCGCCTAGTCACCCAGGCGCAGGCCGGCAAAGCCCCGGTACAGCGACTGGCAGACAAGATTTCCTCAGTATTCGTACCCACGGTACTCGGCATTTCCGCCCTGACCCTGATCGGGTGGCTACTGGTTACCGGCAATGTGGGCGCCGCCTTCACCGCGGCAGTGTCAGTACTTGTGATCGCCTGCCCATGCGCGTTGGGGCTGGCCACGCCCACCGCCCTGTTAGTAGGTTCGGGGCGGGCCGCAAAGCTCGGCATCGTGATCAAGGGCCCCGAGATTCTAGAATCCACGCGCACCGTCGACACGATGGTGCTCGACAAGACCGGCACCATCACGCGCGGCAAAATGCACGTAGAGGACGTGCTAGGTTCCGCCCCACACCAAGTGCTAGCTTTGGGCGCCGCCGCCGAGGCCGGATCCGAACACCCCGTAGCCCGCGCCATTGTGGCCGCCGCGCCGAACAATCTGGGAAGAGCAGAAGGATTCACCTCCGTTGCCGGCAATGGCGTAATCAGCCAGGTAGACGGCCAAATCATCGCCGCGGGCAAGCCCTCCTGGCTGCAAGAGCTAGGAGCGCGCATACCATCCCAGCTGCAGGCAGACTTTACAGCCGCCGAAGCCACCGGGGCCACCGCCATCATGGTCGCCACCCGCGAAGGGAGCGCGGACGCCCTCGAAGAACACACATCCGTGGCTAAAGCCGAAGACGACGATCTGTCCCAGATCGAACTAGCCGTGTCGGGCATGTCCTGCGCGGCCTGTGTGAACAGGGTGCAAAAAAAGCTCAACAAAGTACCTGGCGCCACCGCCACGGTAAACCTGGCTACCGAATCAGCTCACATCGAAGCGGCCCCCGAAGTGGTAACTGAAGACCTGCTGGCAGCGGTCGAAAAAGCCGGATACACCGCTACTCTGACTTCCAGGCGCGGCGGCGAGACCACCCAGCCCACCGCCAAGACGGCAACCACCGTATCCGCCCAGGCAGTTGCGGGCGCGCAGGCCGTAGGGGTCATAGTGCTGCGCGACGAAATGCGGCCCTCTTCCAAAGAGGCGCTGCAGCAAATCCGCGACCTGGGCATAGAACCGATCCTGCTGACAGGCGACAACGAACGCGCAGCCTCCCACGCCGCGCAGCAAGTCGGCATCGCCACGGTGATCGCCGGCGTGCAGCCGCAGGACAAGCAGGCACACGTAGAAAAGTTGCAGAGCCGCGGCCGCACGGTGGCAATGGTAGGCGACGGAGTCAACGACGCTGCCGCCCTCGCCCAAGCGTCCACGCAGGGACTAGGGATGGCCATGGGCTCGGGCACCGACGCTGCCATTGCGGCCTCGGACATCACGCTGGTGCGCTCCGACCTGCTGGCCGCCGCTCAATCGATCCGCATCTCGCGAGCCACCCTGCGCATCATCAAGCAGAACCTATTCTGGGCCTTCGCTTACAACGTCGCGGCAATCCCACTGGCCATCTTTGGCCTGCTGAATCCCATGATTGCTGGCGCGGCAATGGCGTGCTCTTCTGTGATCGTCGTTTCTAACTCGCTTCGCCTGCGCAGCGCGAAGTAAGCAGGCCCGCCCGGCATTTACAATAGGCGCATGAGTTATGCACCGGATGCCGGGTGGGCTTTCTTCGCCCTACTCATCTTCTTCATTGCGCTTGCACCCGGCTACATCCTTGCCCGGGTCTTCCGCGTACACGGCTTACAGGCCATCGCCGCTGCGCCCTCCCTTACTTTCGGCATGGTTGGCGCCGCCTCAATGGTGGCCGGCTGGTTGCATATACGCTGGGGCACGCTTACCGCGCTGGGCTTGATCCTTGCCCAACTCCTAGTGCTCTTCACTGCCAGGCAGCTGGTGCGCAGATACGGCAAAAGGTCAATTCCTACGGCTCACGCACGCGACAGTGAAGCCTTGCCCAAGCCGGCCAAAATCGCTCTGCCAATCACAAGTGTTTTGGCGGTGGGCCTCGTGCTCTCCCAATTCAGCCGCGGCTTAGCCAGACCCACCGACCCGTCGCAGTTCTGGGACGGCATGTTCCACCTGAACGCCCTGAAGGTCATAGAACTGCACGGCAACGCCTCCCCGCTGGGCGGATTGAAACCAATCAGCCTAGACGGCAAGGTCAATTTCTACCCGACCCTGTACCACGCCCTCGTCACGATAGCGACAACCAAGTCAACCCCATTGGGTCTGGCTATTTCCGCATCCGCCGCGGCGCTGGTAGCGCTGGGCGTGATCACCTTGACCGGGCTAACTCACTCGCTACTCACCTATTCGGCGCACACGCCCGCCAAGCAACTAACGATCGTCCTAACACCGCTACTAGCGGCCGGATCACTATGCCTAACCCAATTGGCCACCGTGCTTTCCACCCTCCCCTACCTGGCCGCCATGACCGCCATTCCGGGAGCACTGGGCGCGCTCAACATTGCAGCCACCCGCGGCACGCACTGGGGATTCCGCGTAATGGCGGTGCTTGGATGCATGGGCGTGTTCATCTCGCACCCCATCGGCGGCTTTTCGCTGATCCTGCTCGCGCTACCGCTCATCTTTGGCAAGGCGCTTCCGCTTCTACGCAGACGCAAGAACGTTTTCTCGCCCGGCCAGTACAGGTTGATCTGGGCAGGGCTTGCTGGAATCCTAATTGCCGGCCTTGCCGCCTTCGTCGGCCCCATGTTCCGGGTGGTCAGCTACTACCGCGAAGCAACCCCCGCAACCAAGCTTCTCCTCTCGCTTGTCTCTGACTGGCCAACGATGCGCCGGGCGATCGGAGGCGCGTCCCTCTATTCCGTCACTATTGCGCTTGCCCTGATCGGCTGCACGTGGCTCGTAGTAAACCGAATCAACCACTGGATCGTTGTCTCTGCAGCCCTGACCTGCGGTTTCTACTTCCTGTGTTCACAGGGCACCGGGCCTCTTCGCCGGCTCACCTCGCCCTGGTATATGCAACCAGAACGCTTGCAAGTAGCCTTCTCCATAGCGCTAGTAGCCACCGCCGCTATCGGAATCTACGCCATAGCCACCTGGGCCGGCCATCGCGGTGCCGCCAGCAAGATGATGCTGAGCCTAGCTATCTTCTGCGTCGCCCTCACCCCCTTCTCGAGGGCGGGAGACCGCGCCGAACTCGTGTCACTTTCCTACGATCCAATGCGGATCGGCTGGGGCACCTTCGCAACCCGCACCGAAATGGCCTCGTTCCCGCAAATAAAGAGGATCACCCGTGACGACGTGATCATCTCTATCCCCGACTCCGGGCTCGGCTACGGGTACGCCCTGGCCAACGTGAACTCCTACTACCGGCAGGCCTACTCCATTGGCCAAACAGAATTCGAACTGTTCCGGCACCTTCGCAAGATGGACGCCGAATCGTGCAAGTTCCTGCGCGAGCGGCACATCAAGTACTACTACCGGGACACGGACCGCACCGCCTCAGGCGCCACCCACGGAGCAAAACACTCCAAGAAAGGCGCCCGCCTAGACCGGGTGCCCATAAATCGGATGACCCTAGTGTGGAAAGCCGCGTCGGCGCCCTCGGGCGAAGGACCCCGGTTATACCGAATTGACGCCTGCTACTGAGCCGACTTCTTCTGCGCCCTCTTACGCAAGAAACCGATAATAATCGGCACCACCGAAATCAGTACGACCAGCACGGCCATGATCTCGATGTTGTTGCGCACCGCCGGGATCTGCCCCAGCCACACGCCCAAAATGCACATGCCACCGCCCCAAGCGATGCCACCTATAACGTTCCACCGGAAGAAGTGCGGGTAGTGCATCCGCGCCATCCCCGCAGTAACGGGAATAAAAGTGCGCACAATGGGTACGAAACGACCCAGGGTCAGCGCGGGGCCGCCCCACTTGTCAAAGAATGCTTCGGCCTCTTCCAAATACTCGGTCTTCAACACCCGCGCATTAGGTTTGAATAGCTTTCGGCCAAATTCGCGGCCAATCCAATAGCCTGCCTGGTCGCCACCGACAGCAGCCACGATCACTACGGAGATGAGTAGCCAGAAGTTGAGGCCCAGCTGGGAATGCAACAGCCCGGCGGTAAACAACAAAGAATCACCCGGCAGGAACGGGAACAATAACCCCGATTCAATAAAGACGATAACTGCTACTCCGATCAGCACGTACGGCCCTAGGGCTAGCAGCAATTCCTCCGGATCGCGTAAGTAATCGATCAGGCCAGTTGATAGTCCCGCCGCAGCGGTAGTAAAAGTTTGTAGCATTTTTCCTCCGGGCGCTATCCTATGGGGCCGCCTTCAACTGAGACACAGCCTACCCGGCGATGTTGCTCACCTAGTGTCCAATTGCGCCACGGGCGAAGTCCCGGCAAAGGGCGCCAAAGCGGGAAAATCCGCAAATCAACCAGTGTGATTTTTGCTCATTTGCCCATTTGTTTCCACTGATTTCCTCGGTAGGCAATACCATTGTGAGTATGTCTGCCCACAGCTCACGAACTTATTCGCGCACCGCCCGGGTGCGCCGGCGGCGCCGTCGCGCGCTGCCCCTGGTCGAAGAGACTTCGGCCGGCGGAGTTGTGGTTGACGTGGTTAACCACCGCCCATATGTGGCGCTAATTGCCCGCGAAAACAGATTCCGCCGCATCGAATGGTGCCTACCCAAAGGGCATATCGAAGGCACCGAAACCGCCGCCCAGACCGCCGAGCGCGAAGTATGGGAAGAAACCGGCATCGACGGGCGGGTACTAGCTCACCTAGCTTCAATCGACTACACCTTCACCTCGCCGCACAACAGGATCCACAAGGTAGTTCACCATTTCCTGCTGGAAGCAGTGGGCGGGGAACTAACCGTCGATGGCGATCCTGATCACGAAGCACTGGATGCGGCTTGGATTCCACTGGACACTTCCCTTACACTGCTGGCCTATTCAAATGAGCGCCGAGTCGCGCATAAGGCACGTGAACTTTTACAGGTTAGGTAGTGATGCGCAAACAAATCTTGTTGTGTGCGTTGGCCGTGGCCTTGTTCGTATGTTCACTTCCGCCATTGGCCCACGCCGAGGACGCACCGACGGTAACCATCACCGCCCTCACTTCTACCCTGAACCCGCAAACCAAGCAGGTAAAAGCCCACTTGGAAGTGCATAATCCTACCGCCAAGCCTCTAACCGGGTTGAATGCCAACATCGACGTGTCTAACGCGTCCACCCTTGACGCCAACGAGCTGTGCGACTGGTTGCACGGGGCCGAAGACAATCAGAAGTGGACCGCGGTGTGGTCCGGGGCAGTGCCCACGGTTCCAGCCCACGGCAAAGTCGGCGTGGATGCCACCTTCGAATCTGACTCGATTCCCGCTCTTACCGAACAGTGGGGGCCAAGAGGAATTACGGCCACGGTGGGGCAGGCATCCGATCGCTCGATTCTATTGGTAGGGGCGCCGTTCCAGGTTGAGCACACCAAGTTACTACTGCAAGTGCCAGTGCGGGGGCTGCGCGACGAGGTGCGGGCTGCTACCGGCTCTGCTTCCATAGGGAAAACGGCCATTGGGCCAGCTTCCGGACTGGCCAAAACCGAACAGGCCGAGGGCGAATACTTGTCCACGGGCGTCACCGTTGCGGACACGCCCTCGATTAAGAAACTGCAGGTCCTGGCCAAAGAGGCCCGCCCTGGAGTAGTTTACTTAATTGACCCTGCTGTCATAGATTCCGGCTCTCCAATCGTCCGCGGCAAAACAGTTGGGCTGGACCAGCCTACAAAGGCTCCCATTCCCTCCGCGAGCGCACTGGCAGCCCTAAAAGCGATTACGAAAAAGGGCGGCAAGATCCTACTGACTCCCTGGGGATTTCCGCAGGCCCGCCCTACAGGAGCCACCCGGGAGCTCTCACTCATAGCGGATAAGCGCACTACGGAAACCGCCCGCGCACTGGCAAAACGCGGCGTGCAAACAACGTCTAACTTTGCCGCTTTCAGCCAGGCCCCCGCCATTTCTCAACTAGAGGAAGTGCCCGAAGACTGGCCCATAATTGCCCCGCAAAAAGCGGCGGAAACGACCTCGAACCTTTCTTACACGCCCTCGGCGCGCACGACCCTATACGCCCAGGGCAATCACCCCACGATCCTGAATTCACAGGTACTTTCTAGGATCCTGTCCGCTTCCGCTTCCGGCTCCGTCACCGAATTCGACCTTTCCCAGCTGGCACTGTCGGCCGTTGCCATCATGGATCACGAGCGGCCCTTCGACCCGCGCATCATCAGTGCGGAACTACCCGCCAATGCCAACGCGGCGCAGGTAAAGCGGGCACGCGCCCTCTACACGTCCGCCTGGACCGACCCGATCACCCTAGACGAAGCCCTTTCCGAATCGGCGCGAGCAGACGAATTCCTGCCCGTAGACAGCAACGCCTCCCAGGGCCTGTCCGCCACCAAGACAATCTCCCACGTCTCTACCACGACCGACCTGTTATCCCTGGTGGGCAAGGATCCCGAGCGGATAACCTACGCGCTGCAATCGCAACTACTGCTGGCGGCAGGCAACACTCTGCCGCAAAACCTCCGCGCCCAGGCGCTTAGAAATTTGGACGCAGATTCGCGCGCCCTGCGCAGCGCCATCGCCGCTCAGCCTTCCTCCACGATCAACCTGATCTCTACGGAAGCGATGCTCCCCGTGCGCATCTCAAACGGCCTCGCCATACCCGTGAACGTGCAGGCGCGCGCCCGCACATCCGACCCCCGCCTACAGGTAGGCGAACCGCAAAACGTGCAGGTGCCAGCCCGTTCCGCGGCAACCGCAAACATTCCCCTAAAAGCCGTAGGTAACGGCAACATCCAGGTGCGAGTAGGCATTGCCACAAACACCGGACAAGTCATTTCCCAAGCCAATCCGCTCCACATCCGGGTTCGCCCGGGCCTCGAAGACAAGGCAATCTGGGGTGCAGCAGCCATAGCTGTGGCTGTCTTCGTGTTTGGCCTTATCAGAACATTCCGTCGAGGGCGCAAGATGCCAGTTGAGGAACTTCCATGAGTCGCAAGAGCCGAAAAGTAGGCCTAGCAAAAATTAACGTTGCCCGCGCCACCGGGATTATGGCTGCCGGAACAGCCGTATCCAGGGTGCTCGGGTTCATTCGCGCTGCCCTACTGATAGCAATCATTGGTGAAGTGGGCGCTAACGACGCCTTCCAGGCTGCGAACACGCTACCAAACACCGTCTACAACCTGATTGCCTCCTCGGTACTGTCAGCGGTGCTGGTACCGCAGATCGTGCGCGCCCTCTCCAAGGGCGGGGACGAGGCCGAAGAGTACATCAACCGGCTCCTCACCTTCTTCACCGTCGGCTTGGCGCTGATCACCGTAGTCGCCGTTGCTGCCGCACCCTTCCTGGTAAAGCTGTACGCCTACAAGTTCGCCCACGACTGGTACAAGATCGCCGTGGCCTTCGCCTTCTGGTGCCTGCCGCAAGTCTTCTTCTACGGCATGTACGCCCTCTGGGGACAGCTACTAAACGCGATGGGCAAATTCGGCCCATACATGTGGTCGCCCGTGGTCAACAACGTTGTCGGCATCTCGGGCATGGGCGTGTTCTTGTGGGTCATGGGCGACAAGGATTGGGCAACAGACCCCTCCCTCTGGTCTTCTCAGGCAATCGCACTGCTAGGCGGCATCACCACCCTAGGCATCGTGGCGCAAGCACTGATCTTGCTGCCACCGCTCTACCGCACCGGCTTTAGGCTCCGCCCCGTCTGGGGCTTCCGCGGCCACGGGCTCGGCCAGGTTTCCAAGACCGCATTCTGGGCCTTCGCCGCACTAATGGCCGGACAGGGATCCTACCTGGTGGTCTCCAACGTGGCCGCCGCAGGCAACGGAGTTGCCGCAAAGACCGGCGAATTCGTAGCCTCCACCACCGCCTACAACACCGCGTTCATGATCTACCAGATCCCCATCGCGCTCGTTGTCGTCTCGCTTATTACAGCCCTCTTCACGAAGATGTCGCAGATGATGGCCACAGGCGACCTAGCCGGGGCACGACGTACTTACAACCAAACCATCATCGGCATAGGTTCCGTTACCGTGTTCTGTGCCGCCGCCCTCGCACTGGCAGCAGTACCGGTAATGCAGGTAATCATGCCCCGCTTCGATGCGGCCGCCATCAGCGGATACGCGGGCGTCGTGGCCGTCATGGCGTTCAACATTCCCTTCCTAGCAATCTGGTCGACCTCGCAGTCACTGCTACTGAGCCAGGAAGACACCAAGACTTCCTTCTTCGTACAGGCGCCCATGGCGATCGTCGTTGCGGTTGTTGCCGGCAGCTCCTACTTCCTACTGAACCCAACCCACTGGGTGCAGGGCGCGGCCGCCGGCGAACTCTGCGGGTGGATCTTCGCCGCCGTCGTCGGCTGCATCGTGGTAGACCGGCGCCTACCCGGAGCTAACCCCGGCGCAGTCATTCGCGAATACGCCAAGTACCTGGGCGCTATTGCTCCGGCCGTACTGGTCGGCTGGGTAATCCTGCATTTCATGGGCGCCATGTCGGGCAGCGCGGATTCGTCCACGAGCGCGCGTTTTGCCGGAGCACTGGCACGCGTCGCCATCGTCGGCTTCGTCATGCTAGGCATCTACCTGGCTGGCCTGTTCCTGCTGCGCAGCGAAGGAATCAAGATCATTTCTGGCCCCCTTGCTGCACGGCTGCATCTGGGTCGGTCTGCTAATGGCGCGAAGGCCGAAAATAGTGAGAAACTAGAAGACATGACATCTAAGCCGGAGGAAGCCGTGGCTACCGAAGATCACGAAGAACCCATCATTTCGGGCCGAGACGCCCACTTTGTTCTTCTGCCTGCAGCAACAGCCGAACAGGCGCCCGAAGCACAAACGTCCCTTGCCGCCACCGCGACGCAGGACGAACCTCCGGTGCCCGCTCCTGCACAGCAGGGTAGTACCGCTGCCGCTGCCGGGGCCGCTTCTTTCCCTCCGCCCCCGCCGGGCGAGGGCGAAGCCGAAGCACAAGAGGAACACGGCGAATCTGCCGCACAGGAACAAGACCAACTCGGCGAGTCCGAGGCAGAAGAAGCGGCGGACCAGGAAGACGCTCACCCCGCTTCCAATGCCCCCGAAGCTATGGCGTCACTGTCGCCACAGCGCTGGGATTCACTAAAGTCGGCGCTGCTCGGAAAGGCCTCTCAGAGCCAGACTCCCGCCTCGCCTTCGCAGGAGCAGGACCAGGAAGGTTCTTTCCCTCCGCCCCCGCCGGGCGAGGGCGACACTAAGGCGCAGGCCGGGTCAACGGCGCTAACTAGCGCACCGGAAAAGCAGGATTCGGAATCTGCCACTGCTGGGGCGCAGAATGGAAGCTCGGCGGTTACCGCCTCCCAGGCGCAGCCGCAACAGGACGAGGGTGCCGAAGAGGCTGCCAACGAGGCTTCGCCCTCGAAGGCAGCAGACCAGGAAGCCGAAGGCGGCGAAACTGAGGGCGAGGAGACCGTCCATGTCACCCAGAACGCCTCCCCGCGCAAGGTGAGCGGCGTTCCCCTGGTTGGCACCAAGAACGCAATCATTCCGCCGGCCGCTGATGCCGAGAAGGACATTGAGGCCAATACCGCTTCCTTCGAAGCCATCCTGATGGGCCAAGAGCCCGCCAATTCGGACACTAGTACCCGGCAACTGCCCATGTTTGGCGCCGCTCCGAAGCCCGTGCCGCCACGAATGGCCCCGAAGGTGCAGCGTCGTGACGAAGAGGACGATTCTCCGCTCATCAATCCCGTCCGTCGCACCATGATTGGTGCGGCTGCCGGCGCGGGCGTCGCCCTCCTGCTCGGACTCATCCTGGTGGTGCCGCCGCTGCTGTCCTCGCCCTCGGCAAAGGAAGCCGCGCCTAAGACTTCCGCCTCCCAATCCCAGGAAGGTGGGGCCACCAAGAAGCCCGCAGCGCCCGCTGCGAAGAAGCCCGAGATTGCCGCAGTGGCGTCCCTCGATCCCGAGGGCGACCAAAATGAACACCCTGAAGATCAGGACAAGATGGTGGACGGCGACCCGCAGTCCGTATGGATGTCGCGCTACTACCAGAATCCGAAGTTCGGCTTTAAGTCGGGCATCGGCGTCTCGATCTTGCTGAAGGACAAGGCGAAGGTCAGCGAGGTCACCGTGGCCACTCCCGCTACCGGAGGCACCATCGAACTGCGCTCTACTTCGGCTGACAAGCCGCACGAGGGCGAGGCGCTGGCCACTGGCGAATTCACCCAACCCACCACCACGTTGAAGCTAAAGAAACCGGTGGAAGCTGACTCGCTTGTGCTTTGGATTTCCGAGCTGTCCCGTGACGGCGAGGGGCGAAACCGCGCAGTTATTAGCGAAATCACAGTCAAATAGGAATATTGCGCCCTACCAAGCTTGTTACAAGGACGCACGCTAAATAAGGAGTACGCATGGCAGAAACTGTCCACGACGTAATCATTGTGGGCTCCGGCCCGGCCGGGTACACGGCGGCCATTTACACGGCTCGCGCGGGGCTGAACCCCGTCATGATCGCTGGTTCCGTCACCGCTGGTGGCGCCCTCATGCAGACCACTGATGTGGAAAACTACCCCGGTTTCCAAGATGGCATCCTTGGGCCGGATCTGATGGAGCAGATGCGTGTCCAGGCGGAACGCTTCGGCGCTGACATTCGTCTTGAGGACGCCGAGGAGCTAGTGCTGAGCGGCGACGTCAAGAAAGTCGTCACCAACGAGGGCGAATACTTGGCTAAGACCGTCATCGTTTCTACCGGCTCTGAATACCGCAAGTTGGGCGTGCCCGGCGAAGAGGAATTTTCTGGCCGCGGCGTTAGCTACTGCGCTACTTGTGACGGGTTCTTCTTCAAGGACAAGCCGATCGTCGTTGTGGGGGGCGGCGACTCCGCCATGGAAGAGGCAACCTTCCTGGCGAAGTTCGGTTCGTCAGTGACCGTCGTTCACCGCCGCGATCAGCTGCGCGCCTCCCAGGCCATGCAGGATCGGGCCAAGGCCAACGACAAGATTAACTTCGTGTGGAACAGCGTGGTGACCCAGGTGAACGGCCAGCAGGGAGCCACCTCCGTGACGCTGCACAACCGCGAAACTGGCGAAGATTCTGAGCTGGAAGCTGCAGGCATCTTCGTGGCGATTGGCCAGATCCCGCGCACCGAACTGGTCGAGGGGCAATTGGAGCTAGGTCAGGAGGGCTACATTAATGTTGCTTCGCCCTCGCAGGCCACCAACATTCCAGGCGTTTTTGCTTGCGGCGACGTTGCTGACCCCCGTTACCAGCAGGCGGTAACTGCTGCCGGTTCTGGCTGTAGGGCAGCCCTGGACGTAGAACACTATCTGGAGCAACTTTAGGAAGTAGATATGGCAACTGTTGAAGTAACCGATCACGATTTCATCGACAAAGTAATCAAGTCTGACAAGCCCGTGCTGGTTGATTTCTGGGCCACCTGGTGTGGACCGTGCCGGCAGATGGGTCCGGTTGTGGACGAAATTGCTACCGAACGCGACGACGTGGTTATTGCAAAGCTGGATATTGATAAGAACCCGGCTACCGCAGCTAAGTATGGCGTCGTATCGATTCCTACGTTCGCAATTTTCAAGGACGAGGACTTGGTGCGGACCCTGGTGGGTTCGCGTCCGAAGAAGGATCTGCTCGCGGCCCTCGATGAGGTCACTAAGTAGCAATACTTTTTCTGTAGGGGCAGGCCGTGTGCCTGCCCCTTTCTTTATGCCTTGAGTGCTCCTTCTTCGAGTTCTACGTGACGCACCGTAGTATCCACGCGATGCGTTATTTCTAGCACCGTCTTTTGCTGCAATGCGTCGCGCAGATTCGCTCTGACTGTCTGCAGGGTGGCTTCGTCCAGGTGTGAAGTGACTTCGTCCAGCACGTAGGCGTCCGCGTTCATTAGGAGCCCTCGTGCCAGTAGCAGTCTCTGCTTCTGCCCCCCAGACAACTGGTTTGGGCGAAGGTGGGCCTGCAGTCCCCCGAGGGCGGCTACGTCTTCTTCCAGCGCAACTACCTTCAATACTTTTTCGAGTGCGTCTCCTGGCACCTCCTTGCCAAGTTTCAGGTTATCGGCGACCGTGCCATCAATCAGGCTGCCGTCCTGACTGATTACGCAAATCCGTTGGCGCACCGCCTGCGGCGATATCCGGTTTAGGTAAACCCCGTCAACTATGATTCCGCCCTTATCCGGATCCCAGGCGCGGGCCAGCAATGCGCCGATAGTGGATTTCCCCGACCCCGAAGGACCGGACAGGCAGGTGTACTGCCCAGGGTGCAGCGTCAGCGTCAATCCTTCCAGGCCGCGTTCGGTCTTCGGATACTTGAAGTAGACCTGATCGAACACGATCTGCGGCGCTACCCCGACCTGCCAGTCGTCTCCGTCGAGCTGCTCGCCAGCATTGTCGATCATCGCAAAGAGTCTGCGTGCGGATTCCTTCGCAGCGACTCGGCCTTCCCCAGCTTCGCGCAACGCGGTAGCGCTAGCTAGCGAACCAACCACAACTCCCAGGGCTGCCAAAGTTTGCGGCAGGCTTTGCTGCATTGAAGCAACCATGCCGGCCACGGTAATTAGAAGAAACGCATCCCAGCACAGCCCTACCGCCCCGCGCACACCTTTCCACCGCTCAGCCTTCTCGAGTGCTCGGCCTATCTGCTCCCCATAGTTGGCGACTCTAGTTAACGCCTCATCCTGCTTCTGATTCGACAGCAGTTCTGCCAGTGCGATGCGACTGCGGGTTAGCTCCCTAGACAGCTTACTTCGCACCTCAAGTTCACCCTGTTTAGCCCTAGCTATCTGGCCCTCGGTTAGGGCCGTAAGCGCAAAGGCGCTAGCCCATAGACCGACACACAAAATCAGTCCGGCAGTAAACCCCGTCAACTGCGTTACCGCTGCTCCCGCAAGCACCGGCACCACTACCGCCGCTATCCGAGGCACGATCGTGTGAGCATAGAAAGCCTCGACCCGATCGATGTCTCGCACAGCCGCGGGCAGCACGTCTGCAACGTCCATTTCGCTAATGCTCGCCGGCGCCCTCTTCACCAGAGCCGTATACAGCCGCACCCGCAGTCCGGCCAGCATGGTGAAGGCAACCAGGTGCCCCGAGTAATGCTCTAGGTAGGAGCACCCCGCCCTCACAAGGCCGGCAATAACCAGAGCGACTCCCAGCTGTAGGCGTGGGGCTTTCCCGGCAACGGCACAGCCGACTAGCGCGAAGCCGAGGGCGAAGATCGCCATCCGCGCGCACGCACCGACGATTCTTGCTAGCGCCGACACAATCAGGGGGCGGCGAGTTCCTTTCGCCTCTCGAAGCAGTCGTCTTGTTACGGATCGTTTCATCGTGCCTCAACCCTTACTACTCGCTGCGCTGCCGCAATCGCTTCGGCGCGATGTGCTATGTGTAAGATCGTTCTTTTCCCTGTCTGCTCTGTCAGCATCTTCAAGATGAGTTTCTGGCTCTGCTCGTCGATTGAGGCGGTGGGCTCATCCAGAAGTAACAGCTCCTTGTCGCTCGCCAACGCGATCGCGATGGCGATTCTGGCCCGCTGCCCGCCAGAGAGGTTCTTTCCGCCTTCTACAAGAGGTAAATCTAAACCTCCATTTGCACGGAGCCAGCTTCCAATTTGTGCGTCTTCAAGCGCCTGCCAAATTGCGGTGTCCGTTCTACTGCCGAAGCACTGCCTTACTGTGTCGCCCAGCAAGTAGGGATTTTGGGGCACATACGCCACTACGGAAGCGGCTGGATACAGAGCTTCTAAGTCAACTCCGTCAACTGCCACCTGTCCGGAAGACACCGGAACGAAACCTTCCAACACTCCAGCTACAGTGCTTTTCCCTACCCCGGTTGCCCCAACTAGAGCAACATGCTCCCCTTTTCGAATGCTCAAGGAGAAATTCTGTAAAACCGGCTTGTCCTGCTCACATCCCGCCGTGACGTCAATTAAGTCAACTAGATTCAGAGAGTCGGGCTGCCCATACGCGGCCGGTTTTAGCCTCTTCAGCGAATGCTCAAATCCGCTCAGCGCCCTCTGGGCACCCCGCCCTCCCATTGCCGAAACAAAGTAGAGTCCTGCGCGGTCTACTGGACGCAACGCGATTACCAAACTGGCGCACGCTGCCACGGCCATCCCGGAGTAGGGTGCTTCTACGCTCAAGACAAGAGCAGAAGCGGTGAAGGCAACCGCAAAGGCGGCCATATGGATCACGAACAACACCGACTGGTTCACTGCTAAGAGGGACATGGTTCGCCGTCTTTGCACTTCTGCTGATTCCTCAACACGCTCAGTCAGGAAGTCCTGCCCATTCAAATAGGAAGCCGCTCCAAGAGCTCGCAGCGACTGCAGGTATGATTCGCTGAGACGGGCTTCGGCGCGTCTATTCGCCACCGAGGACTTGCGAATCTTCTTCAGAAAAAAGCGAACCAGAACGTAAGCCAGCCCCGAGGTGGCGCTCAGCGTCAGAGCTGACTTCCACATCCCCCATAGCGCCCAAACGACGCTTACACAGAACGGGGAGTAGAGCATGGCCAACAGTTCCGGCAAGACTTTAGTTTTGGCGCCGGCTACCCGCTCTACGATTCCGGTAGCAATGGCAGTAATCCGCCCTGCCGAGGGCGCTCCTACCGGACCGACTGCATATACCTTATTTAATATGCGCGATCGCAAGTCGCCCTCGAGCCGCCCGGCTGCTTTGCCTCCCCCAAGTCGAGACGCCAAGGAGCAAAGTGCGGCTACGGCTACAAGCACTAGCGGTAGCAGCAAAGTCCGCCTTGGTGCAGCCTGCCCTGACAGGACAGCCTGCAGGTAAGGAGCAGCTCCCAGGACAGCGTCCGTGAGCAGCAACGGCACTAACACTGCCGCTAGCACATTAGGTAGCAGAGGTGGTTTCGACAAAGTTCGCACAACACAAGCCTAGTCGACCCAACCCTACATAAACATTCGGTAATGTTGATCCTCTGTATGGCAAACTTTTAGAAAATAGTGGCACTATAGATTGCATAGTTGCCAATAGAGGAGGCACATGTGACCGCTAAGAAGGCGCACGGTTCTAAAGCGTCTAACCTGGACCAATGGGACGATATCTATTCCGAAAAGGCTCGCAATCTTCGCCAAAGCGAGATTAGGGCACTATTTTCGGTTGTGTCACGTCCCGAGGTAGTTTCCCTTGCCGGCGGAATGCCCAATATCAAGGATCTTCCGCTCGACCGACTGGCTGAATCGGCCAAGCAACTAATTGCTAGGCACGGCGCCCAGGCTATGCAGTATGGCGGCGGTCAAGGGTACCCGGAACTGCGCGAACAAATAAGCCAGGTTATGACTTACGACGGTTACGCCCCGAACCCCGACAACATCGTTATTACTACGGGCTCTCAACAGGCCCTGGACTACGTCACTCAGATCTTTATTGATCCAGGCGACGTAATTGTGGCCGAGTCTCCCTCTTACGTTGGTGCGCTAGGTGTATTCGAGGCCTACAGAGCCGACGTGCGACACGTCCCACTCGATGACGACGGTGTTATCCCCGAGGCGCTGGACGAAATCCTTACGCAGCTAGAAAAGGCCGGCACACCTGCGAAGATGTTTTATACGGTCCCGAATTATCACAACCCGGCCGGGGTGACCCTCTCAGCTGAGCGACGCCCTCGGGTAGCAGAGATTTGCCGCAAGCATCACGTGCTCATCTTGGAAGATAATCCATATGGTCTGCTCGGGTTCCATTCTGACCCGATCCCTTCGCTACATTCCTACGATCCCGATTCGGTGGTCTATCTAGGTTCCTTCTCGAAGATGTTTGCCCCCGGCTTCCGAATTGGCTGGGCCACTGCTCCTCCGGCTATCCGACAGAAGCTGGTTCTTGCCTCTGAATCGGCAGTGCTCTCGCCTTCGATGGTTGGGCAGATGGCAATCAGCGGCTACCTGCGCGATTACGACTGGTATTCCCAGGTCAAGGTCTTCCGAGCCATGTACGAGGAACGTTGCAACGCAATGCTTTCGGCGCTCGAAGAATTCCTGCCTTACTGCACATGGACAAAGCCGCAGGGCGGTTTCTACACCTGGCTAACTGTGCCCGAGGGCATCGATACCAAGGACATGCTGCCTCGCGCCGTGACTGAACTGGTCGCTTACACTCCCGGCACCGCGTTCTTTGCCAACGGCTCTGGGCGCCGCAATATTCGACTTTCGTACTGCTACCCCGAGCCCGAACAAATTCGCGAGGGCGTACGGAGGCTTTCCGTTGTAATGGATCACGAACTGGAGCTACTGAAGTTGTTCGGTGGCCCAAAGGCTAAGGAGGACTAACAATGGTTAATGAAGAACAGGCTCCTACGCCTCAGGAGCTCCCTAAGTCCGTCGCCGTGGTTGCCGGCGGAATCACTCAAGAGCGGGAAGTTTCCCTTGCGTCGGGCACCCGCGTAACCAATCGGCTAGTTCGAGCCGGCTATGACGCCCACCTGGTGGAATTTGGTCCCCACCTTTTAGAGAACCTAAATAAGTTGCAGCCCGATGTAGTATTTCCGCTGGTACACGGCTCTTTCGGCGAGGACGGAACACTGCAGGCGCTGCTGAAGCTAGCTGGTTTCCCCTTTGTTGGATCCGGCCCACAGGCCTGCAAGCTCTCTTCGGCTAAACCGGTAGCCAAATCCGTCGTGGCCAAGAACGGCCTTACTACTCCCCCGGCTGTGTCGCTGCCGCAGGAAGTTTTTAGGCAGCTCGACTCCGATCAGATCCTGGATCTGCTAGAAAACAAGCTCGGTCTGCCCATGATGGTAAAGCCCGCTTCCGGCGGATCCGCCCTCGGGGTAACCTACGTGAACGATCGGGCGGATCTAGCGCGCGCTATGATTTCAGCTTTCTCCTACGACGAAGAGGTGCTGGTAGAGCAATACGTTTCAGGTCGGGAGCTGGCAGTCTCGATAATCGATTCCGAGGACGGCCCGGTGGCTCTTCCAGTTGTCGAGATCATGCCAGAAGAGGGGCGGTACGATTACGATGCTCGATACGAGGTCGGCCGCTCCGCCTTCACTGTTCCCGCAGAGCTGGACCAGGAAGCGCTGGAAGCTGTCCGCGATCTAGCACTTGGCTGCCATCGCGTATTGGAACTGTCCCACCTGAGCCGCATCGACGTCATCCTGAACGAACAAGGCACCCCCTGGTTTATCGATGCTAACGTTGCACCCGGCATGACGGACACTTCCCTCTTCCCCCAGGCAGCAGAAGCAGCAGAGGGATCCAGTTTCCAGCAGATTCTGCAGGACCTAGTTAATAGGGCCTACCAGCAGGGCTCTCGCGAAGTTACCGACGTAGCAGATTAGAACTGCATAGTTAACCAAGAGTGGCGGCTACCAATCAGGTAGCCGCCACTTTGTTTCACGTGAAACAATTGCTGCGGAAGAGCAACCGCATATCTAGCGCGATTACTTCAGCAATCCAGCAATGCGCTGGAAGTCCTCCGCATCGGCATATTCGATGACGATCTTTCCCTTTTTCTTACCCGGCTTGACGATAACCCGGGTATCCAGCTTGTTGCCAAGGTTATCTTGGAAGGACTGTTCCGCCGCACTGATAGCAGTCGTGCTCCTGGCAACCTTCCTGCTTGGGGTCGTTGGCTCCGAGCTGAGGAATAGCGCGATCTGTTCCTCTGTCGATCGCACCGACCAACCTTCGGCCACAATACGTGTCGCGAAGCGCTCCATGTCCTCCGGTTCGGAAAGACTCAGAAGGGCACGAGCGTGCCCGGCGGACAGTACGCCGGCTGCAACGCGTCGTTGTACGGGAGCCGGAAGCTTCAGCAATCGAACAGTGTTTGCAATCTGCGGACGGGAGCGCTTGATCCTCACCGCCAGCTCGGACTGCGTGCACTTGAAATCGTCCATTAGCTGCTGGTAGGCCGCAGCCTCTTCCAGCGGATTCAAATTAGACCTGTGTAAGTTTTCCAGCAACGCATCGCGCAGCAGGTCTTGCTCTTCGGTCTTGCGCACAATGGCCGGAATAGTTACTTTCCCCGCCTGTTTCGAGGCCCGCCACCGGCGCTCGCCCATGATCAGCTCGTAGTGTTCCCCCTTGGGGCCAAGCTGGTGCAACGGTCGCACCACGATCGGTTGCAGTACTCCTACCTCGCCGATGGACGCCGCTAACTCTTCAAGCTCCTGCTGATCGAAGTTCTGCCTGGGCTGCTTCGTATTCGGAATAATGTCGGCAATAGCTACCTCGCCAAAGGAAGCACCCGGTACCTTCACCAGATTTGTTTCACGTGAAACATTCTTCTGCGGCTCAGTTACCTTGGTTTCTACCTTGCGCGCAGCATGGGCCTTTTTCCCGCTTTTCTTTTCCCGCTTGCGAGGTGTCAGCAGATCCGAGGCCGACCCACCGCTTGGGTGACTTCCGGAATCTGGGAAGAAAATATCAACAGGCTTCCCCTTTTTGGTAGCAGGTTCGCGCTGCTCCGACGGGATTAGGGCACCCAACCCTCGGCCGAGCCCGCCTGCACGACGTGCGTTCACTCGAAGCTCCTCTTGTTAAGTTCGTAAGCGGCTTCCTTGTAGGCCAACGCCCCCATGCCCTTACGGTCGTAGCTAATAACTGTCTGCGAATAGCTGGGCGCCTCCGAAACCGTAACGTTCCTTGGGATTGAAGTCTGCAGCACCTGATCAGCAAAGTGCTCGCGCACTTCCCTTTCCACGTCCTTACCCAGACGAGTGCGGCGATCCAGCATCGTCATCAAGATGGTCGAAATGTGAAGCTTCTCGTTAAACGCTTCACTAATACCGTTGATAGAACGCTGTAGCTGGGATAGGCCTTCGAGGGCGTAGTACTCCGCCTGCATAGGGATCAATACTTCCTCTGCCGCTACGCAGGCATTCAAGGTAAGTAGTCCGAGCGAGGGCGGGCAGTCAATAAATACGTAGTGTGGATGGTACTTTTCGACGTACACCTCCAGCGCATCCCGTAGCAGGAATTCTCTGCGCTCGGCATCGGGCAGTTCCATTTCCGCACCGGCAAGATCGATCGTTGCCGGAACCACCTTCAGCGATGGGAATTCGGGGTTCGTAACTACTGCCTCTTCAATGCTGGTTTCACCTAGCAGTACCGTGTAAGTGTCGGCGGTACCAATGCCGTGGGGTGCACCCAGGGCCGTGGAGGCATTCCCCTGGGGGTCAGAGTCGATAACCAGCACCTCTAGACCATTGTCGGCTAACGCGGCTGCTAGGTTCACGACGGAGGTGGTTTTACCTACGCCGCCCTTCTGGTTAGCAACTGCGATGATGCGCGTACCCTGAGGCTTTTTAAACTTCAACTTCTTTAGCTGGCGAGCCTTTTCGTTCCTGGCTGTCAGCTTGTCTGCAAAAGACTTGGTGCGTGGGCTCACGTGCAATCCTCCATTAATCTTGTACCTATCTATCATAGATGCCAGCTCTGGCTAATGACGCATCGTTTTACGGTTGCAAGCTATAGAAACATCACACAGCATTTCCTCCACCCCGCCACATCAGGGCATAAAGAAAGGGAGTGTTTCACGTGAAACACTCCCCGTCCTCGACCCAAAGCAGGGTCACAAGCTAAATCCGCAAAGCCTCGACAACCCGCGTGATCTCTTCTGGATCGTCAGGCGCTGCAGGCGAAGGCATCTCGTGTACCTTGACCTTGATCAGCTTCGCCTTGCGAAGCACATGCCTGGCTTCTTCGACCTCTTCCTTTGCCTTGCGCCCCTTCAGGGCAAGCAGCTTGCCCTCCACGTAAAGCAAAGGAGAAACCATCGGGGCAAGCTTCTTCATGTTCGCCACTGCCCTGGCGGTAACGAAGTGGAATTTCTTGGCACTCTTGCGCTGCATGGCTTCTTGGGCCCGCCCGTGAATCAGCGTGACGTTATCCAAACCCATTTCGTTGATTACATCGTCAAGCCATTCAATGCGGCGCTCCATCGGCTCGATCAACGTAACGTCGATGTCCGGGCGCATAGCCGCCAAGACGATACCCGGAAAACCAGCTCCCGAACCGATGTCAGCCAACCTCAGGGGCGACTCAGTGTCCAAATCCTCGGGGGGCAGGAACTCCGCTACCTGCGCAGAATTGACGATGTGCCTAGTCCACAACCGGGGCAACTCGCGCGGCCCAATTAGTCCGCGCAGTTCGCCCTCGTCGCGCAGCATGAAGGAAAAGTGCTCCAGCGGGCCGAAGGAATACCCCAGGTAATCCTTTACAGCCTGCGAGGGAACTTCCAGTTCGCCGCTCATTCGTCACCTTCGGGGGCAAGCACAACCACGTAGCGCTTCGGCTCGCTACCCTCGGATTCCGAGGTTAGTCCGGCCTCGGCAACCACGTCGTGGCAAACCTTCCGCTCGAACGGGTTCATGGGCTTTAGCTCTACGTCATCGCCGCTTTCGCGTACCTCGGCAATGGCTTTCTCGGTAATCTTCCGCAGCGCGGCCTTGCGGTCTGCGCGGTAGCCGGCCACATCCAGCATCAGCCTGGACCGCTGCCCCGTACGCGCCTGTACGGCGAGTCTGGTCAGTTCCTGCAACGATTCCAGCACGTGCCCATCCTTGCCGGCAAGGCGCTTCAGGTCGCGCAGGTCCTCGCCCTCGGCAATAATTTCGACGCTGGCGCGGTCATTCTCCACGTCAATGTCGATGTCGCCACCGAGGTCGGCAATGTCGAGCAGTTCTTCTAGATAGTCGGCGGCAATGTCGCCTTCTTCCTCGAGCTGTTCCAGCCGCTCGTCTGCGCCAGGAGTTGTCTCTTCGTCCTCGCCAATTACTTCGATGGCGTTGTCATCGGTCACCAGACCGTTGTCAGTTAGGCTCTTCGGCATTTTTTTGGCCCTTACTTCCGTTTCTGGTTCTTCTTCTTACGTTTTGCCCTTGCAGCGCGCTGCCTTTCGACACGGCGCTTTTGGATTTCCTCGTCGCTTAGTTTACCTTTACCCGGCTCAGTAGTGTTCTTTGCCGCGTTGCGACGACGCTTTGCTTCAGCTGCGCGCTCGGCCTTCGACATGTTCCGAGAGGGCTGGTAGCGCTGCTGGCCGCGCTGGGTACCGGAAACACGCTGCGCCTGTTGGGCCAGCTGGTTCTGTTCCTCGGCCTTCTTCATGACCTTTTCCATGAAGGTTTCTTTGGTGCGCGGCTTGGGCTTTTCGTTTTCAAGCTGCAGCTTCACGCGGCGCTGGCGCAGTTCTTCCTGCATCTGCGCCCGAGCTTCCACACCCTTGCGAAGCGCATCCGCGTTGGGGTGGCCTTCGAGGGCGGTAGCGGCGTCCTCGTCGCCCTTTGCGGCGGCCTTCGAAATCTTCGTGGCGGCGGACTTTACTTCGTCGTCGGTAACACCGAGGCCCGCAAGGTGGTTCTGGTATTGACCTTCGCGCTCGCTGCGGTAGGTGGCGTATTTGCCCTTGTTCTTCTCGATCAGGCGGTCGTGTGCCGGCGAACCGGGCGTAGGCATGCGCCAGAGGACGAAGGCCTGCTGGAAGGTAGTAAACAGGTTGGTGGTCCCCCAGTAAATCAGCACGCCGATGGGTAGTGCCCAGCCCGAGAAGGCCATGATCAGCGGCATCGTGTACATCATGGACTTGTTCATGCGTGCCATCGGGTTGTCCCCGGACAGTGCGGAGGCCGGCATGTTCTTCATGGTCAGCTGGCGCATGGTCAGGAACTGGGTGACCATCATGAAGATGATCAGCGCGAGGGCGACAATCTTGGTGCCCCAGTCGTTGGAGTTGACCATGGACGTGGACAGCGGTGCCCCAATGAAGGTGGAGTGCTGAATCTGGTTTGCTAGCGTGGCGTCAATCGGCCCGATGGCGGGCTTTGCGTAGGTGCCGTTAGCTACTGCACCCAGTGCCCACAGCAGGCGGAACAGTGCCGCGAAGATGGGTAGCTGCACCAGCATCGGCCAGCAGGAGGCCATGGGCGATACGCCGTATTTCTTGTACAGCGCCATGGTTTCCTGGCTCATCTGCTGCTGCGAGACCTGGTCCTTGCGGCCTTTGTACTTTTCGCGGATCTTCATCATCTCGGGCTGTACCACCTGCATGGAGCGCGAGGACTTGATCTGTTTTAGGTACAGCGGCCAGATGGCGCCTCGGATGATGATGGTCAGGCCAACGATTGCCAAAACCCATGCGGGGCCCGCACCGTTACTAAAGCCTAAGAAGGTCAAACCTTCGTGAACCCCATACATGATCCAGGCGATTAACCACTTGATGGGGAAGAGAATTGTGTCGTACCAACCCATTAGGTGTCCTAACTGTGTTGCGGGCTAGCGCCGGCTTCTGCCTTCCGTTTTGCCAGCGCTGTTTCCACGATGTGCATTGCTTTACCGCTTCGGCCGGCGTCAAGTGCCTGCCAGTAGGCGGTTAGTTCTTGTTCTGTGAGCCGTTCAGATGGGCCCGGTTTCCACTGTCCTTTTAGAGGAACGTAGTCGAGTCCACCTTTGCTCCAGGGGTTGCAGCGCGCTAGGCGCCACGCAGCTAGTATGCTGCCTTTTATTGCCCCGTGTATGTTTATCGCGCTAAGAGCGTAGGTCGAACATGTGGGGTAATACTTACAGCGCGGTCCTGATAGGGGCGAGATCCATCGTTGGTATCCCCTGATCAGGCCTTTTAGTACAGCTTTGGCGGGATTCATTTAGCCTCCGCCTTTTTGGCGGCTTTCCCGAGGGCGGTATCTAGCGCCTGCCCTAGCTGTTGAAAGTTGGCTTCGCGCACGCCAGGCAGTACCCGGATTGCTATTTTTCTTCCCTGAATTCGCTCTAGCCGAGTTGCCATTAGGTGCCGCAGCCTACGGCGTACGAGGTTGCGGTCTACGGCGTGTGGGAGCACTTTTTTGGGCACAATGAAGCCGACCAGAGTGCCACTGTCACTCTGGTCGCTCATGTGTACCACCAAGTATTTGGATCCCCCGCGCACCCCTTTTATTGCGGTGGTGAAATCCGCGGGATTTACCATCCGGTGCTCCCGGGGAAGCACCTTAGGCACTCAGGGACTTGCGGCCCTTGGAGCGACGCCTTGCGATGATTGCGCGGCCGGAACGGGTACGCATGCGAGCGCGGAAGCCGTGCTTGTTAGAGCGGCGACGGTTGCTGGGCTGGTAAGTGCGCTTTGTACTCATAACTTCTCCTGTTGTTTAGGGGGATTCCCCTCAAGTCTCGTGGTGGCCCTAAAGAGGGCACAAACAAACATCAAGGGTACGTACCCCGCGAACCTATTTCAACAAGCCATGGCCAGGTGTGACGCATTTAGCGAACTTTGCTTGCTGGAGCCCATTTTTACACAGGCTGTGAGTAGTTGTGAACAACAACGATGTAGTTATCCACAATGTTTTCCCCAGGTGTGGATAACAAGTGGGGGTGTTTGCACAGATCACTTCGAAATCACACGTTTGTAATTAGCGGAGTATTACATCGACGTAGTTTATCCCCAGCTGTGGAAAAACCTGTGGAATATGATTTATTAAGGGTAATCTCGTATCTACGTGTCTCAACTGAACGGAGAAGTAATGGACCAAGATGCCCTCGTTACGGCGTGGAAGCAGATCGTGGAGTCTTTTGCCAATGATCCCACGCTCGGCAAAGCACAAGTCGGCTTCTTGGATATGACCGAACCATTAGGCATTTTGTCCGATACAGTTCTACTTTCCGTACCTAACGAGTACACCAAAGGGGTCATCGAGGGCGGGCTCGCGGGCACCGTCGAAGAGGCTCTTTCGCATGCTTTTGGGCGCCCTCTTTCCATCGCTATTTCAGTTAAACCTATAGAGACAACTATCGGTTCGAAGCCGGTGGAAAACCCACAGCCCCCTACCCCTGCTGTGGAAAAGTCTGATTCCGCGCAGGATAGTGGGCAAAAACCGGCCCCGGATCCCTCGGAGCCGCCAAAATTGGGCCTTGTCCCCAATCCCAACGCCGACTTCGACACCCACCTAAACGCCAAGTACACCTTCGAGACCTTCGTTATTGGTTCGTCGAACCGGTTTGCGCACGCCGCTGCGAATGCCGCCGCAGAAACTCCCGCTCGCGCCTACAACCCGCTGTTTATTTATGGCGGCTCCGGCCTGGGCAAAACCCACTTGTTGCACGCGATCGGGCACTACGCACTGAACCTTTATCCGGCTATCAAGGTCCTTTACGTCAACTCGGAAGAGTTCACCAACGACTTTATTAACTCTATTTCCGCTGGTAGAGCCGAAGATTTCCAGCGGCGTTACCGCGATATCGACATCCTTCTGATTGACGACATCCAGTTCTTGCAGGGTAAAGAGCAGACAGTGGAAGAGTTTTTCCACACTTTTAATACGCTCTACAACGCGGACAAGCAGGTAGTGATTACTTCGGATGTGGCCCCCAAGGAGCTGGGCGGCTTCGAAGAGCGCATGCGTTCTCGTTTCGAGATGGGCTTGATGACGGACGTGCAGCCGCCGGATCTGGAAACCCGTATCGCTATTTTGCGAAAGAAAGCGCAGGCGGAAGGCCTAGAGGTTGATGACGACACTCTCTCTTACATTGCCTCTAGGTTCGCCACGAATATTCGCGAACTCGAGGGCGCGCTGTTGCGTGTCACCGCTTTTGCCTCACTGTCGGACACGAAGGTTTCGCGCTCGCTGGCCGAGATGGTGTTGAAGGATATTGTCTCTGATCCCGAGGATCCTGAGGTCACGCCGGCGCTGATAAAGGTGCAGACCGCAGAGTATTTCGGAGTCACTTTGGATCAGCTGTGCTCGGCCGATCGTTCGCGCGCG
The DNA here is from genome assembly GCF_030217145.1 of Winkia sp. UMB3158. Taxonomy (NCBI): domain Bacteria; kingdom Bacillati; phylum Actinomycetota; class Actinomycetes; order Actinomycetales; family Actinomycetaceae; genus Winkia; species Winkia sp. UMB3158. Next base: position 9,419 of record NZ_JASONH010000002.1, on the reverse strand, counting down.
CTGTCGGAGGCTCGCCAGATCGCCATGTACCTGTGCCGCGAGCTGACTACTTTATCTTTGCCAAAGATTGGCCAGGAATTTGGCGGACGCGACCACACCACGGTGATGCACGCCCAGCGCAAGATAACCGAGCAGATGGCGAAGAAACCGCAGACTTTTAACCATGTTACGGAGCTAACTAACCGCATCAAGCAGAAGGCGCGCGGGTAACCGGCAGGTTAATTGGGTGCGGAACCGAATTTTAACGCACTATTCCGGGATTTTATCCCCATCTGTGGATAAGTCTGTGGATGACTGTGGAATTACAAGTCTTATCTGTTCACAAGTTTGCTCATTCTGGGGACGAAGCAGAGGGCGAATTACAAGAATTCCACAACACTCCCAGTTTTCTCACAGCCTTCTCCACTTTTTTGTCCCAAGTGTTTTCCCTGCGTTAGCAACGAAAGAGTAGTTTTTCCACGAAATCCACAGTACCTATGACGACTATGAAACTAAGTTAATGGGATTTTTCTGTGGATCGATACCAAAGGGCTGACGCGGACGATCACGGTGGCCCGGCAAGTAGAAAAATCTTCCGAATGATTCACGTTTTGGGGCGATTTTTGGTCCGCTCGGACAGTTAACCCGAAGTTTCCTTGCAATAGTCGCTACCGCTCACTGGCGGCTACGCAGATGTTTTGTCAGACTCGCTTGCACTGCACTAAAGTGTGAGTAGCTTGCGTCAAGTAGACGCGCGGGCAAATTACAATTTGCTCGAAGTTTTCTAGAGAAGGGAAAGCGGCGTGAAGTTCCGTGTAGACTGCGATGTACTGGCCGATGCCGTAACTTGGACGGCCCGAACTTTGCCGCAGCGACCCGCGGTTCCTGTATTGGCTGGCGTTCGCCTCACTACCGAGGGTTCGATTGTTGTTCTTTCTTCCTTCGACTACGAAACTTCTGCTCGCTCTACTATCGAAGCGCAAGTTGACGAGGACGGAGAGGTACTCGTTTCCGGCAGGCTCCTTGCTGACATCTGCAAGGCTTTGCCCGCTAAGCCTGTGGACGTAGTTCTGGATGGGCCGAAGGTTCGCATCCAGTGTGGTTCTTCAAAGTTTTCGCTGCTCACCATGCCTTTGGATGATTATCCAGCACTGCCTGCGGTCCCCCCGGTTGTCGGTACTATCGATTCGGCAGATTTTTCGCAGGCTGTTTCTCAGGTGGCAGTTGCCGCATCGCGCGACGACACTTTGCCGTTGCTAACCACTATCAACTGCGAAATTAATGGCGACACTTTGACCATGCTTGCCACTGACCGTTACCGGTTGGCCCAGCGCGACATCAAGTGGAATCCTTCCGAAGGTTCGCTGCAGGTAGGCGCTCTGGTGCGGTCGAAGATGCTGACCGATATGACCAAGTCGCTCTCGGGTGGCGGTGAAGTAAAGATCTCGCTATCTACCGAATCCGGTTCTGCTGCAATTTTGGCTATGGAGCAGGGTGGCCGGCGCATGACCAGTCAGCTCACTGATGGCGACTACCCGCAAGTGCGCCGCCTCTTTCCCGAAAATACTTCTATTCATGCTGTAGTCGACCGGGTTGAATTGCAATCCGCCCTCAAGCGTGTGTCGCTTGTGGCTGAACGCAATACTGCGGTGCGACTAACTTTGGAACCTGGCCAACTCACTCTAGAGGCAGGTCAGGGCGAAGATGCACAGGCTCGTGAAGATGTGCCGCTTCACCTAGATGGCGAACCGATCGTTACGGCTTTCAACCCCCACTACCTGTTGGATGGGCTAAACGCCATTGACGATCCGTACGTGAAGATGTCCTTCAATCACCCGTCCAAGCCTGCTGTACTAACGGGACAGGAAGAGCCGGGCGCCGGTGAAGATACTTCCTATCGCTACCTGCTGATGCCTATTCGCTACGGCATATAAGGACCAGGGTGCACCTAACCGACCTTGCGTTAGACGATTTTCGATCCTACCGGCATGTTGTTACACGCCTTTCCGGTGGGATCAACGTCTTTTTGGGCAAGAATGGGCAGGGCAAAACTAACTTGGTCGAGGCCGTAGCCTACCTTTCTACGTTTTCGTCCCACCGGGTGGCAGCCGATACGGCGCTGGTTCGCATTGCCAGCGCGGGTGAGCCGACGCCCTCGGCAGGGGTGATCCGGGCCCGCGCTGTGGAAGATGGCCACGAGAAGCTCCTGGAAGTGGAAATTGTGCGCGGTAAGGCCAATAGGGCTCGGCTGAATAGGGGTTCTATCAGGCCTAAAGAGCTGTTGGGTATTGTGCGCACGGTGGTATTTGCCCCCGAGGATCTGCAGATTGTTCGCGGTGACCCTGCAGGTAGACGCCGGTTTGTGGATGACTTGGTGGTGCAACTACAGCCCATGATGGCGCCCGTGTACACGGAGCATGACAAGATTTTGCGGCAGCGTTCTGCCCTGTTGCGAACCGCTGGGAAGAACCCAGCTTCGCTTTCGACTTTAGATGTGTGGGACGCTCATTTGGCGCAGGTAGCGGCCAAGATTATTGCCGCTCGGGCCCGAGTGGTGCAGTCTTTGGCACCGTTATTGGTGGGCGCCCACGCGGCCATTGCCGAGGACGCGCGCGATCTGAACATTTCCTACCAAAGTTCGTTGGCGGGCAAGATCGCTTTTGCCGAGGCGGACTTGTTGGATCCAGAAATAATGGAAGAAAAGATGGGTCAGGCGCTAGCACTGTTGCGGCCACGCGAATTGGAGCGAGGCGTCAACCTGGTGGGGGCGCACCGCGACGACATTTTCTTGGCGCTTGAGCAGATGCCGATCAAGGGGTACGCCTCGCACGGGGAAACATGGTCTACCGCACTAGCACTGCGGCTGGCGGCGTTTGCGCTGCTCAAGGACGATGGAACTGAGCCAATACTCATATTGGACGATGTTTTTGCGGAACTCGATGCGCACAGGCGGGCCTCTTTGGCAAAGGTCATGCAAGCTTCTGAACAGGTGATTGTGACAGCAGCTGTGGGCGAGGACTTGCCCGAGATTGCAGAAGCGACATATTTTGATGTCACTTTTGATTCGGATGAGGGAACCCAGATTGAGCGACGCGATGGATGAAAAGCTGCGGTATGCTCGCGCTGCATTGCGGAAGGCGCAGCAGGATGCGTGGGAGAAGGGGCAGGCGCGGCTAAGCGCGAAGCAACTGGCGCATGTGCGTTCCCCGAAAGAACGCAGTGAGGACGAACCCGCCCTCGAAGTGCCCAGTTCTGAACAGGTGTGGCAGGCTCCCCCGGGCATTGCGCGTGGGGGTACCGGGCCGAGGCCGTCGCGGCGCGATCCGAAGAAAGTTTCTGTTGTTGCGTCGTTTCTTACCCGCAAGAACGGGTGGAACAAGCAGCTACGCTCGGCTTCCATTGAGGCTAAGTGGCCCGAGATTTTGGGGCCAAAACTGCTTGAGCATGCTCAGATTGAAACGATTCAGGCCCCGAAACTGGTGATTCGGGCTTCTTCTACCCCCTGGGCTAATGCGCTGCGAATGCAGATCCCTACCCTGCTTAACCGTATTGACCAGAAAATCGGTGCCGGCTTTATCACCGAGGTTACGATTTTGGCGCCCGCAGCACCGAAGTGGACGCACGGCCGGTTGCGAGTGAAAGGAAGGGGCCCGCGCGACACTTACGGGTAGTATTTTTTGCCGACCTACTTAGCGGGAAACCAAGCAAAGTCACGCTTGCTTTCAAATATGGGCCCTAGAAGCGTTTGAGGGGCCACTTCTGTACCCCTGGCCCTATCAAGTTCGGCAACCGCGCAAAAGCGCGATAGAATAGTTTAAGGATTTGACGCACTTCCTAGCTGTTTTAAAGAAAAAGAGGGGTTGTAGGTGAGCGAACCACAACACAACCAGGGCGAATATGGCGCCTCGGATATTACTGTTCTTGAAGGACTCGAAGCGGTCCGAAAGCGTCCGGGCATGTACATCGGTTCAACCGGCGAACGCGGGTTGCATCACCTGGTATACGAAGTGGTGGACAACGCTGTAGACGAAGCTTTGGCTGGCTACTGCGACCACATTGAAGTAACCATCCAGAAGGATGGGGGCATTCGGGTTGATGACAATGGCCGTGGTATTCCGGTCGATATGCACCCAACCGAGAAGCGGCCCACGGTTGAAGTAGTAATGACTATCTTGCACGCTGGCGGCAAGTTCGGTGGCGGCGGGTACGCTGTTTCTGGCGGTCTGCACGGCGTGGGTATTTCGGTAGTTAACGCGCTGTCTAAGCGCGTGGACACGGAAGTACGTAGGCAGGGTTTTGTGTGGCGGCAGAAGTTCGCTAACGGCGGGCACCCGGTAGGTAGCTTGGAGAAGGGCGAACCTACTGATCAGACGGGTACTTCGCAAACTTTCTACCCCGATCCGGATATTTTCGAGACGGTGCGTTTTGATTTCGAAACTTTGCGCATGCGTTTCCAGCAGATGGCGTTCTTGAACAAGGGGCTGCGTATTACCCTTACTGATTTGCGCGAGGGCGTAACGGTCGAGGGCGACGAGATTGCGGGCCAGGACGCTGACGGCGACGGTGTTGACGATGCTGAACAGCCGAAGGTCAAGCGCGTCAGCTACTGCTACCAGAATGGGTTGCGAGACTACGTGGAGTTCTTGAACACGCGTAAGAAGACTGACGTGATCAATTCGCAGATTATCGATTTCGAGGCCGAAGACGCGCAGGCGGGCATGAGTGTCGAGATTGCGCTGCAGTGGACTACGGCCTACAACGTGTCGATCCATACTTTTGCGAACACGATCAATACGACCGAGGGTGGCACTCACGAAGAGGGCTTCCGTACTTCGCTTACTACGATCCTGAATAAGTATGCCCGCGACAAGGGGCTGCTGAAGGAAAAGGATTCGAATCTTACTGGCGATGACGTGCGGGAAGGCCTCACTGCGGTCATCTCTATCAAGCTTACTGAGCCGCAGTTCGAGGGGCAGACCAAGACCAAGTTGGGTAATACGGCTGCGCGCACGTTCGTGTACTCGAACATGTACCAGCGTCTTGGCGATTGGCTCGATGAGCATCCGTCGGAGGCAAAGGCGATTGTGCATAAGGCCCAGTCGGCGGCTAACGCGCGGGTGGCGGCCCGCAAGGCCCGTGAGGCAACTCGTCGCAAGGGTGTGCTTGAGGGCGCCTCGATGCCGGGCAAGTTGCGCGATTGTTCCTCTAGGGACGCCTCGATTTCAGAGATTTTCATAGTCGAGGGCGACTCGGCAGGCGGCAGTGCGGTGATGGGGCGTAACCCGGAAACGCAGGCAATTTTGCCGTTGCGCGGCAAGATTTTGAATGTGGAAAAGGCGCGTGTGGATCGAGCCATGTCTTCCGAGACGATCCAAAGCTTGATCACTGCCTTGGGCACTGGGGTTAGCGAAGATTTTGACATCGAGAAGTTGCGCTACCACACGATCGTGCTGATGGCAGATGCGGATGTTGACGGCCAGCACATTACTACCCTGCTGCTCACGTTCCTGTACCGCTACATGCGTCCTCTGATCGAGCAGGGGCACGTGTACTTGGCTACCCCGCCGCTGTATCGCATCAAGTGGTCGAATGCTGCACACGATTTTGTGTATTCGGACAAGGAACGCGACGAAAAGGTTAGGGCTGGCCTGGCTGGTGGCCACCGTCTTCCCAAGGAGGGCGGCATTCAGCGCTACAAGGGTCTAGGCGAGATGAGTGACCAAGAACTATGGGAAACCACCATGGACCCGGCAGGGCGAATCCTGAAGAAAGTCGAGATGCAGGAGGCCGCTCGTGCCGACGAGGTCTTCTCAATGCTCATGGGCGAGGACGTAGAGTCCCGTCGTGCTTTCATTCAGCGCAACGCTTCTGACGTACGCTTCCTGGATATCTAAAGGGGAAAATAAGTGTCTGACGAAAAGAACGATCCAAAACGCTATGCCCCGGAGGATGCCACTGATGCTTTCGGCATGTCTACGGGTGACGATGTTGCTTCAGCGGAGTTGATCCAGACCGAGGCCGGCGGCCGACTGATGCAGGTCGACCTCGAAAACGAAATGCAGAAGTCCTATTTGGACTATGCAATGTCGGTCATTGTTGGGCGTGCGTTGCCTGACGTGCGCGATGGTTTTAAGCCGGTGCACCGTCGCATTTTGTACACGATGTATGACGGCGGCTACCGGCCTAATGCTGGTTTTTCGAAGTGTATGCGCGTCGTTGGCGACGTCATGGGTAACTTCCACCCGCACGGTGACGCTGCAGTGTATGACGCCTTGGCCCGCCTGGTGCAGCCGTGGTCGATGCGCTACCCGCTGGTAGCCGGGCAGGGTAACTTCGGCTCCCCCGGCAACTTGGGGCCGGCGGCACCGCGTTACACAGAGTGCAAGATGGCTCCGATGGCCATGGAGATGGTGCGCGACATTGACGAGGACACCGTCGACTTCATGGACAACTACGATGGTCGCTCCCGCGAGCCCGTCGTGTTGCCGTCGCGCTTCCCCGCCCTGTTGGCTAACGGTTCTGAAGGCATTGCGGTGGGCATGGCCACCCGCATTCCGCCGCACAATCTGCGTGAACTAAATGATGGTATTCAGTGGTACTTGCAGAACCCGGAGGTTTCTCGCGAGGAATTGCTGGAAGGCCTGATGGCGCGCATCAAGGGTCCGGACTTCCCCACCGGGGCAACGATTCTGGGCCGCTCGGGAATCGAGAAGGCGTACCGTACTGGGCGCGGTTCCATCGTGCAGCGCGCGGTGGTCAATGTCGAGGAAATCCATGGTCGGCAGTGCCTGGTGGTTACCGAACTGCCCTACCAGGTAAACCCGGACAACTTGGCAGAAAAGATCGCCCAGCTGGTAAAGGATGGGCAGATCAACGGCATTGCTGACATTCGCGACGAGACTTCCGGTAGGTCGGGCCAGCGCCTGGTCATCATTTTGAAGCGGGACGCCGTTGCGAAGGTTGTGCTGAACAACCTGTACAAGCGCACTCAGCTGCAGGATTCTTTTCCGGCTAACATGCTGGCTCTGGTAGATGGCGTGCCCCGCACGCTGTCTTTGGACGGCTTCATCAAGCACTGGGTGGATCATCAGATCGAAGTAATTCGCAGGCGCACCCAGTTCCGGTTGAACAAGGCTTTGGAACGCCTGCACATCTTGGAGGGCTACCTGAAGGCCCTCGACATGTTGGACGAAGTGATTGCGTTGATCCGCCGCTCGCCCACTGTCGATGAGGCTCGCGAAGGTTTGATGGACCTGCTAGATGTCGATCAGATTCAGGCCGATGCGATCTTGGCCTTGCAGCTGCGGCGACTGGCCGCCCTCGAAAGGCAGAAGATCATCGACGAGCACAGCGAACTGAAGGCTCGCTGTGATGACTACCGCGACATTTTGGCTTCGGATGCACGCCAGCGTTCCATTGTCGGCGAGGAATTGGGCCAGATTGTCGAAAAGTATGGCGACGAGCGTCGTACCCAGATCTTGCCCTTCAATGGCGAGATGAGCATGGAAGACCTGATTCCTGAAGAGGACGTGGTGGTCACCATTACTCGTTCGGGTTACGCCAAGCGTACGCGCATGGACCAGTACCGGTCTCAGCGGCGCGGCGGCAAGGGCGTGCGCGGGGCTCACCTGCGTTCGGATGACGTGGTGGAACACTTCTTCACCACAACCACGCACGATTGGCTGCTCTTCTTCACCAACTTTGGACGCGTCTACCGCGTGAAGGGGTACGAATTGCCCGAGGGCGGTCGCGACGCCAAGGGGCAGCACGTTGCTAACCTGTTGGCCTTCCAGCCGGACGAACATATTTCGCAGGTACTGCAGATCAAGGATTATGAGCAGGCGGACTACCTGGTGCTTGCCACTAAGCGTGGCCTCGTGAAGAAGACGCGGCTGAGCGAATACGATTCGAATCGTTCTGGCGGCATCATTGCGATCAATCTTCGCGAGGACGCCGAGGGCGTGTCTGATCAACTAGTGTCGGCAGTGCTGGCAAACGCGCAAGACGACCTGATTATGGTGTCGCGAAAGGGCCAGTCGCTGCGCTTTACCGCGTCGGATGAGGCGCTGCGTCCTACTGGGCGTGCCACTTCGGGAGTAACCGGCATGCGCTTCCGCGACGACGATGAGCTGCTGGCTATGCGCCGCGTGGAAGATGACGCGGACTTGTTCGTCCTCACCGAGGGCGGCTACGGCAAGCGCACCTCGCTAAGCGAATATCGCGTACAGGGCCGTGGCGGCCTTGGTATTAAGGTGGCAAACCTTGTTGAAGCACGCGGTGACCTGGTGGGCGCCCTAGTTGTTGGCGAAGGCGACGAAGTGATGGTCATGATGCACGGCGGCAAGGTGGTTCGCTCTAGAGTTGACGAGGTTTCGCGCACTGGCCGTAACACGCAGGGCGTGATCTTCTCTAGGCCTGACAAGCGCGATTACGTGATCGGTATGACGCTCAACTCCGAAACTATCGAGGAAGAGCACGAGGCCGAAGCCGAAGCAACTGATAACAAAACAGAAACTGATTCGGCACAAACCGGCCCTGCCCGGGGCGAAGCAGGCGAAAACCTGGCAGAATCGGAAAACGAATCCGAAGGTGAGGAGAACAAATGAGCACCGACGTGGAACAGCCAGCTTCCGACGGGCCCCGTCAGGTAGACCTGGTCGTATCGCGCATTGATCCGTGGACCATTATGAAACTGACATTTTTGCTGTCGGTGGCATTTGGTGTGGCCATGATTTTGGCCGCCCTAGTTGTTTGGCTATTGCTGAATGGGTTGCAGGTGTTTAGCTCAGTGCGCAATTTTGTCGAGTCGATAGATTCCGAGAATACTTTGGGATCTTTGATTGAAATGATGAAGTTGCCGCGCGTTTTGGGCCTCACTACTGTGTTTGCAGTTTGTAACGCGGTATTGCTAACCGCGTTGGCTACCATTTCTGCGTTCCTTTACAATATTGCGGCTACTTTGGTCGGTGGCGTGAAGCTGACGTTGATGGACGAATAAGCTGCTAAAAAGCAAGGGACCCGCTCAGGTAACTGTGCGGGTCTTTTGCGTGGTGGGCGTCACGAAGTAGGCGGCGCTGTGTGATACCCACAACTGAATGCGAAATCAGTTTGTCTTTGGTGCCTTTAGTGGTTTATAGTCTAACGGTGTCGCAGTTGCGACGGCGGGCTTATAGCTCAGTTGGTTAGAGCGCTTCCCTGATAAGGAAGAGGTCGCTGGTTCGAGTCCAGCTAAGCCCACAGGCCGCGTGAGCGGCTTTTCTTGTAAGGGGCTATGGCGCAGCTGGTAGCGCATCTGCTTTGCAAGCAGAGGGTCGCGGGTTCGAGTCCCGCTAGCTCCACAGAAATGTTGGTCGCTACTGTTGTGGGTTAAGGGTCAAAATGTGTGTCTGGCTCGGCGTGTCGCGGGGGTTAGATTTGGCCTTTTTGAATGCCGATTGAGT